>JBBQPM010000157.1:0-16103 GCA_038217425.1 Gemmatales bacterium
CCGCCTTCGCCTTCACCAGGGCAAAAGCATCGGCAGCGGCATGGTGGAAGGGGCCGCCAAAAACCTGATCGGCAAGCGATTGAAACAGACGGGCGCCCGTTGGAAGGTGGAGAACGCCAACAAAATGGGCGAACTCTGCTGTCTCAACTACAGCAGCCAATGGGCCGCATACTGGAATGCCGCATGAGTGCCGGAAAGGATTGGCGCGCCCGTTTCATGTTCCGCGCGGAACATCTTGTTCTGCAAACGCCCCTGTGGGTACAATCCGTCCCCAGAACGGATTCTCTTCTCTTTCGGAGCCAGCCATGGAAAAGCGAAAACTCGGCCGCGGGCTCGACGCCCTCCTCGGCGGCGACACCGCCACCCTCGAAAACACCAATGAACTCGCGCTCGACAGGATCAAACACAACCCGTACCAGCCGCGCAAGTCCTTCGACACCGACGAAATCTCCTCTCTCTCCGCCAGCATCAAATCGCTCGGCGTCCTCCAACCGCTGGTCGTTCGGCAAGTCGGCGAGGAGTATCAGCTCATCGCCGGCGAGCGCCGACTCCGGGCTGCACAAGAAGCGGGGCTCTCCAGCGTGCCGGTCCGCATCGTCGACTTCAACGATCAGCAGACCCTCGAGGCGGCTCTCGTCGAGAACGTCCAGCGTGCGGATCTCAACCCGATCGAAAAAGCGCAGGGCTTCAAGGAGTACGTCGATCGCTTCGGAATCTCCCATGACGAACTCGCCCAGCGCCTCGGCCTGGCCCGTTCGACGATCACGAACCTGATCAACTTGCTCGACTTGCCGACGGCGGTGCAGGACGGTTTGCGCTCGAATCAGATCACCGAAACGCATGCCAAGATCCTCAAGAGCGTGCGCGGCGCCGAGAAGCAAGAAACGGTCTTCAAGCAGATCGTGGCGATGGGCCTGAGCGTGAAGGGGACGGAGAATTTGCTGCGCGAGCAGAACGCCCCGGCGCCGGAACCGGCGAAGAAGAAGGAGGCGCCCGTCGAGACGGAGACGCCGAGGCGGGAACCCAAAACGGCGCACGTGATTGGGCTGGAGACGGAGTTGCGGCAGAAGCTAGCGACGCCGGTAGCGATTCAGTTACGTTCGAAGGACAAGGGCAAGATCGTGATCGAATTCGCGAACAACGACGACTTCATGCGTGTCCTGGAAGTGATTCGCGGCGCGTGAGCGGTGGTAGGCGCGGGTCGAATTCGATACGATGAATGTGTGCGGGGCGTAGCTCAGCTTGGCTAGAGCGCGTGGTTTGGGACCACGAAGTCGCAGGTTCGAATCCTGTCGCCCCGACTTTGTTCGTTGGGAAGCCCTTCGGCCAGTAAGCCGAAGGGCTTTCTCATTTCGCAGACGAGATTTACGTCGATCAGGGTGTAGTTCAAACCGACAATTTCGAGAATACGACGCTTGGCGTCGTTGTCCGCCACAAGCCACTTCTCTTTCAGGCTTTGCGAAAGTTCAAACGTCTTGATCGCCAGTTCGGCGCATTCATCGCGGCTGCGGCTGCACGCCTGAAGTTGTAGTTCTAGGCCGGCAACACGGTCCCGAAGTTCGGTTCCCTTCCGGGCATAGGTGTCGGCGTCGATTTCGTCGGCCAGCCGCAGGTTCACCAGCCGGTCCTGCTGCTGCCGGACCTGGGAGAGTTGCCGCTGAAGCTCATCGGCTCGAACCCGTGACGCTTCCTGCTCGCCCTTCGTCTTTGCTCGCAACACGGCCACGAACCATTCGCGCACCTCGGCGTCGGCCACACGCAGCCGGTCGAACATGGCCAGCACCTCATTGTCGATGTGGAAGTCTCTGACCCGGACCCGAGGATGCCCCTCGGCCAAGTAGCCGGCACAGCGGTAATAGATGTACTCGCGCTGTCCATCCTTTGTCTTCTTGAAGACTCGCTCGCCGGTGATCGGTCGCTGGCAGTGTCCGCAGTGTATCAACTCGCCGGCGTACAGAAGATCGTGGGACCGGCGGACCTTGTCGCCCAGGAGAGCCTGCACCCGGTCCCAGGTGGGCCGGTCGATGAGCGGCGGGTGCTTGCCGGGCAACCACTGACCTTGGAACTCGATCTCGCCGACGTAGGAGCGGTCCCGCAGAATCTCGTATAGCTTGCTGCGACCGAACCGTGGCACCGACACGGTGTAAGTGACGCCCTCCTTGTGCAGGGCGTCGAGCAGGGTGTCGAGCGTGTGGTTGTGGAAAGCGTAGAGGTGGAAGATGCGCCGGACCTTGGGTGCGTTCTCGGGGTGGACCTCGATCAGCCCCCGCTTCTCCACGCGGATGTTGCGGTAGCCGAACGGAGCCTTGCCTGGGAAGAGTCCGCTCTGAACACGGCGAGCGAGTCCATCTTTCACGTCAAGCGACTGCTGTTCAGTGAAGAACGCCGCCATGTTGGCCATCGTCCGTCGCATCATGCGGCCCGCTGGCGTGTTCTCGGTCGGCTGGGAGATGGAGATGAACGGCACACCGTACTCCGACTCCAACTCCTCCAACTTGACGTAGTCGGGCAGGTGCCGGGCCGCGCGGTCGATCTTATAGAACAGGATGCCGTCAAGGTCGGCGGCGTGCGTCTTGACGTAGCGGACCAACTCCTTGAAGGTGGTCCGTTCGTCCTCCTTCGACGCCGTCTCCGCGATCCGCCACAACTTGACGATCACACCGTCGTGACGCCCGGCGTAGGCCCGTAAGGCGTCTTCCTGCACGTCCAGGCTGAATCCCTCTCGCTCTTGCTCGCGGGAACTGACGCGGGCCAGGGCGACATACTTTTTCTTCATGGTCGTGCCTCCTTTGAGTCTGCCGAGGCCAGTCCCAATGCCTCGAAAAGCTCGCCGATGTGCAGGATCATCTCGACCGCGTCCTCACTCGTCACGGGCCGAGGCTCGTAACGGGACCAGAGCCGTATCGTGTGCTGAACGAGATCCGGGGTGATCCAAGTAGGGGTTTCGGCAGGGAGAAAGGGAAGATGCTCATCCCTCTGGGAATTCGCCGTGGCCATTCGTGTCCCATCGCCCCGGTTGGGGCCACTGGAACTTGCGAGGCCATCTTGCGTCCGCACAAGCTATGTCGTGGTCGGCAGCACGTCATGTTGCCAGAAATCCTATCGAGTATGAATGCTACCCAATGCCGACAGCGTCGTCAACAGGCATCGTGCTACCGTGCTACCACTGAACGCAAAGAGGATGAAGGGTTTACAACTGGCCATGACCCGCGATGACATGAAGCCAAATCAATGAGATTTTCGCGAATGTCATCATTGAGCGGGATCACGGTTGGATTCACGGAGACGCAGCCGCGCGACTGAGGCAGCGTCCGGGTCAGCGTCGATACCGATCCACCTTCTCGACGCCAATTTCGCCGCCACCAGCGAAGATCCACTGCCACATGTCACGTCAGCGATCCAGTCGCCAGGGTTTGTCAGACGTTCGATCAAGTATCTCGCTTCGGTAACCGGCTGTTCCCAGCGGTGGTGGTCTTTTTCTGCTCCGTCACCGGCATAAAAGTCGTTCAGCCAATCCGGCGGCTTCGTTCGCGGCTGCTTTTGAAAAATCAGGATGCCCTTCCAACCCGTGCGCACCCGGAAGGCATGACTCTGCTTGCTTACCGCTGTGCAACGGATGGCGATTGTCCAGTAGTATTGCAAGTGGTCGCCCAAGTGCCGCATCACCTCGCCAAGGAGATGTGTCGAGTAATACGCGGCCAGCCAACCGCCGGGCCGTAATTTTTGGGCTGCCAGATGTGCAATCTTGCCGTAGATCGGCACCTCGGCATAGGGTGGATCGGCAAGGAAGAGCGCCACCGTTCCATCTGGCATGACGTGGCCGAGTTTCTCGAACGAGCCAACGTGGACGTTTTCATCGTCAGTGCCTTGACGAGCAGTTAGACGGGTAGCTTCTTCTTGTCGTCTTTGCCGCTTGACAGCCAGGAAGAGGTCGTTGACGGCACCTCGGTCACCTGCAACGAGCCTCTCGGCAACAGCCTTCTGATCTGATGGGGCGAGCCGTGAAAGCCGCAACAACTCGGTGGTGGAGTCCGCCCACAGCGTCTTTTTGAGCATCTCCCGCACGTCCTCGGGGATGGCCGACACGATGCTTGTCGCTCGCTGGAGCGTCCTGCCGCTCAACCCGGACTCGGCGGCGAGGTCGTCGGTCCCCTTGGAGAACCCCGACACGGTGTCGGCCTTTCTCGGCCTCCCGTTTACCTTGCGGTGGCCGAGGGCGTCGAGCAGATCGACGCGGCGAACGACATGCTCGAAGCGTTCGAGACGCGACAGGTCGTTGCGGACGAGGTTCTCATCCAGAGTGGCGAGGTCGGACTGAATGTCTGAGAGTTCGATCATCGTGACCGGCACTGTGGCCCACCCGAGCCGCTTGACGGCCTCCAGACGGTGACGACCGGCAACAAGCAGGTTTTCTCTGGTCACGACGAGGCTTTGCAGCAACCCGATGGTGGTGATGCTATCGGCGAGGTCCGCGACATGGGCAAGGTTAAGGGGCCGGCGACGGTGGCCGAGGACGATCTCGTCCACAGGAAGTCGTGTGATACGGTTCATGCAGAGATCATACGTTGGCCAGGGCGTCGGTGCCAGAGTGTCTGGATTCCTATATCCGTGCCGACAAGAACGGGTCATGCTATTCATTGTCCTGTTGGCTCAAGGGGTTGCGGCGAAGGAAGGGATCAGATGATAGGCCCGATTGCCATTGGGGTGGGAGTCCGGCTATTAGCCGGCCTGTTCGCATTTCACCACTGCCGCCACAATATCAACAATGTGAGAACCGACTCGGAGTCTCCTTTTCATAACATCCCTATCATGGCTTCCTCGGCTTGCTCTTCGCCTGTTTCTTTTTTAGTCATATTCTGATGTCCGCCCTGTGCCGCCCAGATTGAAGGAAAAACCGAAGAGCCGCCCGGAAAAATCGCGGGCGACCCGTGAAGTGGCTGGACAGGGGGGCGGCATCCTGGCCGTCTCACTCACGGCGTTTCATGACTCCCGAATGAGCTTTCCTCACGAACGAGTTGATGAACTTGACTATTGGCTTCTCGACAAGTCCAGTATCTTTGGTGATCTCGACCTCGGCTTGGCCATTCAGATCGCACGACAGCACGGATTGGAAGACCAGCTTGTCCTGTTCCAACGCGAGCAGAATTCCGTAGGAGCGGTTTTCGTCGCAACAGGTCTTCTCGATCAACTTTCGCTGCTTTGTTGTCAGCCGCCGCGTTGGCTCGTTTTCGCCTTCATCCTCATCGTCCTCGTCTTCCTCGGCATCAAGGTCCGGTACTTCAATCTCGGTGCCGTCTGCGCAGACGAGAAGGTCGAAGTCACGGCACAGGGCGAAATGGCAGAACAGCGTGTGGCCCGCCTTCAGACGGTCCACGGGATCGTTGGGGATTTCCGCTTCCCCGTCGTCCAGCAAGTCGGCAAAGTCGCTTTCGTTGACAGCCACGCCATCTTCCACAATGAGGAAAGCCTCATCAACGCCCATCGACAGGTTGAAGTCGTGAACGGCCTTCACGAATTTGTCCAAATCGAATTGGGTTCGCGGGACAATCAGTTTCTTCATGGAATCCGCTCCTATTGGTCGAAGGCTCTCTTGCAATGCGTCAGTACAAGTCAGCGACCAACCCGCCTCAGAATTCTGCGAAGAAGTGCTTCGCATCATGATTTCTTGGATTTCATCCGAACACTCACCTTTGAGTAGAACCGAACCTTGGCGTACTTGCCCTCTTCGACAATACCGATGGCGGCTTGTTGGTCTGGCGACAAGGCACAGAACCACGACCACAGGCTGTTCTGGGCCATAAGCACGTTCTCGCTTGCTTTCAGTCGTTCGGCCTCTGCGAAGGCTTCTGCAAGCGTCTCTGCCTGGATGGGAACGCTCTGACTGAGTATGGTCTGGACTTCGGCTCTGGCCTGACGTTTGAGTTCCGCAGCTTCCTCTGGCAAAAGGGGACGACGAAGCCTTTCGTGCGCAGCCTCCAAGCGTCGGCGTTGCCTCAACGCGCTATCCGCCAGGACATCGCCAATCAGTTCCTCAACCATTTCCGGCCAGTTGTAGAAGTGCATGGCGAGATCGGAGATAGGCGACATTGATCTGTCGATAATGGCTTCCCCGATGGGGCCGAAATCGCCCCGCATTTCTTCATTCGCCCGTAATCGGAAGGTCAAATAGTTCCAAGTCAGAGCTACTACGTCGAGATCTTCGTGCATCACGACCTGGGCGAGCAGCGGGAACTCTTCTCGGAGGGCAGCGGCAAACCGCTTTTGAATCTCCAGGCTGCCGTCAATGGGGTCGGCGACCACTTCGTCGTAGCCGAGTCGCTCGGCATAGAGTTCACCGGCGAGGCGAGCGGCACGCAGTTCGAGACACGCCGCCACGTCGAAGCTCTGCGGCTCGGCTGGCCAGTCGAAAGAGCCGTGCTGCTCGAACTCACGTTCCAACGCCTGTTGAAGATCCTCCCCAAACGGCGTCAACTCGACCCAGGCGTCAAGCTCTCCTTCGCGAAACCGGCGTTCGATCAGGCGTTGGAGCAGATAGAGTTCGACCGTTTTCCACGCATCTCGCTCGGCAAGGCGGAACATCATCCAGCGGTCGGCCAACATGTCTGACGCATCCAAAATGAAGTGCCGAAGCCGCGTCAGCATTGCCGCATCCCCGTTCGCGAGCGAATGCAGGAGAGCAGCACAGATGGGCGAAATGGGTCTATCGGAATCCATGCTCGGCTCCTGTTTCATTTGACCGTGGGCCTGCTCAAGCACTTTGCCAATTTCGGCTTCGGGCATCGGCTAAGACGGCCTTCGTGGGGAATCAAAGTTCGAAGCGTTTGCGTTCCTTCTCCACCGTTTCTACCTTAATCAACGTAATCAACCAGCAATTCCCGGGCGATTTCAGCGTTGTGGCGGAACTTCGCATTCGATCAGTTGCACTTCCATCAACTTGCTCTCTTCGCTCATTCCTGCGCCAGATACTCTTCCCAAGAGGAATGGCGTGGCGGCATCATCAAGACGGTCGAGCATGGCTTGATTACGCTTTGCGAGGTAACACGCCACTTGCTCACCCTTCTTGAGGGAGCCACGCAAACCAATCAAAATGGTGCCGCGAAAGTTCTTGGGACTGTCATCTCGGGTTGTCACCTCACCCTGAACCGCCACCCACTTCCCTTTGAATTTCTCCATCGCCGCCGAGCGGTCTTTCTGGAACTCCCCGTACAACTGAAATGCCGTCAGCCGCATTGGAGCCGTTTTGGTCCCTTCTCCTGATGCGTTCCCTGGACTAGCCACGGCGACGGCAACGCCCTTTCTCCAATCCCAAATCTTGACCGCCTTGCGAAGGTTGCCGGTAGAGATTCGATTGCCGTCTGGGGACATGGTTACAGCGGAAATCATCTCGTCCTTGATCCGCGAAATGAGTTGCCCTTTTGCCGCATCCCAAACGTGAACGAAGTGAACCGGCTTGGATTTCACGAAATACTCCCCGCCGCCTGCTACCAAGTGCTTTCCGTCTGGACTGAAGAATACGAAATTCGCATCCACCCCCTCGGTTCGCTGTCGCATTTTGCCCGTGGCCGAATCCCACAACGTAAGCTGATAACGGGTCGATCCGTCGCTGGTCACCACGGTGCCGCCATCTGGGGAAAAACCACGGAACTGGAAATTGGTCGTTCCTGGCACAGTCAACGTCTGGCTTGGTTTCCAATCGACAGTGTTCCAAAGGATCACCGTGGTAGTTGCCTTTTCGGTTCCCGGCCAGCGTTGTTGCGTTGTGGCAAGCTGTTTTCCGTCGCGCGAAAAGCCCATAATCGCCGTCTTGTAACCTTGGAATGCCCATTCCCACGACTTCAGTGGTGCGTCGAAAGGCAGAACGGTAATTTCTTTGGCTGATGCGACATCGAAGACCTTGATCCCTTCTCTCGCGAAGGCGACTGCGAGTTGTTTTCCATCTGGGGAAAAAGCGACCTCGGCAATCGGAGTCTGGGTTGCAATGGCTGCTTGCGCCCCTTTTTGGCCCCAAACCTGCAACCCCAAACCACGCCTTGAGACGAACTGTTTTCCATCCTGGGACCAAAGCATCCCTGACCACTGGCCGGCAATTTCCCCGCCGGCGATCTCTCCCAAAACCTCAATGCTCACCGTGCTGGCTAACACGATTTTGTCCTGCTGAAAACGCCAAATTTCCAGCATGTTCTGTTCCAGGCCAAAGGCGGCAACGAATAGGCCATCGGGCGAGATGCGAGCTTTCCTAATGGAGTGATGTGGCAAGCGTGTTTGGAGTTGCTGCATTTCCTGCCCGCTCTCTACGTTCCAAATTTTGGAGGTGCCGTTGTCGCCTTCGGCAAGAAGACATTTGCCATCGGGTGTATAGGAAAGATTGACGACACTGCTCCAGAAAGGTCCGCCGGGCAGAACCGCGATAGGAACGGCTACTTCCGAGACCGTGGCGTTCTCCACCGGCTTGGTGGTCGCCAAGGGTGGTTTTTCGGATTTGGGCATCGGGTTCGAGGATACTGGAGGTTTGCCAACAGGCGAAACAGATTTCGGAGGCAGCGCCGGCTGCTGCGTTCCCTGGGCGGAAGGGGCAGGAATCTTGATCGGGAGATCGTCAAGTCGGGCATCCTTGTTTGCTTGGGAAACAATGTCGTCAACGGTCTTCTTGGCTCCAGTTATTTTGTCTGAAGTCTGCTTCTTAACTTGGGAAACCTTCTCGATTGGCCGTGGAGAAGGATTCTGTTTGCCGAGGGTTACAAACGCGCCAATGCCCACGGCGATCACCCCGGCCACGACGACGAGAGTGGCGGTCACCCACGGCCACCAGCTTCGTGAACGTGGAGATCGGAGCGGCGTCCGAGGTGGGGTCGCCAAATGATCGAACGAAGAGACGGCGGTGGCGACTGGCTTCGGCCCAGCGAAAAGTCCTTTGACCTTCGCGGCCTGTACGGGGGTTGCCATACCTGTTTTTTGGACGAAGTCGGTTGGAGCGAGATGGCCCATGCCCGCCTTTTCTTTCAACTGAACGGCAGTGAAGGGGCCATGCCGTTGAGTGTCTCGAACGATGTACCATTGATCGGACATGATGTTCTCCGTGTTTCAGTGTTTCATCTATATCGTTGGCTCGCTTCATGTTTTCCACAATCGAGCAAGTTTTGACGCAACTCCTGCGTGATCGTCGTCCTTTTTTAAATGTCCCGGCATTCCGTCGCCTCATTTCGCACGATCCTGCTTATGGACTGTGAATACCCGGCCTTGTTTGTCGAACGAAATGAAAATCGCTTCCTGCGCAGAGACGTAATAGAGACATGCCTCGCCCTGTCCGAGGGGAAGCCGTTCATCGGGTTGGCCCAAGACGCTGGTGACTTCTTGCTTGGACATTCCCACTCGAACTTGCTTGAGCTTGTCGTCAGCTTTTGATCCGGTGTCATCGTCGTCCGCTGCTTCGCCCGTCCTGCTCTTCGGCATTGTTCGCGGCGCTGGCATCTTGCGAGGCTCGGGCATGGTTCGCGTAGGTGGCAAATTGCGAGATTTCGCCATAGTCCGCGACTCTGACATGTCTCTTTGATCGCCGACCGGACCTGATTTGGCTCCTGTGAGCCAAAGAACGAAACCGAACATTACCATGCAGCCCAGGCCGCCGCCACCAAGGACGCCTGACAAAACCGGTGTGGAGATTCGTTGCCAGTGCTGCTCCCACGGCGCAGTCTGCTTTCGAAATCGACTCCGAATTTCTGGTTGACGGAGGACGCTCAAGGACCAACAACCAACAGCAAGGCCACCGGCGATACCGAAGAACGTCAAGATGAGCGGGATCGTGGCGAACAAATACCAACCCCACACCGTCATCACCAGAACGCTTCCGAGCAACGACAGATCGTATCGCTGCAACTTCACGATCTGGTAGACGGCGAATAGGGCTATGACGCCGTGAAGGAAAGAGAAGAAGATCAGCACTTGATTCCGAACGTCCGCATTATCACCGAGCGCGAGCGTGACACCGTAAAGGCTGAGTAGGACAGCAATGCCGACCACCAAGCTCATGGCGATGGCGACGGGCCGAAGAACTTGGGGCAGTTGATTCCAAGCCTGAGTAGCTTGCTGAGGACTGACATGAGCGGCGGGACGGGCAGGTGTCGGCGAGGGAGCAGCGGTTGGCAACGTGGCCGGTGTGGTGGCGACCTGGGGCGTGGCCGCGAACAGACCCTTCACCTGGGATGCAGGCATCCATTTTTCTCCGTCGCCCTGGGCCACCCAGTCAACGGGAAGAACTTGACCTTTCTTCGCCATCTCGACCAGCTGGGTCGAGGTGTACGGCCCGTATTTTTGGTCATTGCGTTTGACGTACCAGCCACTCATGAAGTTTTCCCTTTCGTGAAATGATTCACGTCTTGCCTCGTTTTCGCCCCGTCATCAGGGCGGTCATTCTGAAAGCGAAAGTGGTCCCTCGAAAAGGGCCATGATCTTGTTGAGGATTCTGTGAACGGCGAGGTGAGCAGAGGAAAGGAGGCGATCAAATAAAAACAGGAGCGCACACCAAAGCCGCTCCAGAGAACGCCCGCCAAGGCGCAAACGTGAACAGCACTTGGCGGCGCTCCCTTGCGGGAGCGGCCAAGCACTGCTTCACGTTTGAAAGACCCTTGCGGGTCAGTTTGGCGGTTTTCTCTGGAAGCAGAACTCGACGCACTTCATATTGCGTCAACAGGTTGTAGCCGCAGCCGATGTCGGGCCACGGAAAAGCATCATTCTCCTTCAATAGGACGAAGTCGGCGTCGGAAAACTTTTTCCGACAACTGAAAGTCTACGAGCGTAGAGGGAAGCCTGCAAGAGTGTTGACAGGCAAACGAGAAAACTCCTCGCCCGCTGGCCCTTTTTCCGCGACGGCTTTCGCTCTATAAGATGACGCCTCCAGGCGACGGGTCGGCTGTCGTCGCTGTTTCGATGACCCTTGACTGCGAATTGCCTATGCCGATTGGCGACGTGACCTTGCAGCGTCTGTTGGACAACCTCAGTGACAGCCACGACGAACTCCTTCTGCGAGCTTGTGATCGGCTTCGGTTTCTGGCCCGGAAGCGGTTGACGGGCTTTCCGACGCTGCGTCGATGGGTCGAGACGGACGACGTGCTTCAGAACGCAATGTTGCGACTTCACCGCAGCCTGGCTGAAGTGAAGCCTGCCAACGTGGAGGAATTCTTCGCCTTGGCGGCTCTTCAAGTTCGGCGAGAACTTCTCGATCTGCAACGCCATCTCCTCGGCCCCGAAGGCGAGGTGTCGCATCACCACACGGACGGGACCGGCAAGGCCGCTGACGATGTGGATGGGCCGCTGCTAAACGCAGCCGAGGACGCGGCGGTGCCGATTGCCTGGAATCGCTTTCACGATCTGGTCGAGTCGCTGCCGCCGGACGAAAAGGCTGTCCTCGATCTGATCTTCATCCACGACCTGACGCAGGAGGAGGCGGCTCAGGTACTGAAATGCTCGCTGAGGACCGTGAAACGACGCTGGCAGTCGGCCCGCATTCGCCTTCAAGAGGCCATCGAGAAAGGTAACGATCCCGATGACGGACGATGACAAGATCGCTGACATGTTGCTGTCGTGGGAAGAGGCCCGCGAACGCGGACAGCCGGTCACCGCCGAGGAATTGTGCATGGGCGACCCGGAGTTGCTCGATGCTGTTCGCGAACGCATCCGCTTGCTGGAGAACGCGGGCTGGATGCAGGAACAGGCATCGCAACCACCGGCATCGCCGCGCACACTGGCCGAGAGATACGCTCTGGAGCAGGTGATCGGCACAGGCGGCTATGCCCAGGTGTGGCGGGCCTACGACCTCCAACTCCATCGCCACGTCGCTATCAAAGTTTCCAAGCCAAGTCGCACGATCCGCCCTGACCAGATGAAGGAAGTCCTGGCCGAAGCCCGTCGCGTGGCCCGGCTCAAGCACCCCAACATCGTTGTCGTCCACGATGTCGTGAAAGAAGGTGCCGGTTACTTCATCGTCGCCGACCTCATCAACGGCGTGACGCTGGCCGAGCGGCTTCGCCAGGGGAAACCGAGCGTCGAAGAAGCGGTCAAGTTGGTTGCCCAGGTCGCTCGCATCATCGACTATGCTCACCGCGAGGGCGTCGTCCACCGCGACCTGAAGCCTGCGAACATTTTTCTCGATGCCGCCGGTCAGCCCCATGTAGGTGACTTTGGTATCGCCCAGTCTCAGCAGGAGTTGCTCAATGGCAGCGACCGTCGTGGGACGCTCGCGTATGCCGCACCCGAGCAACTGGAGGGCAAGCCGCTCGACGGTCGGGCCGACATCTGGTCGCTCGGCGTCGTCCTGTTCGAGATGTTGATGGGCCGGAAGCCGTTCACGGACGACAATCCGGTGCGATTGCAGCAGGCAATCTTGACGAACCCGCCACCCGCACTGCCCGATGTCCCCCAAGCGGTATCTGCCGTGTGTCGTCGCTGTCTGGCTCGAAAGCCCGAAGAGCGGTTCGCCCGTGGGAACGAACTTGCTGATGCTCTCGAAGCCGCCGTAGCATCGGCACCACCTCGACGATGGACGCTCTATAGAGCGTCCATTCTGGGTATGGCTGTCCTAGTCATGGCGGGCGTACTGGCGTGGGCGAAATGGCCACGACATCAGCCAGAAGGCATCAAACCGCTGGCCACACCTACTCGCTCAGAACTCACCGATCCTTTGCCCCCAGCCGTTGCGCCCCCGACCAAAGACGATGCCTTCCGCGTGTTTCGTGGACACGATGGTGCCGTCCGTGCCGTGACAATTTCATCAAACGACATGATGGCGAGTGCCGGCGAGGACGGCAAAGTGCGCCTTTGGCCGGTCACAGGCGGCGAGGTCATCGTCCTCGATCACGACGGCCCGGTGAACGCCGTCCACATGGGACGGCGTGGGCATACCATTTTGACTGGCACGGAGAAGGGTGCCGTCAATCTGTGGTGGTTGCCGCCGCGAACGGACGCCGAGCGGATCGCCGCCGGACTTCGGTTCCTGGCTCTTCCCACCGCCAGCCCGCTGGCATTCCTGGCGGGAGTTGCGCCCTGGCCCGAGGATGCCCCGTGGAAGATGCGTACCTTCCCCGCCAAGGTCGGCAGCATCAAAGCCGTGGCGATGTCAGCGGATGGGCAGTTCCTTGCGTGGGCGGGTGCAGAGAAGCTCGAAGTCTGGGAGGTCGCAGGCGAACCGCCCCTGACCATCGCCCGCACTCCGGGCGACATCGTTCATCACTTCGCGTTCCTCAAGGACGGTATGCTACTCGCAGCGTTCGGGTATAGCCCCCAGAAGAAGGTGACGACGCGGGCTTGGGTCACCACGAAAGTCAACGAGCGATGGGTCGCAACCGCACGTCCAGCGGGTCAGAATCTCGAACTCTTCACGGATGTGCGCAGCTTCACCACGTCTCCCGACCGCTCGGCGGTTTTGGTGACTCAATCCAAGGCCGTTCGCGTCTTCTCTCAGGACGCGAAGGCAGCGGGCCTGCTGCTCGCCGGCTCATACGAAAGCCCAAAGATCGAACTGAACACTTCGATCATCTTGCCGGGCCAGCGAGCCGCCACCGTCGCCAAGGATTACACGATTCGCGTGTGGGCGATGGCCAACCAGACCGAACTGGCGACCCTGCACGGCCACACGAAGGCGATCACCAGCATCGCCAGCAGCGAGAGCGGCAACATCATCGCGACGGCCTCGGAAGACGGCACCGTCCGGCTGTGGAAAAGCCCATGACGTTCCTGAAATCGGGGACATCGTGTCCGCGACCCGGTCGGTTTTCGGCGGGATCGGGCTGTTGGAGGCGGTGGACGAGCCTGCGGATGGGGTCTGGAGGCGAAGACGCCCTCTCCTACATTACCATCTTGGCTAATACCGCCAACGAAGGGGGAAATTCGTCGTCTGGAGGCAAAAATTGCCCTTTTCCAGCACTTCCTCCACGTCCGCATCCTCCACCGCCACCGACTGGGCATCAGACACCATCCAAGTCCCTCATCGGCGTTTGGAACTTCATGGTGGACTTCTTCAACAAGCGTATCTTTGGCAACGTGATCCTCCTGCACACCACCCTTGTCCAAGAGGATCGGTGCCTTAATCCTTTCACCTTTGTCTGCCCTCGAACGCCAGGATCTTCTCTGTCGGCGATTGAGCGTCTCGTCGCCACGCCAACCTTCACCAACTCGAAGGACGTAGGCACACCAGTTCCAAATTTGGTTCTTGCGGTAGCCGTCTACCCAGGCCGTCGCAAGATCCAGACGTGGTTTTCGGCCTCGGGTCGATTTCGCGTCGGTAATTGCAGCCAAGGTGACATGACCAACATCGCTTCCAACTCCGACGTGAAGGTGTTGGTCCCCGTCCTTTGGATGCAGGACGAACTTGATGACAGCATCCTTGTCGAAATAACCCCGGATCAAGTCCCTGATGTAACCTTTCGCCCACGACTCCAAGTCGGCGTCTTGGCGTGAGCCGAGGTGCAGGATGAAGTTGCTAAAGTAGCGTCGGCGATTGAAACTGCGGCAGTAGGCGGATGCAATCTCGCGGCGATAGTGATAGCCGTGCAGGGGGCAGAACGGATCGATCCGCCGATGAGGAACGCGAGTCCCGTTCTTTCGCACGATATACCCTGGCCGGCAAGTGCAGTCTGGAAGATCAACATGGCCAACGAAATCGTCGGCCTCGTCACCTACAATACACATGGCTCCTTTGTGGCTCGGCAGGAAGATTCGATGCTGCCGAGCCACTCTATTCTATCCATCTCGCCGTCATTCTTGTCGGCTACGGCGACATTCACCTCTTCGTCCGTCATCCTCCCACGACTGGATACTTTGAAGTCTCCCGTCATTCCGCTCGATTTTCCGCTCGTTTTCTGAGACGTGTCGGTCGCGCAGCGTGTGTACCTGAGAGTCTACTCCCATGTCGCCAAACACCGGGGTGCCGAAATGATCCGCGTCTACTGCCGTTGTTCACACGAAGATCAAGACCTGAAGTCCCAGAAGCACGAACTCGGCAAGTGGCTCAAGAGCCAGGATGACGCCGTCGAGTGGTATTCGGACGAGGGGTACTCGGGTTTGACGCTCGACCGGCCCGGCTGGAAGAAGCTGATGGCCGACCTCCGGGCTGGTGACAAGCTCGTCTGTTACGCCGTGGACCGCGTCTGCCGCGACCTCCTGCACTTCCTGACGGTCGTGCGGCAGCTTCAGGCACGCCGGGTTACGTTCTTCAGTCTCCGCGAGGCCGTGGACATCAGCACGCCGTTCGGCGAGGCCATGCTGGAGATCCTCGCCGTGTTCGCCAAGCTGGAAACCCGCATCCGGCAATCTCGTCAGCGGGCCGGGATCGACGCCCGCCGCGACCCGACGACCAAGCGTTGCCCGTGGGGTGGTCGCCAGCCCGGCACCCGTGTGAAGGTGAGCGTCGAGAAGGAGGCGTTGATCCTCAAGCTGCACGGCGAGGGGCGTCCCGTCGCGGCCATCAGCCGGCTGACCGGCCTGACGCGGAAGACGGTCTACCGGGTGTTGAGCCGCCAGCCTCGGCCTTGATCGCCGCCATCGGCCTTTCCGCCCATGACCAAGTCAAAACCATTCAACCGGGGAATCACATGAAGAAACTCATTTACCTGAACAGGTGGGGTGCGCACGTCTTTCACGCCATCCTGGCGGTCGCCGACGAGGAGATCAACTACGTCTTCGCCTCGCGGGTCTGCATTACCTTGGCCGAGGCCCGGCGAGTCGTTGAGCGGTGGCGGCAAGGCTACGCGGTCGCCGACGACGATGTCCACGACAACACCATGATCGACCTCAGCGAACTGCTGGCCGGGATCGAACCCGACGACTTCTCGCCGACCTTCAACTGAGGGATGCAGCCGGCGACCGGGGCCGCTCATGCCGCCAGGAGCAGTTGTTGAACGTGCTGATCCATCTCGGCAACGCCGACCAGAAAGAGTTCAACTCCCGTCCAGTCGCCCCGACTGACATTTCCTAAGAGCGTCCGGAAGAAATGACGGAATACCGGTAGGTAGACTCCGAATTAGGCGAGCGGCCGACGTGAGTCGGCCGGTACGTGTGCTTCAGCGGTTGCGATCAGATCTTCGAATGGGATGCTATACCGGCCGACTCACGTC
>JBBQPM010000158.1:0-16042 GCA_038217425.1 Gemmatales bacterium
GCGATTGGTTACTCTATAAATTGAGGGAGGGTGCTACACTCCCTCGTGAAACAGATAGTCACCTATCTGCCCCGACAGCGGGCCAGCCGAACGGTATCCGCCGTCCGAGGAATGACCCCGTGGTTTGTCGGCCTCTGCAAGGTCTCCTATACAAAGGGAGCTCCTTGGGCTTCGGCTTTCAAGTTATGGGCCATTGTAGAAAAAGCCGATCAAGAGCGTTCTTGATCGGCTTTCGTTTTGACTTGCCGAGTTTCGTTTCATCCCGTCAAGTTTCGTTTAGAACGCGAGTTTCGGAGCAAAGCTCTTCAGCGGGTACAAGAAGCCGACGGTACTCCGCCGGGTGCAACGGCGATTGGGGCTGTGCCGAGCCGGTTCGCTGGAAGAATACGCCCGCCACCTACGGCAGAGCACGGCCGAGGTAACCGCCCTGGCCGACGATCTGCTCATTCACGTCACCGGTTTCTTCCGAGATCCGGAAGCCTGGGAGGCGCTCCGCGTGAAGGTGGTTGTCCCGCTGGTCGAGTCCCGCGCCAAGGGGGCGACCGTCCGGGCCTGGGTGGCCGCGTGCTCGAGCGGCGAGGAAGCGTACTCCCTGGCGATGCTGCTCGTCGAAGAGGGCGAGCGGAGAGGTAATCCGCTCGATGTCAAAGTATTTGCCACCGATCTGGCCGAGCGAACGCTGGCGCACGCTCGGGGGGGACTCTATCCCGGCGGCATTGAGAGCGAAGTCTCTCCCCAGCGTCTGGAGCGATTCTTCATCCGCGAAGCCGAGATGTACCGAGTGCGCGCCGACCTGCGCGACCGGGTGGTGTTCGCTCCCCAGAACATCCTGCAGGACCCGCCGTTCTCGCGGCTCGATATCGCGACCTGCCGGAACATGCTCATCTACCTGGAGCCCGAGATCCAGAATCGGGTGCTGGCGCTGCTGCACTTTGGGCTGCGGGAGGGGGGGGCTTTGTTCCTGGGCTCGTCCGAAACAGCAAGCGGCATAGAAGAGCGGTTCGAGTCCATCGACAAGAAGCACCGCATTTTTCGGCGGGTGGGGCCGACCCGTCATGGGGAGATTGAGTTCGCCGCCCCCCACCGAGTCGCGCTCGCTCAAGACGCTCCCCCCCAAGGAGTTCCGATACCTTCGCGGCCGCGGCGAGCGGAAAGCCAGCCCGGGTCGATCGCCGAGCTGAGCCGTCAAGTCCTGCTCGACGCCCATACTCCGCCGGCCGTGACGGTCGACCGGGACGGTCACGTCGTCTATTTTCACGGCGATGCCGGTCCCTACCTGATGATGTCCGGGGCGCCGACCCAGGACTTGATGCTACTGGCTCGGGAGGGGATGCGCGGGGCAGTGCGGATCGCCCTGCACCGGGCAGTGTCCGAGAACGCGCGGGTGACGGTGTCGGACGCGTGGTTTGATCAGGGACCAGGTCGGCGGACCCGGGTAACTGTGACCGCTTCCCCGATCGCGAATCCAGCGAACGAAGGACAGCCCGGAGAATATATCGTAGTCAGCTTCAACGACCAGGAAGACGCGCGCGGGAATGAGGCAGAAGGCGCTTCGAACGGCGTTAACGGGACGCAATCGGAGGTGCGACGGCTGCGGGCCGAGTTGCAGGGCACCATTGAGGAGCTGCAGACGAGCAACGAGGAGCTGAAGGCTTCCCACGAGGAAGCGATGAGCGTGAATGAGGAGCTGCAAAGCGCAAACGAGGAGTTGGAAAGTAGCAAGGAGGAGATGCAGTCGCTCAACGAGGAGCTGTCCACGGTGAACGCCCAGCTGCGGACGAAGATGGAAGAGCACCAGGCGGCCAGCAATGACCTGACGAGTCTGTTGACTAGCACCGACCTTGCCGTCTTGTTCCTGGACACCACCCTCCACATCCGCCGATACACCCCGGCGGCCTGCGAATTGGTGGACTTGATCCCCGGAGACGTGGGCCGGCCGCTGGCAGCGCTGGCCCGCAAGTTCAGTGATCCCGACCTTGATGCCGACGCCAAGTCGGCTTTGGACCGGCTGCGGTTCGCCGAGCGGGAAGTGGCCGGGAAGGGGGGGCGGCACTTTTTGCGGCGAGTGACGCCGTACCGGACGACGGACAACCGGATCGACGGAGTCGTGGTCACGTTCGTCGACGTTACCCATCGCAAGCGAGCCGAAGATGCCTTGCAGGCGAGCGAGGAGCAGTTTCGTCGGGCAATCCACGACGCTCCGATCCCGGTCGTCATGCAGGCCGAGGATGGGCAGGTCCTGCAAATCAGCCGCACATGGACCGAGTTGACGGGATACTCCCTGGCCGATTTGCCGACTGCCGACTCCTGGCTCACGCGAGCATACGGTCCCGGAGTCGAAGCGGTGCGGGCGCACATGCAAAAGCTCTTCCAAGAGGGGAGCAAGAGCCTGAACGTGGAGTTCGCCATCCGACCCCGGAAGGGGGGCGAGCGGCACTGGAGTTTCAACGCCAGCGCCCCGGGCGTCCTGCAGGACGGCCGGCGGTTCCTGGTCGGAATGGCAGTGGACGTCACCGACCGCAAGCATGCTGAAGAGGCCCTTCGTGCGAGCGAGGAACGGCTGCGCCGCGCGTTAACTGCCGCCCGCATGGGGATCTGGACCTTGGATCTGCAGACCGGCGCCCAGCTTCGGGATGCCAACCTGAACGTTCTCCTGGGCCTGGACGCGGCCGAGACAACCCAGCCATTCGACGAGTTCCTCACCCATATCCACGGGGACGATCGAGCCGGGGTTCGGACGGCGTTCGCCGCTTCGACCCGAGAGGGGCGGCCGCTTCGCGTGGAGTTCCGGGTGGTGCGGCCGGACGGAGTCGTCCGGTGGCTGCGGGATCAAGGAGACGTGCTCAGCGCTGCCGCCGACGATCGCGGACACATGGCCGGCGCGTGCGTGGACGTGACCGAGCGGCGCGAGGCGGAGGAGGCGTTAAAGGCCAGTGAGGAGCGACTTCGGCTGACCCTGGAGAGCGCCACCGACTTCGCCATCCTCACGCTCGCCCCGGATCGGACCGTAACCTCCTGGAGCCCGGGGGCGGCCGCCGCGTTCGGGCATACCGCGGACCAAATCGTGGGGCAGTCCGCCGACGTAATGTTCACCCCGGAGGACCAGGCGGCCGGGGTACCCGAGCGGGAAATGGAGGAGGCCGTCCGGTCCGGGCGGGCTGCGGACGAGCGGTGGCATGTGCGCAGGAACGGGACGCGGTTTTATGCCAGCGGGGTGATGCGGCCGCTCCATAACGGTCGCGGTTTCGTGAAGGTTGCCCGTGATCTGACCGACCGCAAGCGGATTGAGGACGAACTGCGGGACGCCCGGGACCGGTTGGAGGAGCGCGTGGCCGAGAGGACGGCAGATTTGGAGAAGGCCAAGAACGCGCTCGAGGCCGAGATGGGTCGCCGGCGGGTCCTCGCCCAGCAGCTCTCGACAGCCCAAGAGGACGAGCGGCGCCGCTTGAGCCGAGACCTGCACGACAGCGTCAGCCAGCTCATGGCCGGGCTGTCCTTGACGTGCAAGGCAATCCAGGCGAGCGGCGACTTGCCCTCCCTCACGGTAAGCCGACTGGTCGAGGCCCAAGGGATCATCAACGAACTCGGTCGCGAACTTCACGGCCTCGCGGTCCGGTTGCGACCGACGTCGCTCGACGACCTCGGGCTGGAGTCTGCTCTCGAGCAGCTCGTCTCCGAGTGGTCGACCAGGACCGGGGTGTCGGCGGACTTCCACTTTTCCGGCATCGACGTGGGTCGGCTGCCTGCCGAAATCAACACGGCCATCTACCGCTTGGTACAGGAATTGCTAACCAACATCGCTAAGCATGCGAATGCCACCGCTGTCGGCGTGGTGGTGACCCGGCTGGATGGACATATCTCAATCGTGGTCGAGGACGATGGGTCGGGTTTTGACCCGAAAGAAACGCCAAAGGGCCGACTCGGACTGTTGGGGATGCGCGAGCGGGTGGAACAAGTGGGCGGGACGATCGAAATCGAGTCGTCCCGCGGTTCCGGGACGACCGTGATTGCCCAAATCCCATTGCCCCGAGACAGCGAAAGTCCATCGTGAGCAGGCGGGGAACGAAGTTCCTTACCCAATTCTCGATTCCCGAATACGGGGAGGTAAGTCGTGACCAAGCTACGCATCTACTTGGTCGACGATCACCCGGTGGTGAGAAGCGGTCTGCGCAACCTCGTCGATTCGCAAATCGACATGGCGGTCGTGGGGGAAGCTTCCGACGGAGAAACCGCCGTCCACGAAGCGCCTTGCCTGCGTCCCGACGTGGTCATCATGGACCTGTCGATGCCGGGGGTAGGCGGCGAGGAGGCCACGATTCGCTTGCGGCGGGATTGTCCTGCCGCGAAGGTTCTGGCGCTAACCGCGCATGAAGATCCTGGCTATCTCAAGCGGTTGCTTGCCGCCGGTGCAAGCGGATATGTGCTGAAACGCGTCGCGGCGTCGGAGCTAATCGACGCCGTCCGATCCGTTGCAACGGGAAAGACTTACGTCGATACCGCCCTTGCCGCACAGGCCTTGTCGGAACTAAGCCGACGTGCCCCGGACAAGGACGCGGAACTGAGCGAGCGCGAGGCGGAAGTCCTGCGACTCGTCGCTCAGGGATACCTCGTGAAGCAGATCGCCGTAAAGCTAGGCATCGAAGGGCGAACCGTCGAGACGTACAAGGCCCGCGCCATGGAAAAATTAGGCCTCAACTCGCGGGTCGGCGTCGTTCGCTATGCTGCCCAGCATGACTGGTTTGACAACTCTTAAGACGCTCTCCGTCCGTGGAAGCCACGACAAGACCGCGGTCGTTTCCCTGACAACTTTCGTTCGCTACGCCTCCAAAGATGGTTAATAGAAACGGCGGGGGCGTCTCCTGCCGTCCAAGAATCTCTCTTGCGGGGCCGTGCGGCAACGCCGCTCCATGGCTTACGCAGCCAGTCTAAGGGCCACATGATGATCTCGGCACGTTTGTGCGCATCGGAAGTTCACGGCGAACACATCAAGAAGAATGGATTCTCTAGTAAACCTCAACCCCATAACGGATACCCTGTCAAATTTCCGAACACACAAACCCATCACGTCGTTGTCGCCGATGCTGATCTTTCCGTACTGGACGCCTACAAGAAAACGTTGCCCCCGTTGGGATATGACATTTGCGTCGCACGATCGGGCCGGCAACTGGTCGAGCAGTGCCGAGTCCTTCGCCCCGACATGGTGATTACCGACGTCCTGTTACCGATCATCGACGGCATCGCAGCGGCAGATGAAATCTGCCGTGAGCGTCCTGTACCGGTGGTTCTCGTGTCGAGCGCCAGTGAGCCCTTATGGGTGGCGCGGGCTCTGACCAATGAGAACATCGTCGCCTATTTGCCCAAGCCGATCGAAAGCGCGGCCCTGGGCGCGGCACTGGCCGTGGCAACTCGCCGATTCCAGCTGATGCAGACATTGCGGGCAGAAGTCGAAGCGGCGCAACAATCGCTCGAGCAACGCAAATTGGTTGAACGGGCCAAGGGCGCGCTCATGAAATTCCTGGGCTTGGACGAGGACGAGGCCTTTCGCCGACTACGCACTCTTGCTTGCGAACGAAATAAGAAGCTGCATGACGTGGCCCGCGAGGTTCTTGGAGCCGCCGAGGTTTTCTGCGTTCTTTCGAATAAGCCGACCGCGACTGCGGCAAGCGGGCATTAATCTCACGGGAAGCCAAACGCGCACCGGGCTGAGGCTCGGCTGACCAGAAAAATTCGTACCGGGAGTTTCTAATGAATCGATTTCTGATCGCAGACGACCTGGCACACTTAGGAACAAACGAAACGCCCGACGACATGTCGGCGTTGTGGGACCGGTCCTGCTCGGCTCTGCGACTCTTGGTCCTGAATGCGGACCATGCGTCCGCAAAATCCTTGGCCACCCATTTGCGCAAACACGAACATGAAGTGACCGTCGTCACCTCTCAGACGGCAGCCCTCGAAGCGCTGCGCACGTTTTGGCCCCATCTGATGTTTCTGACCACGCCCGATGGGGACGCATTCGCTCGACACGTTCGGGCCTGCTGGCATTCTTGTCATGTGGTTCTGGTCGGCATTGCGGAGGACGGGCAAAAAAGCGGCCCTGACGAGGCAGTGTTTGACCATCTTTTGACCAAACCAGTGAAACCAACGGAGATTCAAAACCTGTTGGCGTCGGTCAACGAACGATCCATATTGACGGGAGACGTACGATGAATGAAGTGCATGTGACTGATTCAACCGATGCCGCGGCCACGCAAAAAATGGCGCACAAACGCCTGCGATCGAAATCGTATCGCGCCATGCAAGGCGTCTCCTGCCAATGCGTGGACGGCGTCCTCATTCTGCGGGGGCTCGTCACGAGCTACTTTCTAAAGCAAATCGCTCAAGAAGCCGTCGCCAGGCTTGCGGGGGTTCGACTGGTGGAGAATCAAATCGAAGTCGCGCCAGCGATTGAAAACTAGGCCCAATGATCCTCTCGAATTCAAACTTCCTCCTTCCAGGACCTCGGTGAGTTATGGGCCCGCAAACACATCGAGTTCTCATTGTCGAGGACTGCCCCGATACCGCGTTATCCATGGCGATAATGCTGAATATGTGGGGCCTTGAAAGCGTTATCGCCTACGATGGGCATTCCGCCCTGGAACAGATCGAGAAAGAGCAGCCCAAGATCATCTTGCTCGATCTTTGGCTCCCCGACATGAGCGGCGCCGAAGTTGCTGAGCGTTTACGAAAGCGCAATCTGTTGCGCGACGTCGCCATTATTGTTCTTTCGGGAAGCGCCTCCGAAAAGGACCGTGCCGACTTACGTGAAGTCGGTATGCATCCGCATTTGGTGAAGCCCGTCGAACCCGACGTGCTCCATCGATTGCTAACTTCCTACGTTAAGGAGTATCGCCCCATGCATCCCCGGGCCCTGGCAAAGATCGTTGGAAACTTGGACGCTGCCGCCGACGTCCTCGAAGCATTCGAGAACCGTAATCTGCAAAAAGAACGTGGCTGGAATTTCGATGGATGGCGCTATGAAGTGATACCGTGGGGGGTCCGCTTCATTTATCGCGACGTCGCCAAGCAAGAAACTCAGGTTCTGGCGACTTTGGCATCGCCGACGCGAATCATCACGCCAAACCGAGGCGTGGATCGCAATCGATACTACTTTGCCGAAACCGCCCTGGAGACCGACTAGATCACGGGAAGCGCG
This sequence comes from Gemmatales bacterium, assembly GCA_038217425.1. GTDB lineage: Bacteria > Planctomycetota > Planctomycetia > Gemmatales > Gemmataceae > JAIEPT01. The sequence goes on from JBBQPM010000158.1 coordinate 7,193, forward strand.
GCTCCGGGAGACTGAATCGCGGTTGCACTTACTCCCCCGCGAACGGAGTTCGGTGCACGATTTCCTTGCACTGTGAGGTACTTGCGATGAACTGCCCCAAATGCGGTATGCCATTGTCAAATGATAGCGGCCGACGATGCGAAAACAAACGCTGTCCGGAAGCTCACAAGGCCGAACTATGTAAGCGGTGTAACCAGCCTCCCGTGGAACTTGTCCGAATAGTTGCTAACGCTGGCGTCTTTCTTTGTGAGAACGGCCATGAGATGAATTGCGTCGTGGAGTAAACTCAGCGCCGGCGTGAGGGGAGACATTTTCTCCGGCATCCGTTGTCTCTGAGACGTATCAATTCTTGATGGCGTATTGCTCGCTCACTGCGGTCCCTTTTTGCGACTGGAAGGCTTTTTGGGTTCGGGCGCAGGATCATTTCGAATGATGCTAATTTGCCCGTCCGCCTCGAGAAATGCGCGGCGAACCTCCTTGATATTCTCAATGCCCTGCTCCCGCAAGTGTCCCATTAGTTCCTCTTCCGTAATCATTTCTTTCTGCAGATTTTGGCGCCGAAGTCGGCCGCTTCGTATTACTTCGACTGCGGGAGCCTCGATCCATTTCTGAAGTTTGGGAAACCGAAAAGCTAACCAGTCGAGCGCATGACTCCAGAAAATTAACGTCGCACACAGCACGGCGCCGCCGGTAACCGATTTGTACTCATTTGCCATGCCGTTCTGTGCTGCATCTGCAATTAGAACGAGGAGCAACAGGTCGGTGATCCCAAGGGAACCGACATGGCGCTTGCCAAGAAAGCGTAACACCAAGAACAAGCCCAGGTACATCAACGTGCCACGGATGACGAGTTCAAGGAGCGATTCTTGCGGAACGAACATCTTCTCCCAGTCAACGTCCATACAGTTGCTCCTGGGCATGGCCATCGTATGACGGCCCCCCTACGCTTCGAACGCCGCGCGTCCTCGCTCAGTCTCGAGGGCAAGGTATTTTGAGATCGGCCATCGTCGATGTGGCGAAAGTCGTGCCGAATGTAGAAATAGTCCCTGCAGCAAACAGCTCTCCCGCCGCTCACGCGGCCGCGCGGCGCGGGCGGGCCTTCACGTTGAACAGGCCGAAAATGTCATCCTCCGACAGTCCCAGCGACTGCGGCACGCCGTTCTGGCACACGATGTCGTGGAATAGCTTGCGCTTGCGATCGAGCACTTCACTGATGCGTTCCTCGATCGTCCCGTGGCAGATGAAGCGATTGACGAAGACGGTTTCTTTTTGACCGAGGCGGTGGGCGCGATTGATCGCCTGGTCTTCGATGGCGGGGTTCCACCAGCGGTCGAAGAGGAACACGTAATTCGTGAACTGCAGATTGAGACCGACGCTGCCGGTGCCGTAGCTCATGAGCAGGACGTGTTTGCTCGGATCGCTTTTGAAGAGATCGAGGATCGGCTGACGTTCGCGCTGGGGGATTTGCCCGTGATACTGAAGCGGGTTGTATTGGAGCAGAGCGTCAGCAATTTTCTCGAGCGGGCCGACCCACTGCGAGAAGATGATGGCTTTTCGTTTGTTGAGGGCGACTTCCTCCATGTCGGCGACGATGCGTTCGAGTTTAGCGCTGTCGCCGGTGAGGGGGTCGAAGTTGCAGATCTGTTTGAGACGCATGACGAGTTCGAAGACGTGCTGGACGGTGATGGTGTCGCCCATGTTGTTGAGTTGGATGACGCCTTCCTTCTCGGCCCGGTCGTAACTGCTGCGCTGCGCGGGGGTGAGTTCGAGCGTGAGGTCGCGGATGACCTTGGGGGGCATGTCCTGGACGACGTCTTCCTTGACTCGGCGGAGGATGTAATCGCGCGTGAGTTCGGGGAGGAGCTTGGCCGGGGTATCTTGAGGGACGCGGTGGGGATCGATGAAGGCGAAGAGATTGACGAGATCGTCGACGCGGTTCTCGATGGGGGTGCCGGTCATGGCCCAGCTACGGTCGCGGGGGATGCTGCGAACGACCTGGGCGGTTTTGGATTCGCGGTTTTTGATGCGCTGGGCCTCGTCGAGCACGACGACGTCGAAGTGGACGCTGGGATCGGTGACGAAGGCGTGATCGCGAGTGAGGAGTTCGTAGTTCACGAGCTTAATGAAAGTCTTCGATGCGAGCCATTGGGCTTTACGGGTTTGCGTGTCGCCGCCGAGGACTTCGTAGGGGACGTCGTCGGCCCAGGTTTTGAGTTCGCGCGTCCAGTTGATGACGAGCGGCTTGGGACAGACGATAAGGGCGCGGCGCATGAGTCCGCTGTGAAAGAGCAGTCGTAGCGAGATGATGACCTGCGCGGTCTTGCCCAGGCCCATTTCGTCCGCGAGCAGGGCGGCGTGCCGCGGCATCAGGAAGGCGATCCCTTTCACTTGATAAGGGTAGGGCTGAAACGGAAGCTGCACCTGCCGGCCCGCGAAGAGATCCTCCAGCGGCGGTTGCAGGAGATACATGAGCCGATCTTTGAAGAGGACCATGTCGCCTGGCGGCCGAATGCGCGTCTTGCCCTTGACGTCGGGTTGTTCGGGATCGGGCGCGATCGCGGCGATTTCTTCGGACAGCGCCGGCTTGGGTTTCGGCGTGGTGACGAATTCGCCCGGCACCGGAAAGCGCCAGCTTTGCGTCGCCACCTCCAGGTTCCACTTGCCCAGCGTCCGCACCCACGGCGCCTTGTTCAATAGGGGCACATCGCGGGCGCCGGTCTGGAGCGGCCGCTCGAACGCGGGCAGCGGACGCACGGCCAGGTCGGGTTCGACGGCCAGCGGGTAGATTTCGGGGACGTCGTTCGTGCATTCAAGAATCGTCGGCGTGTCGAAGGTTTCATTCGAGTCAGTCATGGCGGTCCTCCCTTCTCTGGTTCGGGAAAGGAGACGGGGAACTTGATGGGAATAAGAGATCCCTTTTTCCGAGCCGATAGCGTGCGCGACGGTTAGTGCAAGCCGACGCTCACGCTCCGGCCTGGAAAGTGAGCGCGGCAGAGCCAGAGCTTTCGGATCTTTCCTATTCTCTCTCGTAAGCGGCAAAACTCGTCCAAGCCGCAAAAATCCCATCTTCGGAGTCAAGCACAAACGCGGAGATGTCGATCTAGAAGGTAGACCCAAGAGCTTCCTTCCGTCGGAAGTTCATTCCAATAAACCATACTCGTCAGCCCTACAAGGCCCCGGACGAATCGGAATCCCGCACAGTTTCCGATTGAATCCAAGGCGTAGGGAAAGAGGGCCCCGTGAAACTACGAACCTTTGCCAGTCTGGCTGCCTTGGCGCTGAGCGGAACCGGCGTGTCGCTTGCTCAAGAAGTGTCGCTGGGTACGCCGACGCCTCGCCTGCGTCCCGCAGTGGTGCGCGCCGCCAATCCGGAGACTGTGACGACCGTATACACCGGTCCCGCGTCCAGCCCGACGGTGATGACCACGGAGGGAGAGATTCGTTTGCCGCGTTCGACGACCGTGACTTCCAAGGCGCCGAAGGTGATCGCGTCGGGAGGCCCGAACGAAATTCACTTGCCGCGACAGACGTCCTACGGCGGGCCGATTCTGCAGGTACAAGACGGGGTACTGCCCCCGACGCGACCCATGCCCCTCCCCGGAGGCGGCATGTCGGGGCAGCCTCAACCGATGCCCGCCGGCCCCAGTAATTATTCACCGTCGGCGCCGGTGATCATCCATGAAGGTCACCCCTACGAAGGGGGAGCCATCCTGGACGGCAATAACGGCGCCTGCTTTGACAACGCGTGCCGACCCAGAATCTGGGGGAGCGTCGACTATCTGCTCCTGTTCTCCAAACGCGCCAACACGCCGCCCCTGGTCACCTCCAGTCCCGCCGGCACGCCCATCCCTGCCTCGGGCGTCCTCGGTTTGCCCGGCACGTCCGTATTGCTGGGAGGTTCGGCGGGTGACTTGTCCTACGGCGGCATCTCCGGGCTTCGCGCTACCTTGGGCTTCTGGTTGCCCGGGCAGCAGGACGTGCTCGGCTTCGAAGCCACCGGCTTCGCCACCGAAGACAAGTTGCAGTCCTACCAGTTCCGCTCCAATGCGAACGGCAGTCCGATCCTCGCCCGGCCTTTCGTCAGTGTCGCCAACGGCCAGGAAAACTCCCTGCTCGTCACCAGCGACCTCCCCGGCCTCGTGGGCGGCGTCGACACCACGCTCAATCTCCGCGTCTGGGGAGCCGAGGGCAACACCCTCGTCAATCTCGGCGATCTCGCCTACAGCCGCAACACGTTGCTGCTCGGCGTTCGCTACTTCGACTTGCATGAAACGCTGACCATGACGCAGACGTCGTACTTGCCGCTCGTCGATCAAGGTTCGCTCATCAGCGACGCCTTCAGCGCCCGCACTCAGTTTGCAGGCGCCCAGATCGGTCTGCGGAAGTCGTTCAACCTGACGGACCGCCTGACGGCCGAGATGACGGGCAAGATCGCCCTGGGCGTGTCGCATCACAACGTCGGCATCCGCGGCACCACCACCGCCTTCACCTCCAACGGCCCCTTCCAGGTCGCTCGCGGCGGCTTGTTGGCCCTGCAGAGCAACATGGGCACCACCACCCGCAACGACTTCGGGTTCCTGCCCGAACTCGAATTGAAGCTCGGCTACCGCGTCACCGACAACCTCACCGTCTTCGCCGGCGGCAACTTCATGTACCTGTCCAACGTCGTCCGCGCCGGCGACCAGATCGATCGCAACATCGACCTGCGCAACCTGCCTTCGTCAGTCCAGTTCAACCCCAACGCGAACGCCGCCGCCCCGGTTCGCCGAGTCGTCGACACCGATTACTGGCTCACCGGCGGCAACTTCGGCATGCAACTCAAGTACTAAGAACGTGCCCGTCAGACGGAAGAAGGGGACGCCGCACGGATGCGGCGTCCCCTTCTGTTATTTCTTGGGCATGAGATTGTCGCGTTTTTCACAACATCGAAGGGCTGGGGGGCAAACTCCGCGTTCAGCAAGCTCTGTCGAAGCGTCTTTGGCAACAACGCGGGTGCAGACGTGCTAATCATGGCAATTGTCTCCAGGATCAACCTCCGCCCTGTCGCTTCACCATGACGTCCACCCACACCGGCACATACGGAGGAGTGCAACCCTTGGACACCGGCCAGTCGCGGTACAGGCCGATCTTCTCGCCGATGGCGATGGCGCGCTGGCGGAGCTTGGAGTCGTGAATGCCGATTGCGCCAAGCGTGTTGTTCATGGTCCACTGCACTTCCGGCTTCGCCTTCGGCATCTCTTTCTCGATGCGATCGAGCAGCGCAGACAAGTCGAGGCCGTCGGCGCCCTTGTTCACGCGGCTGGCGGTGAGATGCCAGCCTGCACGGGCGGCCCAGCGATCCTTCGCCTTCATCCACTTCTCCCGCAGCGATTCCTTCTCCGGATGTTGCGCGACGACATACGCGTTCAACCAATCCGCCGCCTGGGAGCAGGTGGTGGAGCGCGTCAACTTGTCGAGCTCGCTAGCGGAAAGCGACAGCGGCTTGATGAGGAGCGTGGCGAGGAGTTGCGCGTCGACGTTGCCGGTGTCCCAGAGTTTGAGCGCGAGTTCGTGATCCGTCTTGATCTTCTTGGCCAGCGCGCGGATGTCGCCAAGTTTCACGCCGAACTGGTTGTCGGGCGCGCCGAACTTCGTGTTGTGGGCGCGCCGAGCGTCGTCGCCGAGAGACTCAAGCTGTGCGAGGATTTCATTGGTATTCATGCCGACGATTATATGCGCGACTCGAAGCAAGCCAACCATGTTTGTAAGGCGAAAACGTACGCGACTTGGCCGTGCGGGTGTGGTAACGTGGAGTCCCCGCTCACAATCCTTCATGGTGCTTCGCATGCGACGATTCATTCTGGCAAAAGCCCTGGGACGGCGGTCCCTGGGAATGCGAACCCCAGGGATAGCCATCCCTGGGCTTTCGATGGTAGTGCTGGCGCTCTGCATGATCGAAACCCGCGCCGCCACGCGCGTCGATCTCGTGCTAAACGAAGTCCAAGAGCGCAGCGTCGCCTGGCCCGTCACCACCGGCGTGCCGTTCCCGCGCGGCAAGCTGACGTCGCCAACCCAGTGCCGACTCGTCGACGACCAGGGCAAGGAGCATCCGCTGCAAGCCAAAGTCGCGGCCACCTGGGACGGGCCGAAGGGGAGCGTCCGTTGGCTGACGATCGACTTCATCGCGGCGCCGGGGCGCAAGTTCGCGCTCGAGTTCGGCGCCGATGTCAAGCCGGCGAAGTTTAAGTCGCGCATATTCGTGGATCAGAGAGGCGTCCTACGCGTGAGCACGGGAGCAATCTCGATGGACTTCCCGAAAACTGGGATGTGTCCGGCCGACATACAGGTTTCGGGCAGTCCAGCCAGCAAGGGGGTGTTGACCTCCATTTTGAGTAATGACGGCAAGGCCGACACCTCCAACTCCAAGCGTCAAATCGTAGTTGAAGCCGCCGGGCCGGTTAGGGCTTGCATCCGCGTCGATAGCACGCTCAACGACAGGGGCGGCAATCCGGCGCTCGGCTGTCGAGTCCGCTATCACTTCTACAACCAGCTCCACCTGGTAAAGGTCGTACACGAAATCCAGTTCCTGAATTCGACCAAGGATAAGCAGTGGCAGGCGATCGATTTCGTCCTCGACATCGCCGGCCGTGAAGAGGATCGCATGTCGAGCGAGGTCGATTCCTCGGCCGAGCCAGGCAATCAAATCCTCCCTGCATCGCACAGCTATCAGGCGACGTATCGTCATTACGGCAATCCCGAGTGCCGGGGCGGCGTCGGTTGGGAGACTGCTTCCCCCAAGGAGCAAAAACTCGAGCGCGTCGGCGAATGGATGCGCGTTCGACGCGGACTGTTTCCTCCCGTGACCGGCTCGATGCGCTGGTTTTGGCAACAGTTCCCCGTCGAGTGGCAAGGCAAGGACAACCGTTTGACGCTGCGTCTATGGAGCCCGCGCGGCGGCGATCTCGATTTCGGCGTCGATGGAATCCGCAAGTTCATGGGCGAAGCGGGCGAGAAGTACCTGCTCGACTGGAAGGGAGTGCGCAAGCCGCAGACGCCGATCGAGAACTTCTTCTACTTCGCTGGTCGGGATGCACTAAAGCGGGGAGACGCCGACGGCAAAGGCATCAACAAACATCACGAATTCTATCTGCACTTCGGTCGTCTCACTGATGTGAAGGACGGCCAGGAGTACGGCCGACTCGTCGCCGAGCCGCCCATCGCCCTCGCCAGCGGAAAATGGAATGCAGACACCGACGTCATGGGCCCGATCGCGGCTCGGCCCAACGATTCGCCGTACGAGGCCATCGTCGATCGCATCTTCGACCTGGGCCGCAAGGCGCAGGACGACTTCGGCGACTACGGCTGGTGGCTCTTCGGCGCCGGGCCGCATTACAGCTATCAGTGGGACGCGAAGACCGGCAAGCATTACGCCGACCCGCGCCGCTTCGACTATCACACCTACCAACGCGAAACGCAGACGTGGTGGAACTACCTCCGCAGCGGCGAACGCAAGTTCTTCGACTGGTGCCTCCCCGCGGAGAATCACTGGGTCGATATCGCCGTCTGCCATCAGCCGACGACGTTCTTCACCGAGTATCAAGGCGGCGAGATCAAGCCCGCGACGCTCCCCTGGGCCAAGGGGGACTGGGCGATTGACAGCACGGTGCACTACCTACGCCATCACGACACCGGCGAAGCCTGGCTTCGCGGGCAATCGCAGTTCTGGGCGACGTACCACCGCACGCTCGAGACGACGACGCTCGCTTACTTCCTCACCGGCGACGAACGCTTCAACGACATCGTCGAATATTGGCGTACCTACTACGGCGACCTCGCGGGAAAGACCAGCGACTCGAAGGACTTTCAGCCGTGGCACAAGGCCCAGGCGTGGTGTCAGCCGACGCCGGCCGGGAAGAAGGCGAAGACGTGGGCCGAGATGATCCGCGATTACGCGCCGTTCAACTCCGGCTCGCGGCATCAGCTCACGTTGTTCTTCAATCTTTCGACGCTCTACGAGCACACCTGGGACCCGAAGATCAAGCAAGCGCTCGACGAATACGCCGACGCGTTTCTCGATTCCCAAAGCAAGATTGGAGTGTGGCGTTCGCAAGACAACGGCGAGCCGATCCGCGCCGCGGCGCCGATCATGGCGCACTACTGGGTCCCTGCACTATGGCGTTACCACCGGGCGACGAACGATCCGCGCATGCCCGGCATTCTCACGAAGTACTTCGACGCCTGTCTCGGCGCCGACCCGTATCTCGAAAACGTCGGCGTCTACTCGAACAATCACATCGGCTACGCCTACGCACACACCAAAGATCCGCGGCACTTGCGGGCAGCGTTGGCGGAACTGGAATTTCTGAAGCCGAACGCCCTGCCGCTCGCCAAGCCGGAGGATCTTGGCGAAAGGCTGTACAATCCGTACGCTTCGATCCGTTCGTTCGCAGGCACGCCACGGCTCATCTGGGCGTTGGAGGAAGCAAAGCGGACCGGCGTCAAGATCCCGCCGCCGCCGCTCATGCATCCGCAGCGTGCCCCGATCGCGTGGAAGGTAGATCTGAAAGGCGTCGCCCGTTACGTTTTTCGGAGTGACAAAGAGCTTGCAATGTACGATCCCCGCTCTGACATTGATCCTCTCGCAAAGATTGAAACCATCCCATATGCTTCTGCGTTGCAGCCGATTGACCGTACACTGCCCAACTTCACGGTCTATGAGCAGCGAGTTACCCTTAGGCGAGCGGCAGGTCTTGATTTACCCACATCTCGGTTGTTTTGGTCGAATCAGGATGTCGTACTTGGGCAGCGTCGTCGAGCGTTCCAAGCGGGCTTCGTAGGGTTTCATGTCCTTCTTGGTGATGCGAATGCCGT
>JBBQPM010000159.1:0-16011 GCA_038217425.1 Gemmatales bacterium
ATCGCCTGGGCTTGACCCTGCCGCGCCGCCTGAAATGCCGGACCGAGATGCTGGACGTGTAGTGAAGACTTTAGCTCTCGAAATTCAAAATCCCCGGATTTTCGAGGGGTGCAGGGGTTGAACAGCGTAACTTGGGTTAGCAAGCGCGACGTGGGGCACGTTTGTTACGTGCCGTGTGAGAGACCGGCGTGTGTCTCCGATTTAGGCGAACTGGCAACAAGCTTCGCTGACGCGGCACGTTACAAACGTGCCCCACGGAAATTTAGCAAGCTTGAGTCGTTGCGATTGGTTCACCGCGGCCCGTCCTCCGTCGGCCAAACCCAGCGGTCGAGATAGATCCAGATCACGCGCGAATAGCGGGTCGTCATCACCGCGAAAGGCAAAAATAAAACGATCGCCCCCAACATGATCCAGGCGAGATCGACCCGCGGAAACAGCAAGTAGCCCGTGCCCGCCAGCGCGATCATGAAGACGCTCGACAAGGCGTAGCTGATGTACATGGAGCCGACGAAGTAACCCGGCTCGCGTTCGAAGACGAGGCCGCACTCGGGGCACTGGGCGTTCATGTCGAGCCCAGACTTGTAGATCGGCCCGCGCAAACACGTCGGACAGCGTTGCCGCAACAGGCCGCTCCACATCTGCCGGCGCGTCGCCATGTTAGCCCTTGAGTTTGACCCGGCTCACGATTTGATAGATGGGCCCGGTCGGCGTCATGTCGCTGGACATCACCAGGATCTCACGCACCTGGTAGTCGCCCGCCTTCCAGGCCGCATGTTGGGCCAAAATCGCGGCCAACTCGTCCACGTTCTGCTCCGTCGTGATCCGGCCGAGTGTAACGTGCGGCGTGTATTGGCGCTCCTCGCGGCGATAGCAGCCGAGGTCCAGGAGCGGTTCTTCGAGTTCGTCGTGGATCGCGGTCACTTCCTCCGCGCCGACTTGCAACCCCGCCCAAAGGACGCGCGGCCGGCGCGGATTCGGAAAGCAGCCGAGCGAGCCGACCGAAATATTGAACGGCACGGCGCCCCCCACCGTTTTCTCCACGCAGCGGCACACGCTGAGCAAATGCCGATCTTCGACGCCGCCGAGGTAGAGGAGCGTGACGTGCAGATTCTCGGGCTCCACCCAGCCGACGCCGGGGAGTTCGGGCTTGAGTTTCGTTTGAAACGCAACGATGCGATCGCGAATGGATTGTCCGGTATCAATGGCAATGAACGTACGCAGCCGCGGCATCGGTCACCCTGTGACGAAGGAAAGTGAGTCTTCCTTCATTCTACGGGATCGTGGCGCGCGCGAAAGCCCAGGGATGGCTATCCCTGGGGAGTTCGTCCCAGGGATAGCCATCCCTGGGCTTTCGGAAAGCACTAACGCGCCAGCGTGAGATACAGCCGGGCGAGGTGATGCCAGGCGCTTGCTTCCGGCAGTTCCGCGACCACCGCGGCCAACTCCGTGCGAGCGGCGGCCGATTGGCCCAGGAACAATCGAGCCATGCCGCGATTGAAGCGATTCGCCAGGCTCGGCGTCTGCTTCTCCCAAATCGCGAGAGCCTCGGCCGACTTGCCTTCGTGCCACGCCAGGGCCGCCCGTTCGTTCTCGTAGACGTCGCGATACTCGGCCGGCGCCTTCGCTTCGATCCGCTCGAGCACGAGTTTGGCTTCCGCGAACTGATTCGCCAGACGCAGCGCGGCCGCGGCCATCAGCACCTGCGGGAACGGGTGTTCTTGACGCGCCCATTCGACCAGGTCGCCCACGGCTATTGCCCGGCCTCCCTTCGGCTTGAGGTCGGTGAGCTGCGCGGTTTGCAGGAGCACGTGAAAGTTCCGCACCATCTGCGGAAAGTTTGCCAGACACATCGGCAGGGCGGCTTCCGGTTCGTGCTGAGCGACGACCTGGCTCCACTGCGGCGGCACCTTCATGCTCTTGGCCGCGATGCCGAAGTGCCCCAGCGCCGAACTCGCCGAGTCCCACGCCAACTTCGGGTCGAGCGGTTGTACCGGGCCCGCCTCGTAGGGCACCACTTCGTCGCCGTCGAAGTCCGAAAGTCCTTCCGCTTGGGCCTCAGCTTGCTGATCGAGGAACTTGGCGAAGAGATCGCTGATTTTGGGTTGAGTGAGGGCCATGGCGAATCTCCAGATCGTGGTTCTTGGGCAAAATGCGGTCGTCGTATCTGCCTGAGGAACGGAGCCGGCGTCCCAAACTTGCGCGCCGAACGCGATTTTATTTTCGGCATCCCGGTCGACAACGACGCTCGTGAGATTGTATTTGTGACAAATTCTGGCGGGGAGTAAGTTTGGCCCGGTCTGGGGGCGAAGCGATCAAACGATCCCGCGGATCACCTGGCCGTGGACTAACGTCAGACGTTCCTGCCGACCGAGATGCAGATAACTCAGGCGGTCCTGGTCGAGGCCGAGCTGGTGCAAGATGGTCGTATGCAGATCGCGGAAATGGATGGGCTCCTCGACGGCGCGCAGGCCGATGGCGTCGGTGGCGCCGATCGTTTGGCCCCCTTTGACGCCGCCGCCGGCCAGCCACATGCTGAAGCCGAGGTTGTGATGGTCGCGGCCCCGGCCGTCCTGGGCCTCGGGAGAGCGGCCAAACTCGCCGCCCCACACGACCAGCGTCGAATCCAGCAGCCCGCGCTGCTTCAGGTCGCGCAGCAGGGCGGCGATCGGCCGATCTACCTTGGCGGCCATGCGGCCGTGGTTCTCGTCGACGTCGCGATGGGCGTCCCATTGCATGTTCGCGGGGCCGCCGCCGGCGACCACCGTGATAAAGCGAACGCCGTTCTCGACGAGCCGTCGCGCCAGCAAACAACGGCGGCCGTAATCGTCGGTCGGTTCGGCGCCGACGCCGTACATGTCCTGCGTTTGCTTCGTCTCCCCGGACAGGTCGAACATCCTCGGCGCCTCCGTCTGCATGCGGAACGCCAGCTCATAGGAGCGGATGCGGGCGGAGAGTTCCTCGTCCCCGGCGGGGAGCGACGCGGCGTTCAGGTTGTGGATGAGCCGCATGGTTTCCCGGCGTTGCGCCAGGGTGACGCCGGGCGGCAGATTGAGATTGCGCACCGGTTGCGGCCCACCGCGCAGCATGGTCGGCTGGTACACGGCCGGCAGAAAGCCATGCATGTACATCGGCTGACCGGCTTCGAGGGCGCCCTGCGGATCGGGCAGAACGATGTACGCCGGCAGCGATCGGCTCTCGGAACCGAGTCCGTACACGATCCAGGAGCCCATGCTGGGAAAGCCCGGCACCGTTCGCCCGCCGAACAGCTCATACTGGGCTGCCGAATGCACGACCATGTCGCCATGACAGGAGCGAAGCACGGCAATGTCGTCGATGCACGTCGCCAGGTGCGGGAATAGATCGGAGACCACCGTGCCGCTCTGGCCGTGGCGAGCGAATCGCCGGGTGCTGCCAAGCAATCGGGCGTCGCCGGTGATCTGCTGATACCGCGCTTCGCCGAACTCCGCGGGACGAGGCTGGCCGTCGAGCCGGTTGAGCAGCGGTTTGGGATCGAAGGTTTCCAGATGGCTCGGACCGCCCGCCATGAAGAGGAAGATGACCGATTTCGCCTTCGCATTCGGCAGATGCGGCGGCCGGGGCGCCAGGGGATCGTGCGTCTGAGCACGCGCCGCTTCGTCTTGAAGCATGGCCAGCAATGCCAGGTTGCCGAATCCGCAGAATGAGCGGCGAAGAAAGTCCCGTCGGCTACGCATGAGAATCTCGGGGTTCAGTCGACGTAAAGAAACGCGTTCAGGTTAAACATCGCCAGGGCGAACTCGCGGGCCGGCTGCTCGCGCAGAAATTCGATGGACCGCTCGCGCTCCTTTGCGGACGGCAGCCGACCGGTCGTGAGCAGAAACGCGTCATCGACGATGCGGGCGGGATCCGTTCCGGGCTGCTGTTCGAGACGCTTGAGGAACGCTTTCGCCAGCCGATTGGCCAGTTCGCCGTTGGTGAGTTCCAGGGCTTGCAGCGCGTGCGTGCTCGACTCGCGGCGCGAACAACTCGTTTGCAGGTCCGGCTGATCGAACACCTGTCCAAACGGGGGACGCAGGTTCCGCTTGGCGATGAGGTAGATTGAACGCCGATCGTGTTCGCGAACGTCGGCGGTCACCTTCCACTGAGCCGGATCGTAGAGCAGGCCGACGAGATCCTTCTCCAGCGGAATGACCACGCTCGGGCCGCCCGCCTTCAAGTTGAGCTGGCCGGCAACCGTCAGCATGGCGTCGCGAAGTTCCTCCGCGCTCAGCCGTCGGCGTGGAAAGTGCCAGAGTAGAAGATTTTCCGGATCCTTGGCCCGCGCCATAGCGACTTCGGCGTGCTGCGGGGCACCTGCCTGCCGATACGTGTTGCTCAGGACGATCATGCGGTGCATGGGCTTAAGTCGCATGCCGTGTCGGACGAACTCGTTGGCCAAATGGTCGAGCAGTTCGGGATGACTGACGCCGCTGCCATTGACGCCGAAATCGTTCGGAGTCGCGACCAGACCGCGGCCGAAGTGGTAGTGCCAGATCCGATTCACCATGACGCGGGCCGTCAGCGGATGTTCCGGATGGGCCAACCAGTGAGCCAGCGCCGTCCGCGGATTCTTGCCGATGGCCGGGAGGTTGCCTTTTTGCAGAGCACTGGGAAATTCGGGGTCGACGCGTTGGCCTTTTTTTTCCGGCATGCCGCGACGCAGGACATGAATGGCGGATCGCTCGGCCTCGACCTCGCGCACCGTGCAGAGCGCGGAAAGCGGGGGCGGCAGCTTGCTCTGGGCCGCCTTCAACTCGAATTGCCAGCGCTCCTTGTCGGCTCCCTCCGCGGTACTGATGCGACGTTTGAGATCCTGGATCTCCTTTTGCAGCGGGGCGGTCACTGCCTCCCATTTCGCCTTCGTCTTGGCATCGGCCAGGATGACGTTGTGCTCCTGCGCGCCGGCGAGGAACGCTTGCAGCCGATAATAGTCCTCGTGCGTGAAATCGTCGAAGCGGTGATCATGGCAACGTGCGCAGCCGACCGTCAGTCCCAGGAAGACCATGCCGACTGCATCGGTCATCTCGGTGAGCACTTCATTGCGGCTGAAGGCGACGTTCTGATTGCCGGCATTGCGGCGCACCGGACCCAGGCGATGAAAACCGGCGGCGACCTGCAGGTCGGCATCGCCCGGCTTCCGTTCGTCGCCCGCCAGTTGCTCGATCAGAAAGCGGTCGAACGGCTTGTCGTCGTTGAAGCTACGGATGACGTAATCGCGATAGCGCCACATTCCGGGCATCACGTTGTCATACTCGAAGCCTTCCGACTCGGCATAGCGAACCACGTCGAGCCAGTGCTGCGCCCAGCGCTCGCCGTAATGCGGCGACGCGAGCAAGCGTTCTACCAATCGCTCGTAGGCATCGGCCGCGGGATCCTGCACAAACGCATCGATCTCTTTCGGCGTCGGGGGCAGACCGGTGAGATCGAACGAGAGCCGACGAATCAGCGTGCGGCGGTCGGCAGAGGGAGCGGGTTTTAGTCCCTTCTCGTGCAACCGGGCAAGCACGAACGCATCGACGCTCGAGCGCACCCAGTCGCGCGGAACTCCTTCCGCGAACTTCGGCGCCGTCGGTTGCGTCCGCGGCGCGAACGACCAGTGATCGGCATAACCCGTGGCCGCACCGCAGAAACTGGCACAAAGAACAAGTAGCTTTTGCCCCTGCATTGCAAGTCTCTCGTAACGTGGCTCGATGCTGCTCAACGCAGTGTACCAGAGACGCGGGCTCCGCTTCGAGAAAATTCCGAAACTCTGCCAGCGATTCGGTCGTCTCCGCGAATCCGAGGCGACGGTAGAATACACTCTGACCTTGCAATGTCACTGGAGCCACCACGATGTGCGGACGCTTCACCCTCAAGACGCCCCTACAAATCCTTCAAGAGCACTTCCTCGAGTTTGACTTGCCGGACTTCGCTCCCCGCTACAACATCGCCCCGTCTCAGCCGATCTTGACGATTCGCCAGCTCGCGCCCGAGGCAAAGCCGCAGGGAGAGTTCCTTCAGTGGGGGCTCGTTCCTTCATGGGCCGACGATCCGAAGATCGGCAATCGCCTGATCAACGCTCGGTCGGATACTGTCGCCGCCAAGCCGTCGTTCCGGGCCGCGTTCAAGAAACGCCGATGCCTGATTCTCGCGGATGGCTTCTACGAATGGAAGCAGGGAGGCGAGAAAAAAGTTCCGTATCACCTGCGTATGAAGGACGGAAAGCCCTTCGCCTTCGCGGGACTCTGGGAACACTGGCGCCGCGACGAGAAGGCGATCGACTCGTGTACGATCCTGACGACCGAGGCCAACGCCGTCCTGGCTCCGCTTCATGACCGGATGCCCGTCATCCTCCGCCCGCGCGATTTCGCGCTCTGGCTGGATCCGTCTCCCAAGGACCCGGGCTTGCTTCAAGAAATGCTCGTCCCGTATGAGCCCGAGGCGATGATCGGCAGCCCGGTAACCACCTACGTGAACAACCCCCGCCACGAAGACGCCCGTTGTTTGGAACCGGACGAACTCAGCACGATAAAGCCGCTCTTCTAAATCTTCCGCTCACAACCTCGAGCTCCGCGCCGTTGAATGCCGCAAGCGGCGTGGGGCGGCCGCGCGCGCGAAACTGAACTTTTGTCCAAATCGCTCTTGCGGAATCATGCATTTATGTATACCATCACGCCGGCCTCGCCTGGGAGAAACCGTCATGAAGCCAGCTGCAAGCATCGCCTTGATCCGCACGCTCCAAGAAAAGGTCCACGACATGGAAGGGCATGCAGCCCAGACCGTCGGCCCCTGCGTGCTCGCTTCGGGGTCGCCGATCGACGGTTTGCTCCCCAGGCGCGGTTGGCGGCGCGGCGTGCTCACCGAATGGCTGGGCGAAGGCGACGGCGCCGGGGCGCTGACGCTCGCCCTGGCGCAGTCGGCGTCGCTCGTACGGCTCACCGGCATCTTGGTCGTCGTCGATCGCCAGCGCTGTTTCTATCCCCCGGCGGCGGCGCGGCTCGGCATCGATCTGAAACGGACGGTGATCGTGCAGCCGCGCACGCCGAGCGAGGCGCTGTGGGCTCTGGAACAAGCGCTGCGCTCGACGGCGGGGGCGGTGACGCTGGGCTGTTTCGATCGGCTCGAAGAGCGGAGCTATCGACGTTTGCAGCTGGCGGCGGAGGCGGGAGGGAGCGTGGGGATGCTGGTAAGGCCGGCGCGGTTTCGGGCGGAACCCTCGTGGGCGGAAGTCCGTTTGCTGGCGACGCCGAGGCCCGCCAAGCCTTCGGCGCCAGGACGTTGTTGGAAGGTCGAGGTACTGCATTGCCGAGGGGGACGTAACGGCGGCGCGGTCGAAGTGGAACTAACCGATGAAGCGAATCTTGTGCGTATGGTTTCCGGGTTGGCCCATTCAGCGCATCAGGCGGACGCAGCCAGCGCTTGAATCGGCGCCGATCGCGCTGTTCGCCCTGGGCGCGCGCAGTCGGCAGACGATCACGGCCTGTTCGTCCAGCGCCCGCGAGCGCGGCGTGCGCGTCGGCATGCCGCTGGCGGAGGCGCACGCTTTGAGTGCTCGCGGGGCGCTGGCGCCGATCCAGTTCCAACCGCACGACCGCCGGGCCGATCGCGAGAAGCTGCGCGACCTGGCGCAGCGCTGTCAGCAATTCGGGCCGTACGTCGCGCTCGAGGAAGGCGACGCCCCCGAGTCGCTGCTCATCGACGTCACCGGTTGCGGCACCTACTTCGGCGGCGAGGATGTCCTCGTGGGGAACGCCGGCGAGGAACTCCAGCATCTGGGCTACGCGGCTCGGCTCGCCCTGGCCGACACCGTCGGCGCCGCGTGGGGGCTGAGCCATTTCGGCGGATGTCCCCTCATCGTGCCGCCGGGAGCGCAACTCGCCGCGCTGAAGCCGCTGGCCGTGGAGGCGCTGCGGCTTTCCGAGGCGGTGCTCGAGCGATTGCGCGCGCTCGGTCTGCGGCGCATCGAGCAAGTCCTGGCCCTGTCGCGTGCGGATCTCGCTTCGCGCATGACGCCGGAGGTGGCGCATCGGCTCGATCAGGCATGCGGGACGCGAGCGGAGTTGCTGACCCCCGAAGAAGCGGAGGAACCGGTCGAGGCCGCGTGGAATTTCGAGCCGCCGTTGCGTGATCGGCGGCTGCTCGAAGAAGGATTTTGGCGGCTGCTTGCGAAGATCCTCCAGCGAATCCAGGGCCGGGGGCTCGGCGTGCAGCGGTTGCTCTGCCTCTTCCGCACGACCGAGCGCGAAACGGTCTCGATGCAAGTCGGCCTACTGCGCCCCAGCGCCAGTGCCGAGCACGTCTTCGAGCTTTGGCGTTTGCAGTTCGAGCGTGTGCGCATCCCGAGTGCGGTGACGTCGTTGACCGTACGACTCGCCGTCAGTATGCCGCTGGAGTTTCAGCAGGGGGAGTTGTTCGAGGGGACGGGCGAAGTCGAGCGGCAACGGCATTTGTCGACGCTCCTGGAGCGGCTCAGCAATCGGCTCGGGGAGCAGGCGGTGGTGCGGGCGCGGTGTTGGCCCGACGCGGAACCGGAACAGGCGTATCGCTGCGTGCCGTGGTTTCGGGAGCACGCGACGGCCGAGCCGCGACAACCCTCGAAGCGGAAGCAGGGGCCGTGGTTTCGTCCGCCGTGGTTGTTTCCACAGCCGATCGCGATCTGGGCGACGTCGCGGACGCCTCACGGTCCGCCGATCCGTTTTCGCTGGCAGGCGCAGGAGCACGAGATCGCGTACGCCTGGGGCCCGGAGCGGATCGAGACCGGCTGGTGGCGCGAGGGGGACGTGCGTCGCGATTACTACGTGGCGGAGACGACGGAGGCGCAGCGATTTTGGCTATTTCGCACGCTGCGCGAGGAAGCGTGGTACCTGCACGGAGCGTTCGCTTAATTTGCAAATTCCTGTGGGGCACGTTTGTAACGTGCCACGTCAAGTACGGGCGTGCGTCTCGATTCCAGGCGATGGGAGCGAACGCGGCACGTTAAAAACGTGCCCCACGAGGGACGCGGCGCTCCCTAACGGCCGCGGCTCGTTAACTGGTGAACCCATGCCCGATCCCGTCCCCGCCAAACGGCCGCCGTCTCCGCCTGTCGTGCCGGCTGCCATGCCGGCGCTCGACTACGCGGAGCTGCATTGCCGGACGAACTACTCGTTCCTGGAAGGCGCCTCGCATCCCGACGAATTGACGAAACGAGCCGCCGAACTGGGCTACGCCGCCCTCGCCGTCACGGATCGCGATAGCCTGGCCGGCATCGTGCGAGCACACGTCGGCGCCAAGGAGGCGGGCATCAAACTTTTGGTCGGCGCCGAGGTCACGCCGATCGACGCGCCACCGGTGCTGCTCTGGGCGACCGACCGCATCTCGTACGGCCGACTCGCCCGAATGCTCACGCTGGGCCGGCGCTCGGCGCCCAAGGGGGAATGTCATCTCCGCTTCGCCGACGTCGCCGATCATTCCAACGGCCTACTCGCCGGCGTGCTACTGACGCACGCGAAAGCGGACGACGGCCAGCGCTACCGCGACGTGTTCGGCGATCGCTGTTACGCCGTCGCGGAACTCCATCGCGGCGCCGACGATCCGCGTCTGCTCGCCCAAATGATGCGAACCGCCCGCGAGGCTCGATTGCCGATCGTCGCCGCCAACGACGTCCATTACCATGTCGCCGAGCGTCGGCCGCTCCAGGACGTCCTCACCGCGATTCGCCACGGCTGCTCGGTCGCGGAACTGGGCGATCGGTGTTTCGCGAACGGCGAACGGCATCTCAAACCGTCGTCGGAACTGCGAGCGTTGTTCGCCGAATGCCCGCACGCTGTCGAGCGGACGCTGGAAGTCGCGGGACGCTGCAATTTTTCGCTCGACGAACTCCGCTACGAGTATCCCGAGGAACTGAGCCCGCCGGGAACGACGCCGCTCGAGTATCTGCAGCACCTTACCTGGGATGGCGCCCGCGGACGTTATCCCGACGGCGTGCCCGACAAGGTTCGACGTCTCCTCGAACACGAGCTGACGCTGATCGCCGACCTGCGTTACGAGGCGTACTTCCTCACCGTGTGGGATCTGGTCCGCTTCGCCCGGCAGCGCGACATCTTGTGTCAGGGCCGTGGCTCTGCTGCCAACTCCGCGGTCTGTTACTGCCTGGGCGTCACCTCCGTCGATCCCGATCGCATCGACGTCCTCTTCGAGCGTTTCATGAGCAAGGAGCGCAACGAGGCGCCCGACATCGACGTCGATTTCGAACACGAACGCCGCGAGGAGGTGATCCAGTACGTCTACGAGAAGTACGGCCGCGATCGGGCCGGCATGACGGCGGTCGTCATCACCTATCAGATCCGCTCGGCAGTCCGCGACGTCGGCAAGGCGCTGGGCCTGTCGCCCGATCGCATCGACGTGCTCGCCAAGACGATGAGCCATCATCACGACGAGGAGAAGCTGGCCGAGCGTTTCCGCGAAGCGGGCTTCTCCCCCAGGGCACGCGTGAGCCGGCAATTCATCGAACTCGTTCGGCAACTGCACGGCTTCCCGCGGCATCTGTCGCAGTACGTCGGCGGGCTGGTCATCACGCACGGGCCCCTCTGCGAT
Organism: Gemmatales bacterium; assembly: GCA_038217425.1. Taxonomy (GTDB): domain Bacteria; phylum Planctomycetota; class Planctomycetia; order Gemmatales; family Gemmataceae; genus JAIEPT01. The sequence continues at coordinate 10,573 of JBBQPM010000159.1, forward strand.
CTCGTGCCCATCGAGAACGCCGCCATGGCGGATCGGACCATCGTGCAGTGGGACAAGAACGATCTCGACGCCCGCGGCATCCTCAAAGTCGATTGCCTGGCCCTCGGCATGCTCACCGCGATCCGCAAGGGATTCGACCTCCTTGAGAAGACCCACGGCAGAAGCCTGACGTTGGCGAGCGTGCCCGCGGAAGACCCTGCGGTCTATGAGATGATGAGCCGAGCCGACACGATCGGCGTCTTTCAGATCGAAAGCCGAGCCCAGATGAGCATGCTCCCCCGGCTGAGGCCAAAGTGCTTTTACGATCTGGTGATCGAGGTCGCCATCGTGAGACCCGGGCCGATCCAGGGGGGCATGGTCCATCCATATCTGCGTCGGCGAACCGGACAGGAAACGGTCGAGTATCCCGACGAGCGGATCAAGGCGGTGCTCGAGAAGACGCTGGGCGTGCCGATCTTTCAGGAGCAGGCGATGCGTTTGGCGGTGGTGGCGGCGGGGTTCTCGCCGGGCGAGGCGGACCAGCTTCGCCGGGCGATGGGCGCCTGGCGCAAGCGCGGCATCATGGAAATGTTCCGCGACAAGCTGCGCGACGGCATGCTCGCCAACGGCTACAAGGCCGAGTTTGCCGAGGCGCTCTTCCGCCAACTCCAGGGTTTCGGCGAGTACGGCTTCCCCGAGTCGCATGCGGCGTCGTTCGCGCTGCTCGTCTACGTCTCCGCCTGGCTCAAGTGCTACTACCCCGCCGTCTTCGCGGCCATGATTATCAACAGTCAGCCGATGGGGTTTTACGCCCCGGCGCAGCTGGTCGCCGACGCCAAGAAGCATGGCGTGAAAGTCTTGCCGATCGACGTCAACCACAGCGCCTGGGATTGCACGCTCGAACAGGAGGGCCGCGCGATTCGGCTCGGCTTGCGGCTCGTTCAGGGCCTGTCGCACAAGCATGCGCTGCGGATCGAGCAGGCGCCGAGGCCGTTCGCGTCGTACGACGATTTCGTACGGCGTACCGGGGTTTCCAGCCTGGCGAAGAAGCAGCTCGCGCACGCCGATGCCTTTCGTTCGATCCCTCTGCATCGGCGGGCGGCGTTATGGCAAGCATTCCCGCAAGGCGAGCCGATGCCGCTGTTCGACGCACTGCCGTGCGAAGATCCGCCCGCCGAGCTTCCCGCGCTGCCGCCGCTGGAAGAAGTGCTGGCCGACTACGGCTCATCGGGGCTGACGCTGCGGCAGCATCCCATGAGCTTCCTGCGGCTCATGCTCGATCAAATCGACGTCACGCCCGCGGATCAACTCGCTTGCCTCAAGACCGGGAAGCGACTCAAGGTGGCGGGCGTGGTCTTGCTCCGGCAGCGGCCGAGTACGGCCAAAGGGATCACGTTCGTGACGTTGGAGGATGAAACGGGAATGATGAATCTCATCATCCGCCAGGCCGTCTGGGAGCGCTACCGGACGGTCGCGTACAACGCCCATGTCTTGCTGGCTCATGGCGTCTTGCAGAACGAGGAAGGCATCATTCACATTCTGGTGAGCAAGCTCGAAAACCTGTCGGCGACCCTCGCGGACCTCTCGGCGCCCTCGCGTGATTTTCGGTGACGCTGCATTACTCGACGACGCGCCGGAGTCGCGCCCAATAGCCGCCGTCGCCGGGTCGGCCGGGCAGGCGTTCTTCTTCGCCGTCCAACCGCAGCTGCGGAAACGCTTGCCGCACCGCTTCGACCACGTGCTGATTCTCCTCCGGTTCCAGGCTGCACGTGGCATAAACCGCCGCCCCGCCGGGCGCCAGCCGTTCGCATGCCTGTAACAAGAGTTTCGTCTGCAGCGGAACCAGTCGCTGAACCTCCGGCAACTTCAGTCGCCAGCGGACCTCGGGATGTCTGCCTAGCAGCCCCGATTGACTGCACGGCACGTCGACCAGGATCGCGTCGAACGGGCCTGCGGGCGGGTCGCCTTCCGGATCGATCTGCATCGGCGACGTGAGCCATTGGCCCAGGCGTTGGCTGGTCTGCACCAGCGGCTCGAGTCGATCGGCGGAAATGTCGCAGGCGATGAGCTGGCCTCGATTTTCCATCATCTCGGCCAGATGCGTCGTCTTGCCCCCCGGACCGGCGCACAGATCCAGCACCCGGCTCCCCGGCTTCGGCGCCAGCGCGGAACCGACGTGCATTCCCCATTCGTCCTGCACCACAAAATGCCCCTGGGCGTAACCCGGGAGTTCGCGGATCGGCGACGAATCGAGAATGCGAATCGCCTGCGGATGATCGCCCGCCTCTGCGTCCACGCCCTTGTCGAGGAAACGCTGGAGCAGTTCCGCGCGATCCGTACGCAACGGATTGATGCGCAGCGCCAGCGGCACCGGCCCCGCGAACCAGAATCCCAGGCGTAGACATTCCTGCCACCCGAAACGCGTCCGCCAGCGCGGCGCCAGCCACGGCGGCAGCGAAAACGCCTGCGCGAGATACCCGTCGGGATCGTCTGTCGGATCGGGGAACGCCGGCTTCGTCAGTCGGCGATAGCGCCGTTCGCCAACCGGGAGCGCGTTGGCCGCGGGCTCGTCGCTCATCTCGTCGGTGAGCATGCCCAGGACGGCGCGGAGCACGCCGTTGAGGAAGCCCTTGCCGCGCGCCTGACCGTAGTTGGCGGCCAGCTCGACCGTCTCATTGATGGCCGCGTATCCCGGCACATGGGTCAGGTACGCGAGTTGATAGACGCCCAGGCGCAGCGTCTCCCAGAGCCAGGGTTCAACGCGGTGTTGCGGCCGAGTGACCGCAAGCCGCAGGAGGGCGTCGAGCGCGGAGCGCCGGCGCAGCACGCCGAACGCGAGTTGGGTGCAGAGCCGACGTTCCAGCGGCTCCATCGGGATTTCTTTCCACGCGTCCTCGAGAAGATTCTGCGCGAAGAGGTCGCGTGCCCGGACTTGCAGCAGCACTTGCAACGCAAGACTTCGGGCGTTCCACTGGATCCGCAAAGGTTTGGCCATCGAGAATTCGCATCGGTCTGAAAGGGGACAGGATCACTCCATCGGTTTGCCGAATCGGCACGCCAACGTCAATGAGGAAGCTTGGAAACCGCGAATTCCTTAAAAACAAGTTGAACTTGAGGCACGCTCTGCTAAACTCCCATCACTCACGGATCTCATGCAATATTCCTTCAAGGAGTCGTTTCTCATGTCGATGTACATTGGCGAATCGCTGGTTGGCGGCGGCAACGAAATTGCCCACATTGATCTCCTCATCGGGAGCAAGGACGGCCCCGTCGGCACCGCCTTCGCGAACGCCCTGGCCAATCAATCGAGCGGCCACAACAACCTCCTCGCCGTCGTGGCGCCCAACCTGCTCTGCAAGCCCGCCACCGTCATGGTCACCAAGGTCACCATCAAGGGCATGAAGCAGGCCGTGCAGATGTTCGGCCCCGCGCAGGCCGCCGTCGCCCGCGCCGTCGCCGACAGCACCGCAGCCGGCATCATCCCCGCCGACCGCGCCGAGGAACTCGTCATCGTGTGCGGCGTCTTCATCCACCCCGCCGCCTCCGACGACGCCAAGATCTACGAATACAACTACGCCGCCACCAAGGAAGCCATCGAACGCGCCATGAAGGGCGAGCCCAAGGTCGCCGAAGTCACCGCGAAGAAGGACACCGCCAAGCATCCCTTCTCGCCCAAGTAACCTTGGACGCACCAAGTGAAAGCCCAGGGACGGCGTCCCTGGGCTTTTCCTTTCCAGGAGCCCGTCGTGGACAAACGCAAGATCCTCATCCAGCTCGATAGTGACGTCCAGGCCAGCGTTTTCGACCGCGTCGTCGCCATCGACGGCGGTGCCGAGGAACTCTTCACCTACGCCGGCGTCAAACCCGAACAGGTCCAGGGCCTCGTCCACGGCGCCATCTTCACGCGCGGCCCCAAAGATCTGAAAAGCACCGCGATCTTCATCGGCGGCAGCGACGTCGCCGCCGGCGAACGCCTGCTGGCCGAATGCCTCAAACACATGATCCCCAGCTTCGGCTTGCGCGTCTCGGTGCTGCTCGACGCCAACGGCGCCAACACGACCGCCGCCGCCGCCGTCCGCGCCGCCGCCCGACATCTGGATCTTGCCTCCTGTAAGGCACTGGTGCTGGGCGGTACCGGCCCCGTCGGCCAACGCGTTGCCCGCCTCCTCGCTGGCGCCGGCGCCCAGGTCCGCGTCGCTTCCCGGCAACAATCCCGCGCCGTCGCCGTCTGCGAAGAAATTCGTAAGAAAATTCCCAACGCCCAGCTCGAACCCGTCGGCATCGCCGGCCCAGGCGATTTGACGAAGGCGCTCCAGGGACAAACCCTGGCGATCGCCGCTGGTGCCGCGGGAGTCGTGCTGTTGCCGCAATCCGCTCGAACCAATTGCCCGACGCTCAAAGTCGCCATCGATCTGAACGCGGTGCCCCCCCTGGGCGTCGAAGGCGTCGAAGTCAGCGACAAGGGCGCCGACCGCCACGGCGCGATCGCGTACGGCGCCCTCGGCGTCGGCGCCACCAAAATGAAGGTCCACAAGGCCGCCATCGCCAAACTCTTCGAACAGAACGACCTCGTGCTCGACGCGGAAGAAATCTACGAAATCGCCAAGGGTTTTTAGCATTCGAGGCGTCCCATGGCTCGGCTCGTCGCGTTTCTGTGCCTGCTGCAATTCCCCGCGGCGGCGTGCGCCTGGAACGACCTGGGGCACAAGCTCGTCGCCCAACTCGCCTACCGACAACTCACGGGCGACGCCAAGAAAAAGCTCGGCGACCTCCTCAAGCATCATCCGCAGTACCAGCGCGACCTCCTCAAGGGCCTACCCGCGGGCGGCGACGAAACCCTCCACGCCTTCATGATCGCGGCATCCTGGCCTGACCTCATCCGCAACAATTTCCACCCCGCAAACCGCCGTTGGCACAAGGGCGAATGGCACTACATAAATTCGCCCATCAGCTTCGACGGCACGGTAGGCCGGGTTCCCGAACTCGAAGGCGGCAAGGTCGACAACATCGTCAAGGCGATCCGCCACAGCGACGAGGCGTGGCGCGACCCGAAACACGACGCCGCCGACCGTGCGGCGTATCTCTGTTGGCTGCTTCATCTGGTCGGGGACCTCCATCAGCCGCTGCACTGCGCCAGTCTCTATTCGAGCCAATTCACCGAGCCCGGCGGCGACCGAGGCGGCAACCTCTTCCTCGTCCGCGGACAGTCCGGCGTGGGCAACCTCCATACCCTGTGGGACGGCATCCTGGGCAACGCCGAGTCTCTGAAGATCGTCGAATTCCACGTGTTGGCCATCGAGAAGACGCATCCCAGAGTGTCGCTCGCCCAGGAGTTGGCCGAGCAGGACTCCAAGGCTTGGGTGGCGGAGAGCGTGCAGCTGTGCCGAGCCAAAGTCTACGACCAGGGCAAGATTTTGGGCGCCGCGAAGGACGTCTACGACAAGGACCGCACGACGCCGG
>JBBQPM010000160.1:0-15979 GCA_038217425.1 Gemmatales bacterium
AGCGGGGAGCGTTAGTCCCCGTTTCATCGTTCAGCACTACAGCGCTATCTTCTCCCCTCTCCCTCCGGGAGAGGGGCGGGGGTGAGGGGAAATAGCCGTGCTATTGAGTGAGCCATTTTCCCCTCACCCCCAACCCCACTCCCGGAGGGAGAGGGGAGTAAATGCTTCCTGTATTTGAAGTTAATGCAACGCCTTGGTAGTTTCTAGCGCTGTAGCGTTAGGTGCGAGCTTGAAAGTCATCGCTTTCGGCCGTGACGCGAGTACCAGAGGGACTTGCGTCCCCTCGCCAAATGCTACGGCATAATCTCAACGACGAATTTCGCTTCGGAGACCACCTTGTATTTGCCGGCCTGCAGCGCCGTCGCCCGGATCGAAAACGTCTGCAACCCCGTCAGAGCCGCGTCCGGCGTCACCCGCACCGTGACTTTGTCCTGCCCGGTCTTCACCGTCATCGTCTCGGCCTTGAACTTCCCGGCCAACTCCTTCGGCGTCTGTAATTCCAGGACGACCGGCTCTACCAGCTGCGGCACGCGGGCGATTTTCAACGTGACGTCGAACGGCTTGGCCTTGGGAATGACCTGCTCAGCGGTCGTATCGTTCGAAACCTTGAGCAGGGCGCCTTCCATCGTCATGGTGATGAAGCCCGCGACGTCGCCCGTCAGGTAGCGGACCTTCCCCTTCGGGTCGGCCACTTTTGAAACCGCGATGATCGCCATACGCGAGGTACGCGTCGTCTCGAGCCATTCGGGCATGTAACACGGGTAGAGCGCTTTCCCGACGCCCGGCGGCACAACGACGTCGGTCCCCGAGATACCCTGATTCTGATACGACTGTTGAGCGGCCATCTGCAATGTGATCTCGCCGTCAAAACCGTCGAGGCGCTCGATGAGGATCTCCGCCGGATGGGTGGCGCCGCGGGGAACCTTTCGGCCCGTGTCCTGGTCGACGGGCCGACCCTTGAACTTCCCCTTCATGGTGAGCGCCACGACGAACGCCGGCATCTGATTCTCGTCGGTATCGCGCGTGATGAGATGGACGGCGGCGGTCGCGGTGGCGCGGCGCGTCACGGGCGCGGTTCCAAGAGTCGCCGATCCTTCCAGCGTCACGAGCCCTGCTCCGGTTCCCGCGCCTTCCGCGGCTTTCAGCGGAACGACGATGTCGGTCTTGCCCTCGCCGATGGTCAGTTCCGCCTCGGTCGGCGGCACAATGCCCGCGGGGAGCCCCTTGATCGAGAGCGTGATCGGGCCCTTGAAGCCCCCTTTGCGGACCGCCTTCACGGGGAGATCGAACTTGCCCCCCAGCGGCACGTTCACGCGCGGCGCCGTCAGACGCAGCGCGAAGTCGGGCGTCCCCTGGCTGATCTCCAGGCGATACAGCGCGAGCCGGGAGCCGCTCTTGCCGGCGGTGTCGCTGACGATGATCTCGTACTTCCCGTCCAGCGGGACGACGTAATCCAGCCCCGCGTCAGTGGTGCCGGGGAGATCCTCGCTGCGTGCTTCCTTCCCCTTCGGCGGAATGATGGTCAATGCCACGTCGAGCGGCGAGCCGATGCTTTGGCCCTCGAGCGTCAGAAACCAGACTTCGCCCTTCTTCCAGACGCAGGTGTAGTGATGTTCGATGTCGGGTTGATCGAGGGCGCCGGTGATGCCGACGGGGAGCGCGAGCGGGGGAGCCTCGATCGATTCTTTGGGGGCGAGCGTCTGCGGCACATCGCTGAGAATGAAGGGAAACGCAACGACGCCCGCGGGCGTTTCCAGGCGATACGCGAACGAGTCGCCGACCTTGGGAAACGTGACCTTGCGCTTCACGACCTCGATCTTCTCGGTTCCCGTGGCCAGGCCGATGCCGGTGAACTCGACCTCGGCCGAGTCCCCCCGCTTGCCGGCCGGGGGAATGGCGGCGAAGATCCGCGGGGCGTACGCCACCGTCAGGCGATAGGTGTAACTGCGGTCGCCGCCGAAATCGACGTCGTGCAGGCTGACGTGATACTCCGTCCCGGCCTTGGCGGTGAACGTCGCCACCGGATCGGCGTGATGTCCGCCGGCCACGTCGGCGACGAGATTCCCTTGCGGGTCGCGAATCTGCATCAGGCCGAGGAACTTCGAGCCCATGCGCCGCGAAACGAGTTCCGCGGTGAGCAGGCCGTCCTTGGGGGCGATGAACGTGTAGCGATCGACCTCTTCGTTCCGCAACAACCGGCCCGAAACGTTTACGGGGGCTTTGCCCAGATCTTGCGGCTTGGTCCGTTCTTCATTCTCGATGACTTCGTTGTCGCCGCTGACCATGAACGCGACGGGCAGGGTAACGCCGTTGGCGCTGGCGGCTTGCCAGTAGATCGGCCCGGGCGGGACGTAGGCGGGAATGGTGAGCTTGGCGGCGAACTCGCGCGGGATCGGCTGTGACGGCAACCGCCCCTTGGCGCCGAACCAGTACGGCGGCTGCGGCACGAACATCGGCGACAGCGTGCCAGAGGTCACGAGTTTGACGCGCGGATCGGAGACGAAGAATTCGAGGTCCGGCGTCCAGTTGTAGCCGCCAAGCTGGACGTCGATCGTCGTGCCCGCCTTACCGCCGGAGGGAAAAATGTAGCCGCCTTCCGGGCCCTTCTGGGCGAACGCGGCGGCGGGGAGTAGCAGTACGAGGGCGAGAGTGATGCGAGACATGGCGTAGTTCGCTTTGTCTAAGGGAAAAGGCGAGCGGGGGACGTTAGTCCCCCGGTACGCAAGTAAAATTGTCCCGCTTTCGAACCCGGAACGAGTTCAGCGGAAATCCGTAAAAGAATGTTGGATGTTGTACCGGGGGACTGACGTCCCCCGCTCGCCAATCGGCGTTAGAACAAATTCGGAATCAGCTTGCCGCCGTCCACGATCGGTACCGGTCGGCCTTGCGGCGAAATGTACGTCCTGTTCGTGTCGATGCCCATCAGGTGGAAGATCGACTTGAGCAGATCCTCGACGCCGAACGGTTCCGTCGTCGGCGCCGCCGCCTGGCGGTCCGTGGCGCCGATCACCTGGCCCGGCTTGATGCCGCCGCCCGCGAATACCACCGTCTGCGCCATCGACCAGTGATCCCGGCCCGCGTCGTTGTTGATCTTCGGCGTGCGGCCCATTTCGCCCATGAGCACCACCAGCGTCGTGTCGAGCAAGCCGCGACGCTCCAGGTCGTTGATGAGCGCGCTGTACGCCTTATCGACGTGCGGCAGCATGTCCTTCTCGAGGCTCGGGAAGATCGTGTTGTGATGGTCCCAGCCGGAATGATCGATACCGACGAAGCGAACGCCCGCCTCGACCAACCGGCGACCGAGCAAGGCGCACTGCCCGAGACTCGAGGGGCCATACGCGTCGCGGACGGATTGCGGTTCGGCGCGGATGTCGAACGCCCGGCGCGCCTCGGGGGAACTCATCATGGCGCGGGCGCGGTCGTAATAGGTCGACATCGACGCCGCCCGGCCCTGGATGCGATTGCTCTCCAGCGATTCGACTTCCGCGAGCAGCCGGCGACGGCGCGCCTGACGATCGGCGCTAAAGCCTTCGAGCGGGCGCAGATCCTGCACTTCGAAGTCGGCCTGCGAAGGATTGGATTCGATGACGAACGGGGCATGCGCGGAGCCGTAGAAGCCCGGGCCGCCGCCGGCCATGATGTGCGGCATGTTGATGTATGGCGGAAGCGTGCTCTTGGGGCCCAGCTCGCGCGAGATGATCGATCCCATCGACGGGAAGAGGTGGTTGTTCGGCTGACGCGTATTGCCATCGGGGAAATCGGCGCGGTAGCCGGTCATCACGTAGTGGTAGCCGGTGGCGTGGCCGTTGTCCTTGTGGCTATGGCTGCGGAGAATCGTGTACTTGTTCGCGAGCTGGGCGCAGAGGGGCAGGTGCTCGCCGATCATGGTGCCGGTGACGTTGGTGCGGATGGGGTTATAGGGGCCTCGCACCTCGGCGGGGGCGTCGGGCTTGAGATCCCACATATCGATGTGGCTGGGCCCGCCTTCGAGGAAGAGGAAGATGCACGAGGTCGCCTTGGCGGGGAGCGGCGTCGCGGCCTTGGCCTGAAGCTCCATGAGCAGCGGCAGCGAGAGCCCGCCCATGAGGCCGGTGGAGCCGATGCGCAGGGCTTGCCGGCGCGTGACGCCGTCGCACGATTGACGAAGGCTTTTGCCGAAGGGGAACAACATGGCGACGTCCTCGGAAAGAGGTTAGTAGTTGCACACGAAACTGCGGGAGTTCAGGAGGGCCCAGATCACGTCTTCGATCGCTCCCTGGCGATCGTCGCCGGCTTCGGCGAAGAAGCGGAGCATGGCCGAGCGTTCTTTTTCATTCGGGAATCGGCTCAGGGCGCCGAGATAGATTTCGTCGATGATTTCGGTCGGCGTCATCTTGGAACGGGCGAGTTTCCGGGCGGCGCCGTCGCGCGATCCAATCTTGGCGGTGACCGCTTCGGAGTTCATCAGGTGCAGCGCCTGGGCGATGCTCGGCTCGCTGCTTCGTTCGCATTCGCAGACAGTCGCGCGGACGGGTCGGCCGAAGATGCGGAAGAAGTACGACGGCATGCGGTTGTCCCAGATCTGGATGGCGCGGTAGCCGTCGGGGAAGCCGTTGAATTTCTCGGGCACGCCGGTCACCTGGCTAATCGCATCGAGGAGCACTTCGGCGGGGATTGCCTTGGGGGCGGCGTAGGAGAAGTTCTGGTCGTCGGGGACCTTCGAACCCGCCGGCTGATTGGCAAGCTGGTAGAGCCGGGAGTTCAGCAGGGTGCGAGTGAGGGCCTTGAGGTCGTACTTGACGTCTCGGAAGTGCTTCGCCAAATCTTCGAGGAGCGGCTCGATGGTCGCGGGGTTGGTGGCGCGCATGTCGTCGAGGGGTTCGACAAGGCCGCGGGAAAAGTAGTGCGCCCAGACGCGGTTGACGAGGGCGCGGGCGAAGAAGGGATTCTCGGGCGTGGTGAGCCAGCGTGCGAAGAGGGCGCGTCGATCGGAGACGCCGGTGAGATCCGCGGGCTCCGCGCCGAGGGCGGCGACGGGGACGAACTTGCCGGTGCGCGGGTGTTTCAGCTCGGGGGATTTCTTGTTGTTGGTGACGATGACTTCACCGCCGCCGCCGCTCGGTTTCTTGCCGATGCCGACGAAGAATCCGGCCAGGGCGAAGTAGTCGTCCTGCCCCCATTTGTCCGACGGATGATGATGGCATTTGGCGCACGAGATGCGCACGCCGAGGAAGAGCTGGCTGAACGCCTGGCTGATTTCTTCGGCCTTGTCGAGAGCCTTGTAGATCGAGGCGGGGCCTTCGGCACTTATCGAACCGCGGGCGGTGAGGATCGTCTTGACGAATTCGTCGTAGTGCGTGTTCTCGGCAAATTGCTTCCGGAGCCAGCGGGTCATGGCGACGGCGCCGGCGGGGGTCACCTCGTCGCGGTCGACGCGCAACAGATCGGACCAGCGCATCGCCCAGTAATCGGCGTACTCGGGACGGGCCAGCAGCCGATCGATGAGCTTGGCGCGCTTGTCGGCGGCCTTGTCCGCGTGGAACGCCCGTGCCTCGGCAGCCGTCGGCAGCGTGCCGATGACGTCGAGATAGACGCGGCGCAGGAAGGTCGCATCGTCGGCGAGTTCGGCGGGGGCGATGCCCAGGCGCTGGAGATTGTCCCACGCATGTTTGTCGACGAAGTTGTTTTCCGGGGGCCGGGCGAACTTCGTATCGGTGCGGGGAATGACGACCCGGCACATGTTGACGTGGCCCATGTAGCGGACGAGGATTGCCGCCTGGCCGGGAATCGAGCTTCCTTGCACCAAGCCATGCTCGTCGGGCTTGGCGATGGCCGGAGCGTTGGAGTCGTACTCGGCGTCCTGCGTGACGCAGAATCGTTTGCCGTTGGCGTCGATGGCGGTGACGCGGAGTTGTTGCGAGCCGTCGAAGCCGAGGACTTGCTCGCGCGGCTCGACTTCGATGCCGGTGATCGCGGGGGCGTCTTTGCCGAACTGGGCGCCTTCGCGGAGCCAGCGGCGCAGCCGCTGGTAGTGCAAGCCGTCTACGTTGAGTTTCTTGCCGCCGCCGTGCGCGATGAGCCCGGCGCCTTTGAGGAGCAACAGGCTCGATTCCGGAGCGGCGGGGAAGATGCGTCGGCCGCGCGCGTCTTTCACGACCGCGTTGTAGTCGCCCGGGATATCGAACGCGAAGATGCTCAGTTTGAACCCGGCCCTGCCCTCGGCCTTGCCGTGGCAGCCGCCGGTGTTGCAGCCGTTCTTGGAGAAGACCGGGATCACTTGCGTCTCAAAGTCGACCGCTTTCGGTGCCGTCAGTCCCGAAACTTCGATCGGAATCTTGGTTTCGAGGGCGCCATGCTTGACCACGAGCGTCGTCTTGCCTTCGCTCCTGGGTTGCACCAAACCGGCGGCGTCGACGACGGCGATCTTGGGATCGAGCGTCGCATATTTCGCCTGGCGGGTGAGGTCGAGGGGGTTCTTGGCCGCGCGGACGAGGACTTGCTGCGTCGCCTCGGGATTGTCGAGCGCGATGGCGGACGGACTGACCTTGAGCTCCTGTGCGTTCGCGGGGCGCGCGAAGGCGAAGCACAGCAGCACACACAAATGGCAAAATCGAGTCGAGAGCATGGGAGCTGCTCGCAGGAGGGATCGGCGTTTAGTGGGGCACGTTTGTAACGTGCCACACGACAAACGGAAGGCAGGTATCCATAATCTTAACACGAACGCCGAGGCGAGACAATGGTCTATTTGCCGGCTTTTTTCAGAATGTCGGCGATGCGGATCGGGGCGCCATTCTGCTTCTTGCTTTCGTGTGCGGCTTCCATGAAGGCGAAAATTTCGAGCGTCTCGGCGACGGGGACCGGGGCGGCGCCTCCCTTGAAAAACTTCGCGATTTCCACGCCGATGCCGAGGTAGCCCATGTACTTGTCCTTGGTCGGCACGATGCCCTTCTCCGGCACGCCGTGCCCGTAAATACCGGCAACGGAGACGCCCTTCTCGCCGAACACGGTCGCGCTCCACTTGACCGCCCCCTTCTTGACGCCGCGATAGGTGCCGACTCGGCCGTCTTCCCAGCTGCCGGTGACCGACTCCGCGTACGGCGTCGAGGCACAGCTCACGGTGACGCACCCCGGGCCCATGATCGAATAGAGCGTCTCGATGCTATGCAGGCTCTGCCAGTAGAGGTCGGAATGGTGCGGCACGATGACGCAGCCGCCGTAAACGTCGGCGCCCAGAACCTTGCCGACTTCGGGATGATTGCGCATGCCGGAGAAGCCGGGACTGTAGCGATGCTGCGAGCTGGTCCAGAACGGAACCTTCGAATCCTCGGCCAGCTTGAGGATGTAGACGGCGTCCTCGAACGACGCTGCCAGGGGCCGGCCGACGTAGAGACGCTTGCCCGCCTTGAGGACCGCGGTCGCCTGTTCCTTGTGTTTTCGGCCGTCGAGACTCATGATCATGACGACGTCGACCCGTTTGAGGAGTTCCTCGGTCGAATCGACGAACTCGACGCCATGCTTGGCGATTTGCTTGGTCCATTTGGGCAGGCTGTCGACGCTTTCCTGGATGTCGGGACTGGCGGGGGAAGCGTACGCGGCGACGACGCGCAGGCCGGTGAAGTCCCCTTCCGCCTTCGGGTTGTTGAACATCGCGGTGTATTCGACCGCCTGGTAGTTGTCGACGCCGAGAATGCCGACGCGGACGGGCTGCTGTGCCGAGGCGACGAGGGCGAGCGTGCCGAAAAGGCAAACCGACCCGAGAATGCGAGTCAAACCGACCATGTGTCTCTCCCAAAAATTGAGCTTTCGTTTTCTTTCAGTAATACAGGCGAACTCGGCAAGTTGCACGAAGATTCCGGAAAATCCGGACATCCCTCGACTCGGTTACGGGCATCCCGGTATAATTGCCCCAACAACCACAAATTGCGATGGTTTCCTGCCGATGGTACAAAAAGGGGCAAAACGCCACTGCTTGTCCATCTTCCAAGCGGTTATCATGAAGCTTTAATTCGACATTATGTTAAAGTGATCGCTCGCAATCGTCCACCTGCCGGTATCCCTGCGCGGAGTTCGTTTCATGGATCTCTCCTCGTTTGCTCGTTGGCTGAAGAATTTGTTGGGGCGCTCGAAGTCTTCGCCGATCCGAAGCAGGACGCGGTTGCGACTGGAGGACCTGGAGGACCGCCTCACGCCTGCGGTCCTGGTGTGGGACGGTCATAGCGACGCGTTACCGACGACGCCCACGGGGAGCATGAACTGGGATAACCCGCTCAACTGGGTGGGAGACGTCGCCCCCGTCCCCGGGGACGATCTCGAGTTCGCCTCGGGTTCGTTCATGACGACCAACCTGAACAACTACCCCAACGGCACTCAGTTCGGCTCGATCACCGTCTCCGGCAACAATTTCAACCTGGGAGGCAACTCGATTCTGCTGGGCAACGCCTCCGTCACTGGGGCCGGGTCGATCAACACGAATTCGTTCGCGCTCAATACCAGGATCTCGAACAACATCACGCTGCTGGGCAACGCCGAGAATCGTCAATACATCACCGTCAATCCCGGTGGGGCGACGCTCACCATGACCGGCACGATTGCCGACGCGTTCGGCGACTCGAGCCTCTCGCTCTCCAAGGACGGGTTCGGCATCCTGCGCCTCGAAGCGGATAACAGCAACTTCACCGGACCGATCACGATCGAGCAGGGTATCGTCGCCGTCACCCATCCCAATGCGTTGGGCGATTCCGATCTGGTCGATCCTCTCGACCGCAGTCACATCACGATTATCGAAGCGAACGCCCAGTTGCAGCTTCACGGCACCGGAAGTACCTTCAACGAGCATCTGCTGATCAGCGGCGTCGGCGCGGCGGGAGACGGCGCGCTGCTGAACGTCCAGGGGAATAACACCTGGACCGGCTTCATCGATATGGACGACAACTCCGGCATCGGCGCCGCCGCCGGTACCAGGCTGCGCCTGGACGGGCAGATCGCGGACCTGGGGGCGGGGTATAACTTCGACAAAGTGGGGCTGGGCGAAGTCGTCCTCGGCGCCGCCAACATCTACCGCGGCATCACCACCGTGCAGCTGGGCACGCTCACTCTGGAAAATCCGCTCGGTCTCGGCGCCGCCGGCACCCTCGCCAGCGGCACCGTCGTCCGTTCCGGCATCTTCGGCAACGCCACCCTCCGTCTCGACGGCGGCGTCGGCGGCGGTTACACCATCGTCGACGAACTCCTCACCCTCAACGGACTCGGCGACGGGAATAACGGCTCCCTCTACAATTTTTCCGGCGACAACGCCTGGACCGGAAATATCACTATCGGCAGTCCCATCCCTCTCGGCGCCGACGTCTACATCAATACCGCCCCTAACACCAATCTCACTGTCTCCGGGCATGTCGACAACGAAAACAGTCTCACCGGACTCCTTCCCCCCTTCAACCTCTACAAGATCGGCGCCGGCCGGCTCATCTTCACGCAAAATAACAGCTACGCCGGGTTTACGAACATTTACTACGGCACGCTCAACATCCGCGATTCCAACGCCCTCGGTTCCCCCCAGCGCGGCACCATCGTGCAGACCGGCGCCACCCTCGAACTCGAGGTCGACGACCAAATCGACTCGATCAACGGCTCCGACCCCGACGTCTGGAAACAAATCTCCCTCAGCCCCCGCGAACCGCTCGACATCTACGGCCCCGGGTTCGGCTCCAACACCACCACCGGCGCCCTCCTCAACATCTCCGGCCGAAACATCTGGGACAACGATATCTACTCCGGCATCAGCGGCGCCTCGATCGGCGTTCTGCCCGACGATTACACCAACGCCAACAGTACCTATGAGACCCCCGTCAATCAACTGACGCTTCACGAGGACCTCTTCAACTTCCAGGGGACCGAAGTCACCAAGGTCGGCACCGGGGAACTCGTTATCGACGGCGACAAATCGCTCGAGGGGGGCGTCGTCATTCTCGAGGGGTGGATCACCATCAACTCCAACGAGTCGCTCGGGACGCCCGTCGTCGGCATCCCGCAGTCGGCGCAGGCCGGCACCATCGTCTATCCCGGCGCCGCCTTGCATCTGAAAGCCCAGCCCGGCCAAAATCTCACCGTCCCCGAAAACCTGATTCTCGCCGACCACGGTATCAACAGCCCCTATCCGTTCCTGCACCAACAGGGCGCCCTCGTCAATCTCGTCGGCAACAACACGCTCGTCGGCAACGTCCAGCTCGCCGGGCAGGTCGGCATCGGCGTTCAACTCGAACCGAACCCCAGCAATAGCGAACTCACCACCACCGGCGTCATCTCCGACGCTGTCTTCGGCGGCACCCCCATCAATCGCGATGCGTCCGGCGGCGGCGTCGCGGAGGATCGCTTCATCCTCCCCGTTCCCAGCACCAGCGGCACCTTCACAGTGAGCTGGGACTTCTACGGCATCCCCGACTCGATCAACGTCTACTACGAAGGCGCCCTTCTGTTCGCCTCCGGCGTCGTCAGCGGCACGGGCACACAAGTTATCACCTACGGACCTGGCACTGCGAACTCCGTCTTGATCGTCGTCAACGAAGGCAACACCGGGCTGGGAGGAACCGCCTGGGAATACGCCGTCACGATCCCTACCTTCATCACAGGGGGCGGCATCGATAAGCTCGGCCCCCATCGCTTGAATATCCAGGGCTACGGCACCTACCGCGGCAACGTCAACATCCAGGCCGGCATCCTCCGCGCCCAAAACGACTCCGCGCTCGGCTATCCCGACGCCAGTTCCGGCTCCAACGGCACCTTCATCGGACCCGGCACCGCCCTCGAAATCGCGCCGCCGCTGCCCAACCTCACCGGCGGGCTCACCAAGGGCCTGCAAATTAGCTACGAAACTCTCACCATTCAGAGCAACGGCTACAACGGCGTCCTCACCGGCGGAACCCTCGTTCATCCCCTCACCGTCTTCGCTCACGACAACGTCTGGCGCGGCCCCATCGTCCTCGAAATCCCCAATGACGGCATCGCAGGCTCCCCCACGACCCCGACCTACGCCCTCGATATCCAGGGCAGTGCCCGGCTCCAGCTTCTGGGCAACATCTCCGATCGTCTGCTCGATCCCGACGTTACCGGGGCCGGCATCCGCACGGTGAACACCGGCGAACTCCTCCTGGCGGGACGTTCGAGTTCTTACCGCGGCCTCACCGACATTCAGGCCGGCGTGGTGACGCTGCAAAGCTCGTTCGCCCTGGGCGCCGCGACGGGGGGCACGGTCGTCGCCGCCGGCGCCTCGCTCAACTTGCAGGGTTCGCTTTCGATCGGCGGCGAGAATCTGACCATTCACGGGACCGGCGCGGCCGCGACGCCGCCGATTTCCAACGCCTGGTTCGCGCAAGGCCCGGCGCCCGTCCCCGCGGGCATCACGCCCGGCAACCTCTCGACCGCGGGCCGAATGAACGCCCTCGCCGTCGATCCGATCGATCCCAACGTCATCTACGGCGGCGCCGCGGGGGGCGGCGTCTGGAAAACCACCGACGGCGGCATTACCTGGAATCCCCTTCTGGAAAACATCCCTGCCCTCGCCCTCTTCCATCCCAACGTTAACTTCCAAACCCTGGTCGTCAGCTCCATCGCCATCGCGCCGTCGGACAACCGCGTCATCTACGTCGGCACCGGCGAGGACCACTCCGCCGCCGATTCCTACTACGGTCGAGGCGTGTTCCGTTCCGTCGACTCCGGCATTACCTGGACCGTCCTCGTCGATCCGACCAACTTCACGACGGCGAACGATGCGCTGGGCAATCCGCTGAACCTTGCCTCGATCAACAAGATCGTGGTCGATCCGTTCAATTCGAGCCGCATCTGGGTCGCCGCCAGCGATCAGGCGGTCATCCCGGGCTCCGCACCCTCCGACAACGCCGGCGTGTGGAGCTTCGTCTCCGCCGGCGCCCCCGGGACCGACGGCACCTCCGCCGGCACCTGGTACAACATGACCGTGGGCCAAACGGTACCGCACAACACCTATTCCGTCTTCCCGGGCGTGGACGAGATCCAGTTCTACTCGGTGAGCGCCACCGCGGGTTTGGCCGGTACGTACAATCTTTCGTTCGCTGGCGACTTCGCCGCGATTTCGGTCAATGCCAACGCAGCCGCGGTCCAGGCGGCCCTGGAGGGCCTCACGACCATCGGGACAGGCAACATCGTGGTTACCGGAACGGTGGGCGGCTTCACGCTCTTCTTCCAGGGAGGCACCGGCACGACCAACCAACCCCAGGCGGTCGTCACCAATCCCGGCGGTCCCGGCGGCTTGGCGGGTACGGGCATCGCACTCTCCAATACCACGCTCTTGCAAGGGTCGGTCGGCAACGTCGGCAGCCTGATCAGCTCCATCACCTTCGGCGACAGCGGCCGATTCACCGATATTCTGTACCAGAACGGCCGACTCTTCATGGCCTACAGCGGCGATACCGACATCACCTTCTCGGGATTCGTGGGCGTCAACTTCGTCACCCGCAACGTCGGTCTCGCGGAAGCGGGCGTTTACTGGACCGACACGCCCCTCGCCACCACCGGCGCGACGGTCACCTGGCAGCCCAATGCCAACAACACGGTCGGATCCTCGCCGACGCTCCCGCGCTTCGGCGTCTTGGCCAACGACGTGATCACGGTCTCGAATAACGCGGCCCCGGTCAACGCGCTGACCCTCAACTACCCGGGGAGCACGCCGCTGACGCTGCCCGTGACGGCCAACTCGCGTTTCCCATTGGGTGCGGGTTACGACCTACGCCTTGCGGGATCCGGCAACACGGTGTTTGTTCTTATCCACACGCCGACCGGACCGCGCGTCCTGAGAAGTCAAACGCTGCCGGGGCCCAACCCGGTGACTGCGGGCGATTACTGGAATCTGCTCCCCGCGCTCCCCGCCGACGTGTATGCCCCCAGTTTCATCCCGGGCGTCACGGGCTACTCGAACGTCTTTCAGGCGACGAGCAATGCCTCGCTCTATGTCGGCGGCGACTCACGCATCTACCGAACCACCACCGCCAATACCGCGGCGCCGACCTGGACCGAGATCACCACCGGCACAACCCTCACCGGGCCCCACCTCGCACAGCACGGCAGCGCCGTTTCCGGAACCAGAGTCCTCTTCGCCGGCGACGGCGGCGTCTATCGCTTCACCCCCGCCGGCGCCGCCGGCAACTGGGCTTCCATCAACGGCAACCTGCAAACCTCTCTGCTGCGCAGCGCCGCCAGCAATCCCAACGACTTCGCCCTCGGCTTCCAGAGCAGCCAGGGCAACGGCGTCGCCAGTTACAACACCAGCGCCCCCGTCGCCAACGCCACCTATCCCGCGACGCTCATCGACAACGGCGACGCCGGCGATATTGTCGTCGATCCCAAGAACGCCAACACCGTCTACCACATCAAACGCCCTTTCACCGCCAGCGGTTCGGGGCCGCTCACGCTCGAGAAATCGATCAGCGGCGGCCTCCCCGGAACCTGGACGACGCTGACCGGGGCCGGCACGCCCAACTCCATCACCGCGCCGCTGGTCATCGATTCCATCAATACCTCTCGGCTGCTCGTCGGCTCCAACGGCGGCATCCTCGAATCGATCAATCAGGGAAACACCTGGGTCACCCTCCCCGGCAGCGTCGCGCCTCTCGCCATCGCCCCTGCCGTCTATCAGGGCGTCTACGCCAACGATCCCGCGTTCCCCATCCTCACCGTCCCCGACAAGGGCGCCAGCGCCTACGATGCGGACACGATCTACGCCATCACTGCGAACGCGCTCCAGGTCACCAAAAATCACGCCGCCTCCTGGGTTTCGCGCATTCCGACGGATCCGAGCACCAACCTCGCCATGGGTTCGCTTTCCGACGTCGCCGTCGATCCGGTCAATCGCGATTTCGTCTACGTCGCCAGCAACGGCTTGGGCAGACCCAAGCTGCTCCTGTCAACCAACGCCGGGCGGAACTGGATCGATCTGTCGTTCAACCTCGCGCCGGCGAGTCCCGCCAACACCGCCGGCCTCGACCTCCCCGTCAACTCCATCGTCGTCGATCGACGCAATACCCAGAATCCCTCCGATCGGCCCGATCTCTACATCGGCACCGACATCGGCGTCTTCAAGCTCGATCTCGCTGCCGGTCGTTGGGTCCGTTGGGGCGAGGCGCTGCCGAACGTCCGCGTCACGCAGCTCATCCTCAATCTCGACAACAACACGCTCACCGCCGTCACCTACGGGCGCGGCCTCTTCACGCTCCGTATGGACAAAGACAATCCCAGCCCCGGCGCCTTCCGCGCCGTCAGCGGCACCTCCGTCTGGCTCGGCAATATCACCCTCGCGGGCGATACCACCATCAGCGTCGAAGGCACCCAGACCCTACAAGACGGCAAGTCGTCCGCACAACTCTCCATCCTCGGCTCCCTCCGCGGTAACGCCAACATCACCAAGGACGGACAAGGCAAACTCATCCTCGGCGGCAACAATACCTTCAGCGGCAACGTCTCGGTCGAAGAAGGCGTCCTCGGCGCCCGCAACCAATCCGCCCTCGGCGCCCTCACCAACGACACCACCGTCAGCGACGGAGCCGCCCTGGAGATTCAGTCCAACCTCACCGCCGGCGACATCATCCTCAACGGCAACGGCTACTCCTACAACGACCACTACGCCGGCGCCCTGCGAAACTCCACCAATATCAACGTCCTCACCGCCAACATCACGCTCAATCAAGGCTCCAACCGGACCCTTAACGAATTCGACGTCAATATCACCAATGGCGTCAATCTCATCCCCAACTTCTATCCCCCCTACGACCCCGCGCGCGTCAACCGCATCACCGTCGGCGTCGATACCGGGAGCCAACTCACCATCAACGGCGCCATCCGCGACGCGGTCGGCGGCTCCTCCGCCAACCTCGTCAAGGAACTCACCGGCAAGCTCATCCTCACGCAAAACAGCACCTTCGACGGGGACTTCTACGTCAATCAGGGCATCCTCGCCGTCCAAAGCGACGCCGCCCTGGGAAGCGCCGCCGGCGGTACCACCGTCTCCGACGGCGCCCAACTCCAGGTGCTCGGCAACATCACCGTCGTCGGCGAAGACCTCACCCTCTCCGGCAACGGTCTCGTCAATACCGGCGCCCTCAACAACGTCTCCGGTAACAACACGTGGGCCGGTAACGTTATCCTGACCTCCGTGCAGGCCTACTCCCCGGCGTCCGCTCCCTCCAACCTCGTCGGCATCGGCGTCACCCAGGCCAACAGCACCCTCGCCCTCACCGGCATCGTCAGCGATCTCCCCGTCAACGTCTACGACCAGAACCGAAACTTCATCAACCTCCACGCCCTCGGCTTCGACAAGGTCGGCCTCGGCCGACTCGTCGTCAACCAGGACAACACCTACCACGGCAATACCGTCGTCAGCGCCGGCTCGCTCATCAACCAGCACCCCGGCGGCCTCGGACCCTCGAACATCGCCACCTCGATCTCTCAGTATGCGTCATCGGTGGTCAACTTCAGCTCCGAGTTCTCGACCCCCAACTGGTCGGCGCAGCAGGTACTCGGACTCCCCAATACCTTCGCCTACGGCGATTTCGGCAGTGCCTGGTCGGTCGCCGCCATCGACGGCTCCAACGAGTTCATCACCGTTCGCTACACCACGCCCGTGCAAGCGACTTCCGTCGTCATCCGCGAAAGCTGGGGCAACGGCTTCGTCGATTTGGTCGAACTCATCGAACCCAACGGCACGGCCCACACGATCTTCAACACCGCCACCGGCAGCGTCGACGACAGCTTGCCCGGAAGCGTCGTCGATTTCGACATCAACTTCCCGCTGACGCCGTACTTCGTCGACCGCGTCCGCATTTCTTTCGACACGAACCACGCGATCGGGATCTGGGAGGAAATCGACTCGATCCAGCTCAACGGCCAGGTTTCGCTCTCGGGCAACGTGACCGTGAAGGCGGGAGCCACGCTGTCGCTCGACGATCCGACGGGGACCGGTTTTGCCGTTACCGGCAAG
>JBBQPM010000161.1:0-15923 GCA_038217425.1 Gemmatales bacterium
CAAGCTCTACACGGTGGCGTACGACCGCGCCCCCGGTAAGGAAGCATGGCGCCAGCAAGCCCCGGCCAAGCAAATCGAGGCCTATTTCAAAAAAGGCGGGAGCCCGGCGGCGTCGACTCCCGCTACCGACGGCACGCGGATCTTCGCCTTCTTCGGCTCCTGCGGCCTGTTCTGCTATGACTTGGCGGGCAAGGAACTGTGGCATTTCGAGATGCCGACGGCGGTCACGGGGGGCAATTTCGGGACCGGCTCGTCTCCAATCGTCGCCGAGGGAGTCGTCATCGTGGTTCGCGACGAAGTGAAGGGCTCGAAGATCGTCGCCCTCGACGCTTCCACGGGCACGCCCCGATGGCAGAAGGCGCGGTTGTCGCCCAGCTCGTTCACCACTCCGGTCCTGTGGGACACGCCGACCGGCAAGCAGGTTGTCGTGGCCGGCAATGCCCGGCTGCTCGCCTACGACCTGAAGACCGGCGCCGAGAAGTGGTCAGTAAATGGTATTCCCTCCGGGCCCTGTTGCACGCCGGTGGTGGCGGAAGGCCACCTCTTCTTCGCCGGCTGGGCGCCAGGCGGCTCCGAAGACGAATTCAAGATGCCGACCTTCGACGGCCTGCTCATGCAGTTGGATAGTGACAAGGACGGCGCCCTTTCCAGCGGCGAACTCAAGAAGTCCATGTTCGACGACTTCTTCGAGTCGTGGGATACGAACAAGGACGGCAAGGTTACCCGGGACGAATGGGACGCCCTGCTCAAGTTCATGTCGGAGGGCAAGAGCGCCGCGCTGGCAGTGAAAGCCGGCGGCGAAGGGGACGTGACCAATTCCCACGTGCTCTGGAAAAAAACAAAGGGACTCCCGCAAGTTTCGTCGGGGATCGTGTACCGCGGCCAGTATGTCATGGTCAAGGACGGCGGCCTAGTCACTGCGTATTCAACGTCAGGCAAGCAGCTTTACGTGCAAGAGCGAGTACTGCCGGAAGGCCCGTACTGGGCCTCGCCGGTCGCCGCGAACGGATATATCTATTTCACCTCATACACTGACGGCGCCGTCACGGTCCTGAAAGCCGGTGCCGAGTCCCCGCAAGTTGTGGCCCGAAACCCGGCGCTGGGCGAGTCCGCAGGAGCGACCCCCGCCATCGCCGACAACACCTTGTACCTCCGAACCCAGGGGCACCTTTATGCGTTCTCGGAGAAAAAATAAGAGCCTCTGATGGGCGGGTCACTGATGATTGTCACCGCCGGCGCGATCGAGATGCCGCCGGGAGAGGCAAAAGTCGCTGAGGTTTCCGCCGACGGTCGGTTCGAGGGGGGCTGATGCTGGGGGTCGCGATGACATTGCTCTTGGGGGCGGGTCTGCCTCTGGGAGAACTCCTGCTCGTCGGCCTCGCTCGGCCCGGGACCGCGGACAACCTTTGGAAGAGCGTTCAGCCGACGTTGAGGGAGCACGCCCAGCAATCGCTGATGAAGTAAGTAACGCCAGGCAACTTGAATCATTCCTACGAAGTGTCTTGCACCAACCCCAGGCAAACGGAAATGTCGCCCCAGCCATGGAAGGGAAGGGACGACATTCAGCACCTTGGCATCGGCCAGATCCAACTCCTTACGCGATGATCTCGCGCATCACGCGGCCGGCGACGTCGGTGAGGCGGAAATCGCGGCCGGCGTAGCGGTACGTCAGACGTTCGTGATTCATGCCGAGCTGGTTAAGGATCGTGGCGTGCAGGTCGTTGACGTGGATCTTGTTTTCTTCCGCGGCGGTACCGAGGTCATTGGTGGCGCCGTAGCGCATGCCGCCTTTGATGCCGCCGCCGGCCATGAAGTAGGAATAGCCGCCGCCGTTATGGTCTCGGCCGGAGCTGTTGCCCTGGCGCGTCGCGGTTCGCCCGAACTCGCCGCCCCAGACGATGAGGGTTTCGTCGAGCATGCCGCGCTGCTTGAGGTCGGTGAGGAGGGCCGCGATGGGCTGATCGATATTGCGGATGCCGTTCGCAATCGCCGAGCCGATGTTGGCGTGATGATCCCAGCCCCCTTGATTGATCTCGATGAAGCGGACGCCCGCCTCGGCCATCTTGCGGGCCAGCAGGCACTGGGTGCCAAACGCGGTTCGGCCGTACATTTCCAGGGTGCGCGAGGTTTCGCCGCTCACATCCATGACGCGGGGCAGGCCCGATTGCATTCGGAAGCCGCGTTCGTACGATTCGATGACGCCTTCGAGTTCGGTGTTGACCTGGACCTGCTGGAGCAGATCGCGGTTGAGCGTCTGCGTGAAGTCGAGTTGTTGGCGCTGCTGGGTGGCGCTGAGGCGCGGATTGCGGATGTTGGGGATGGCTTCGCCGCGGTTGCCGAGGGTGAGGGGCGTGCCTTCGAAGGAAGACGGCAGGAAGCCGGAGGAGTAGTTTTTGGAGCCGCCGATATTGCCGCCGAGCGGATTGAGGACGACGAAGCCGGGCAGATCCCGACTTTCGCTACCGAGACCGTAGGTAATCCAGGAGCCGACGGAGGGCCGGGCGAGGCGGAAGTTGCCGGTGTGCATGAGCACGGTGCCCTGGGCGTGGATCGAGGTATCGCTGTACATGCCGTTGAGGAGGCAGAGATCGTCGGCGTGTTGGCTCAGGTTGGTGAAGAGCGAGGACATCGGCAGGCCGCTTTGGCCGTAAAAGCGGAAGGGGTGCGGCGACTTCATGAGCACGCCGGCGCGGTTGAGTCGCTGCTGATCGTAGCTGGCGGGGAGGGGGGAGCCGTCGTAGCGGATCAAGCTGGGCTTGTAGTCAAACGTATCGAGGTGCGAGGGCCCCCCTTGCATGAACATGAAGATCACGCGTTTGGCCTTGCCGGGGAAATGGCTGGGCCGAGGATCGAGCGGGCTGCGGACTTCGGGGGCGGCGCTGGCCTGCGAGGCGAGGCCCTTGAGAGCGAGATAACCGAATCCGCAGGAGGCGGATTGCAGCAGTTGTCGGCGAGTCGTTTGCATGACAATCTCCGGTAGGGAGGATGGTTACAAATAATACAAATTCCAGCCACAGAGAGCACAGAGGACACCGAGAAGAAGCAAGAAGAATCCGGTACAAACATCTCGAAGCATGTCTTTTGAATTCTCTGAGTCCTCTGTGCTCTCTGTGGCTAATTATTCCGCGAAACTAGCGTACGTAGCGGAACTCCGCGGACTGGAACAGGGATTGACTCAGGCTCCGCCAGGCGGAATGCGTCACCTGGTCGGCGCTGCCGGAGTAGGTTTTCGCGTGCTCGGCCAGAAAGGCGAGAGCGGTCTGCGTCTCCGCGGACGTCGGTTGGCGCGAGAGGACGAGTTCAAACGCCAGGGCGACGCGGGCTGGGTCGTCGGACTTGGCGTTGAGAATGCGGGTCGCGAGCCGATCCGATTGCGCGATGACAAACGGGTTGTTCATCATAAACAGCGCCTGCGTCGGAATGGTGGTGACATCGCGTTTACCGAAGACCAGGCTCGGGTCGGCGAAGTCGAAGACGCGCATCATCTCGTGGACGTTCTCGCGAACGACCGAGAGGTAAACGCTGCGATGGTTGTGCTCGGGGACAGAGTTCGGACTTTGCTTCTTCTTGACTTCGGGAGGAGCGACCGAACCCTTGAGCGGCTCGGCGTCCAGCTGGCCGCTGGCGAGGAGAATCGAATCGCGAATGGACTCGGCGTCGAGCCGACGCAGCGTACGGCGCCAAAGGTAGAAGTTCTCCGGATCCTTCTCGAACTTCGCTTCGTCGTACTTGCCGTCGAGCTGATACGCCCGCGACAGCACCAGCTCACGGATGGTCTTCTTCACCGACCAGCCGTTGTCGATCAGACGCAGGGCCAAATGGTTGAGCAGTTCGGGATTGGAGCACGGCTCGCTCATGGAGCCGAAATTATCGGGCGTCGGCACGAGTCCTCGGCCAAACAGATGCTGCCAGATACGGTTGGCCATGACGCGCGCGGTAAGCGGGTTGTCCGCGTTGGCGATCCAGTGGGCGAGCTGAAGCCGGCCCGATTCGCCCGACTTGATGTCGAGGGGTTTGCCGAAGACCGCGGGGATGTTGCGGTCGACGCGTTCGCCCAGTTGTGTGACGTCGCCGCGGATGCAGATGTTACATTCATTGACCTTGGCGTCGGCGACGCCCATGAAGGGCCCGGCGACCTGCGGGAGATCAGCGGCGTTCTTGTTCTTCTTGTTGGCACCCGCGTTCTTGGCGCCGCCGCCGCCCCCCAGATTGACGGCGGTGCTGCGGAAGATGCCGGCCAGGGCGTAGTAATCTTTCGTTGAGATCGGGTCGAACTTGTGATCGTGGCAGCGGGCGCAGCTGATGGTGATGCCGAGGAAACCTTGCGAGAGCGCGTCGATCTGTTCGTCGATGTTGTCCATCACAACTTGCAGCGTCGCCTGCTGCGTCTGCAATCGGCCCATGACCAGGAAGCCGGTACCAATCTTCAGGCGTTCACGCTCTTCGGGTGTTTTTGCAGGGAGCAGATCGCCGGCGATTTGCGCCTTCACGAAGGCGTCGTACGGCATGTCGTTATTGAACGCGGCGATGACCCAGTCGCGGTAACGGTGGGCATAGGGGTAATTCTGACCGTACTTGACGACGCCGGAGTTCTCGGCGTAGTGCGCGACATCGAGCCAGTGCCGGCCCCAGCGTTCGCCGAAATGGGGCGAGCCGAGCAGACGATCGATGAGATCCTCGAGCGCGACCTTCGGGTTCTTGGCGTGCGCGGCCAAGAAGTCGTCGGCTTCGGCGGGCGTCGGCGGCAGGCCGACAAGATCGAACGACAGCCGGCGGATGAGCGTGCGCGGATCGGCGTCCCCGTTGGGGACGATCCCCTTCTCCTCGAGCTTGGCGAGAATGTGGCGATCGACGTCGGACTTGGGCCAGGCGTTGTTCTTGACCGCGGGAGCCGGGGTTGGAATCGGCTTTTGAAACACCCAGGTCGGCTGGGTGCTGTCCCACTTCTTGGCAACTGCGTCTTTTTCACGCGGGTCGGGGGCGCCGATCTTGATCCAGTAGGCGAAGTCTTCGATGACGGCCTTGGAGAGCTTCGTCTTGGGCGGCATCTTCAGCGAATCGTGCCGCAGAGCTTCCAGCAGCAGGCTATCATCTGGCCGACCCGCAACGAACGACGGGCCGCTCTTGCCTCCCTTGAGGAAACCCTCCCGATGGTCGAGCACCAATCCGCCCTTGGCTTTGCCGTCGGACGCATGGCATTCGTAGCACTGGGCGATGAGCACGGGGCGGATCTTCTTTTCGAAAAGCTCCAGCCCCTTCGCGTCTTGCGCGTAAGCGGGGACGCCCACGAGCAGAAATCCGAGAGCAAGATAGCGGGGAGCGAGCATCTGAAGCTCCTTGCAGGCAGAAACGAGATTTAGAGTGCAATAGACATTAAACCGTCCGGGAGCGAAAAGGTTTCGGAAGATGGACAAGAAATCCATTTGAAAGCGGGAAAACGCAAAAGAACGCGATCTCGAACTCTCGAGATCGCGTTCTTTTCATTCCGCGTCGATTCCGAGTTTACTTTCGGCGATTGACGAAGATACGGTTGGCAATGCTGCGGCGATCGCGCACGTTGTATTGCACTCGCAACTCTTGACCTGTCTGGATATCCTGCAACTTATACGGCTGGTTATCCTGAAGGTAGACCGTCTGCGGGGCCAGTTCGATGATCACTTCCTTCTTGTCGGCGGTGCGAATGACGACCTGGTTTTGTCCGACGACGCGAACCACAACGCCTTCGACCAGCGAACCTTCCGCCGGCGGAGCCGGCTCGGTCCCGGTGCTTTGGGTCACGACGGAAATTTCTTCAACCCAATACTGGTTGTCGCGATCGACGTAGTAGGTTTCGATCGGCGTATTGACCTGAAGCTCCGTCAGCTTGATGGGTTGACCGTTTCGCATAAACCGGCCGTTCTTTTGAACGTACAGGACGACTTCTTTATTGTCCGGACCGACGACGATCACTTGGTTGTTCGGCTCATTGACACGTACCACGCGGCCGCGAAAAATCTTCCGATTGGTCGTGTTGTTGTCTGGGGGAGCCGCAGTCGTTTCGGCAACCTGGAAGGAGTTGGCGATGTAGTTGCCTCCCTGGACTACA
Source organism: Gemmatales bacterium (assembly GCA_038217425.1). Classification (GTDB taxonomy): domain Bacteria; phylum Planctomycetota; class Planctomycetia; order Gemmatales; family Gemmataceae; genus JAIEPT01. The sequence continues at coordinate 6,086 of JBBQPM010000161.1, forward strand.
TAGCCGACGTCGATGCTCGTGCCCGTTCGCAGATCCGCGAAGGCGCCTGCTTTTCCATTCACTACATATTTTGTCGTAGGCGAGGAGGTCAAAATGACTTCCTTGTTATCAACCGTCCGGACCACGACTCGGTTGTTCCCTTCGGTGCGCACGATTTTGCCGCGCAGCGTGGATGCCGCGCCCGGTTGCACCTGCACGACCTGAGCCGAGAGGGTGCCGACCAACAGGGTGACTGCGCCGACTGCCAGGGAAAAGATCAAACGTTTCATGAGAAATCCTCCAACGAAGTTCAGTGTCCTCGAAAAACCACACGGCGCCATCTCACCTGAGATCGCATTCTCGAGTGGTTCGCTCGGACCGTAGAATGAAGCAACGTGGAAGAAAACGTTCGCAAAGCACGTGCCATCGAAGCAGATCGAGCCTATTATCGGCAATCTCGGCAAATTCGGGACTATTTGGCTCTCCGAACTAGGAACTGCGCTGCCCGTTTGGATTCCTCGTGCTTCTCATTCTGGGACATCACGACGAATCAAATCAATCGGCTCCAGCGCATGGCTTCCAGGAACGCGATCGTCAGCCAACAGACGAGCCCGGCCCCTGCGAACCACGGGTAGAGTTCCACGAACGGCTGCGTCACCAACGCCGACAGTGCCGAGCGTTCGAGTCCGTCGATCGCGGCCAGGGCGGCTTTCAGGCTCGTTTCGTCGTCGGCGCGGTAGTAGCCCCCCTGCGAGAGCTGCGCGACCGCAGCGAGCGATGCCTTGATTTTCTCGGCGACCTTGGGATCGCTTTCGCGCGACAGATCCAGCGCGTAGATCGGCATCTTGAGGTTCCCTGCCAGCTGCGCTCCTTGACGGGGCGTAAGGGAGCCGGGCACGTTGCTTTCGCCGTCGGTGAGGAGCAGGATCGCCTTGCGCTTGGCGCGAGCCTTGTCGAGTTCGAGCACGGCCCAGCCCAGGGCGTCGCCGGGGTTGGTGCTCGCTTCGAGCGGATCCTCGCGCGGCTTCTGTGCTTGCAGGATCTTGAGGGCCGTCGGCACATCAGGCGTGAGCGGACAAACCGTTTCGGGCCGGGCGGCGAAGGCGACGACCGCGACATGGTCGTTTGGCCGACCGGGGAAGCCATCGCCGCCGAGGAGCAGCTGCGCAAGGATCGTCTGCGCACCCTCGAGGCGGGACGTCTTGCGTTCGCGAAATTCGAAGTCGCGGGCGGCCATGCTTTGGCTGACGTCGACCACGAGGGCCAGGGCGATCCCCTCTTGGGACGTGCGCGCGCGATCGGGCCAGCGCGGCCCAGCGACGGCGACGATGAGAAACGTCAAGCCGACGAGACGCAGCGTTCGGCCCCAGAACTCAGCGCTACGGGCGTGACCGGTCGGCAGCGCCCGCAACGGCGCGACTTGGGAAAAGAGCATCGTCCCGCGCCGACGCCAGCGCCACGCCCACAGCGCAAACGGGACGGCGAGCAAGGCCAGCAATGCCCACGGAGCGGCGAACGTCATGCGGCGATTTTCCTAAACTAACGCTCATGAAAAGCCATACCGAATATCTTACGCTCAACATCCCGTCCAAGATGGCGTTCGTCAACATCACGCCTCAGGTCGATGCCGCCCTCAAAAAAAGCGGCGTCCAGGAAGGCATTCTCCTGTGCAACACCATGCACATCACCGCTTCCGTTTTCATCAACGACGACGAACGCGGACTGCATCGCGATTTTGGCGTCTGGCTCGAAGAGCTGGCGCCCTTCAATCCCGATCCCAACCACTACCACCACAACCGCACCGGCGAGGATAACGCCGACGCCCACTTGAAGCGGCAGATCATGGGCCGTGAGGTCGTTGTGGCGGTCACGAAGGGCAAACTGGACTTCGGCCCCTGGGAGCAGATCTTCTACGGCGAGTTCGACGGCCACCGGCCCAAGCGGGTGTTGGTCAAGATCATCGGGCAGTAGATGGAGGGTTCAAGTCGTGAGGAGCAAGTCGAAGCCGAGCCAGTCTATCAAGGCGATGACGTATTCAGCCCCTGGCGGCGACACGATCATCGACCCGACAGTTGAGGTTCTGGAGCCGATCATATTTCGGGAGCGAAACGGATGCTGGCGGTGCGGGTCTGGTGACTCGTCCCTCGGAGTGGTCGAACACCGTGGCAAGCAGCACACGGCGACGATCGATCGCGAGCCAGCCCTCATGTTCTTCTTGGTTGAGCGACACGGGTTCTTCTTCACATACTTCCAGCCCACCAGATCGATCACCCCCGAACAGTTTGTGCCGTTTGCAGGAGGAGACTGTCGCCCTTGGGTCCGGCACAACATCGGCGGGGACAGCTTCTACGCTCCTCGGGCGTGCTTCGTGTCTCGGCCGTTCGCATGGGAGGTAGTGCAAGAGTTCCTACGATCCAAGGGTCGGTCCCGAGCCGTCCCGTGGGTTGATCGCTTCACCTTGGAATTTCCGAACCCGGCGGCTGGCGACAAGCCGCCCAGCAAGAACGAGTTGGCGTAACGTATCTCGGCCCCGAGCCCACCGCACCGGCGAGGACAACGCCGACGCCCATCTCAAACGCCAAATCATGGGACGCGAAGTCGTCGTCGCCATCACGAAGGGCAAACTCGATTTCGGGCCCTGGGAACAGATTTTTTACGGCGAGTTCGACGGCCATCGGCCCAACAAGATCCTCATCAAGATTCTCGGCGCGTGACGTCCGGCTTCTTCGCCGGGGCGGCCTTCGTTTGCTGCACGATCAGCACGAGTTTCTGGGCCGCGCTCTTGAGCTTGATCTCGTAGTTCGCGATCCACGCCTTGAAGAGGACATGCGCGAAGACGAGCGGAATGGCCGTCACGAGCCCCAGCGCCGTCGCGAACAACGCCAAGCCGATCTTGCCGCTCTGCGTGGCGATGTCCTGCCCCTTTCGGCGAACTTCCTCGATGTCCGAAAAAGTACCGATCATGCTGATGACGGTCCCGAGCAGGCCGACCATGGTCGCGATTTTGGCGATGGCCAGCGTCGTCGGCAGCAGAAACTGCAGCTGCGGCAAAATTTCGAGTTCGATCGCGTTCGCCATTGCCCGCCGCATCGCGGCCAGGCCCTGTTTGGACGTCTCCAGACCTGCCGGGTAAAGATTCTTGGGAATAAGTCCCGGCTGCGTTTTAGAGAACTTGATCGCCCCCTCCGCGCCTTCCTTCGACCATTTCTCCTGCAGCGCAGGCAGAAACAGATTCAGGTTCGTATCCGCCTGCCGGTTGAGCAGGAAGCGCCAAATGACCAGCGTCACCGCGACCAGCGACATGGCAAACATCGGGTAGGCGAAGTACCAGTCCTGCGTTACGAATTTCTTGAATTCTTCCATCGCGGGCGGGCCTCTGGGTCGTAACAGGTCTCAGCGGGTGAGGAAACGATTCCCGCTCTTACATTACCGGCAATCTGAAAATATTCGCGAGATTCCCGACGTTGCCGTACGGGACGGTCTCGAACGTGCTTGTCTAAAAGTCTAGGCATCGTCCAATTTTACCACCTCTTCCATCGATTTGCTCGGCGGAATGTTTCGCCCTTTACTATATGTGGAGGTTTTCATGCGTCATTCTCATTGGTTTGCACTGTGTGCTTTCGGTCTGGCCGCGTCTCCGGCCGCGATTCACGCTCAAATCGGCAACGTCAATCCGCAGCAATTGCAGCAACAATTCCAGCAGCAAGGCCAAAGGGGAATCGCCGGCGCTCCCCGCCTGCTCACCGGTCCGCCGCAGATTTTTACTTATTACAGCGTAGGGCCTCAAGGCGGCGCCTTCTTTAGCGCAGGTCAAGGAGGACAACAAGGGGGCTTCGGCCAGCAAGGCTTCGGTCAGCAAGGCTTCGGCCAACAAGGCTTCGGTCAGCAAGGCTTCGGCCAACAAGGGGGCTTCGGCCAGCAAGGCTTCGGCCAGCAGACTTCCTTTAGTACTTTCAGTCAGGGCGGTTTCGGCCCCGGGGGCTTCGGCCAGCAAGGCTTCGGCCAGCAAGGCTTCGGCCAGCAAAACTTTGGCTTCAATCCCTTCAACCGCGGCTTCGAATTGATCGGCGGCGTTCGCCTGCCCTAATCGTAGGTCATCTCAGCCCTTGACACCTTCAAGGGCTTTTTCGTTGCCCGAGCCTAATTTTTCGGCCAGATCCCACCTGCAAAAATTCTTAGTCGAGATTTTTTCGCATTTCCGAAATTTGTTGTTGGCAACGACTTAGAAATCTGTTTAAATCCACACAGACGCGTTTCCCGGCCCCTACGCCATTTCGTTGGGCCGATTTGCGTCTGCCCACGGATGCCGTTTAAACCCTTCTTTTTCTGAGGATTCGCATGGCTCGCATTTGGATCGCGCTCTCACTCGTGGGCATGGCCGCCGCTCCTGACTTGCTTCAGGCTCAGATCGGCAATGTCAATCCGCAGCAACTCCAACAACAATTTCAAGGCCAGCAACAGGGTCAGGGCCAAGGGCAGGGTCAGGGTCAGCAGGCGGCCTTTGCGGCCGGCGCTCCGCGCCTCCTGAGCGGCGCTCCCCAGGTCACCACCTACTACAGCGTCGGCGGCCAAGGCGGACAAGGCATGATGGGTGGAGGTATGGGCGGAATGGGTATGGGTGGAATGGGCGGTATGGGTGGCATGGGAATGGGTATGGGCGGAATGGGAATGGGTATGGGTGGTATGGGAATGGGTGGTATGGGAATGGGCGGCATGGGGGGCATGGGAATGGGCGGCATGGGAATGGGCGGCATGGGGGGCATGGGAATGGGCGGCATGGGGGGCATGGGAATGGGGGGCATGGGAATGGGCGGTATGGGAATGGGCGGCGTGAACCCCTATATGATGCAGGGGGGCATGGGCGGCGGCATGAATCCCTTCATGATGCGTGGCTACGAAACCATCGGCGGCGTTCGGATGCCGTGATTTTGTTTCGCCGCCGCCTGCTGACGGCGGCGGCGAATCCTATTCTGGAAAAAAACAGAGCCGCACGCCAATATCTCCCGCTCGGGCGCCCTGCCCGGCGGCACACCGATACGCCGACCGGCAATATCGCGGTTCGTAAAACCACGATCCCCCCCGCAGCGATCGCAACTTCCCCTCGGCCGGGCCCTGCGGATCGACCGCCTTCCCCGCCGGATACTCGCCGTGCCAATCCTGCAACCACTGGATCAGATTGCCATGCATGTCGTGCAGTCCCCAGGCATTTGCGGGAAAATGATCGATCGGCGTCGTCTTTTCCAGGTACCTCCCTTTTTGGCCCGAGCCGTTAAAGTTCGCCTGGTCTGTCGATAGCGTCGCCCCAAACGCGTACGCCGTCGTCGTTCCCGCCCGACACGCATATTCCCATTCCGCCTCGGTCGGCAATCGGTACAGTTTCTTGTCTTTGGCCCGCACCTTTTTGATGAATTCCTGACAATCGGTCCAGGAAACGCGCTCCACCGGCAGATTCTTCTCCCCGTCGAAATGACTCGGATTGATCCCCATCACCGCCTGCCATTGTTCCTGCGTCACCAGATGGGCGCCCATGTAGAAGCCCCGGGTCAACCGCACGTGATGTTGAACTTCGTTCTCGCGCCGATCCGGTTCGTCCGGGGGACTCCCCATCAAGAAAGTTCCCGGCGGGATCCAGACAAACTTCATGCCCAGGCTGTTCGTGTACGGCCTGGGAGATTCCTGGGCGTGCAGCGGCAACGCTCCCGCGAGTGCACCAATCAGACCGATGAGCCGTTTCATGAACAAAACCTCAGTAAAAGAGCCTCGTTTTTTCGGAAAATTGCGGTTGGCAACCGAACGGCCGTCTGCTTAAATATAAAGTGGAACTTTTCTCCCGCCAGCTTCGTCTTATTTTAGAGCAATCCCGTTTGGCACAGGTAACCTTTTTTCCCGCCTTATTCCGAGGTATCCCATGGCCCGATTTTCTTGGATCGTACTCACCGTTTGTGGCATGGCAGCCTCTCCCGCATGGACTCACGCTCAGGTTGGCAACGTCAATCCGCAGCAACTGCAGCAGCAGTTTCAAAATCAACAAAACCCGCAGGGCGGCCAAGCTCAGCAGTCGCCGACGCCGGCATTCCCTATCGGCGCCCCCCGCCTGAATTCCGGCCCCCCCCAGGTGATTACGCTGTACAGCGTCGGCCCCCAAGGCGGCACCGGCTTCTACACCGGAATGAGCAGCAGCATGGGCGGCATGGGAATGATGGGCATGGGCGGAATGGGAATGGGCGGCATGGGCATGGGCGGAATGGGAATGGGGATGGGGATGGGTATGGGCGGCATGAACCCCTACATGGGCATGGGCGGCATGGGGGGCGGCATGAACCCCTATATGGGCATGGGAAACATGGGCATGATGGGGATGGGAAACATGGGCATGATGGGCATGGGCGGCATGAACCCCTACATGGGCATGGGCGGCATGGGCATGGGAAATATGGGCTTCAACCCCTTCCTCCGCGGCTTCGAAACCATCGGCGGCGTTCGTTTCCCGTAAACGTAGCCGACTCCCCGAATCCTTCCAGGCCTCTGATTCGTCAGGGGCTTTTCGTTTTAAACTGAGCGCTTCCCATGATCAACTCCGAAATCATCGACGCCTTCCGCGTCCCCGTCGGCAAAAAACTCAAACTCAAGGACTACGACCCCGGTTGGGCCCAAACCAAGGAACTCAAAGCGCTCGGCAAAGATCAAATTAAAGAACTCGCCCGCGAATCGCTGCAAAAAGACCTCAAGTCCCTCGCCAAGGCGCAAGACCTCCTCTACGCCGACAACCGCTTCGGCGTCCTCATCGTGCTTCAAGCGATGGACGCGGCGGGCAAAGACGGCACCATCAAGCACGTCATGTCCGGCGTCAATCCGCAGGGCTGTGAAGTCCACAGCTTCAAGAAACCGACCCCCGAGGATCTGGACCACAACTTCCTTTGGCGCTACATGCGCTGCCTGCCGGGGCGAGGCATGATCGGCATCTTCAACCGTTCGTATTATGAAGATGTTCTTATCGTGAAAGTGCACCCGGAAATCATCCAGGCCCAGAAATTGCCGCCGGGCAAAGTCGACGACGCGTTCTGGGAGCGTCGTTATGAAGACATCAACGCGTTCGAGAAGCACCTGGTGCGTAACGGCATCGTCATCGTGAAGCTATTCCTTCACGTTTCGAAGGAGGAGCAAAAGCAACGTTTCATGGAGCGATTGGAGAAGTCGGACAAGCACTGGAAATTTTCCGCAGCCGACCTCGTCGAGCGTGGCTACTGGTCCGACTACCGCAGGGCGTACGAGGACGCGCTGTCGGCGACGAGTACGAAGCACGCTCCGTGGTACGTGATCCCCGCGGACCGCAAATGGGTGACGCGCGCGGTGGTGGCCGACATCGTGACGAACACGATCTTGAATCTCGATTTGCATTACCCGTCGGTCAGCACCGCCGAGATGGCCGAACTCGCGGAGGCGAAGACGAAGCTCTTGCAGGAGGACGACGAGGCGTAGTTCCTTTTTTCGAACCGTTCACCCGGATTTGTTGAGAAGAATCAAAGGCGGCAGTCAAAAACGCTCAGTGCTCGAATACTGCGCCGATTCGATCCGCGCTCATCGTCAAAGCGAGCCAGGCCCGCACTCGTGGTTGCTGGTAACACTTATCCTCGGAAGTCGGATGGCAATTTCCAAGACGTTTGGGTGCGGGCGAAGCCCGCATTAAGCTTTGAAAGCCGCGTTCGCCCAGGTAGAAGTCTTTTCAATGAACCGATCTTGCTTTACTTCTCGTTCATTGAAAATCCGTCGTCCGATTTCTTCGCCGGCCTTGAAAAGCACGACCTGTGGAAGCCGAGAGGCAGCAGAAATTCCATAGCGATTCTCCCCCTTTCCAAGCATCGCAATATCAAATTCATACGTCGGAACGTCGATCGCTCTGACGAGATCGGGGAAAACATGGCTAAAGTGCGAAGCCGCCTTCCCGCCGCGATTCGCGGAAGTTGTGATAAACGCAACTACCGCCGATGACCTGATTGCGTCAACCAGCTCAATCTCCGAAACGGTCTCTTTAATCACGGTGGCAAAGTCCACCATTCGGTAAAAAACCACGGAATGTTCAGGCATCCTCATTTCCCCCAGGACCACATGTTTCCTGACCCAAGGCAGGCTGCGGGAATTGTAGCGACTCAGGCGCCGTTGGCGAGCACCGCAGCCAGCTCGCGCCGCGTCAAGATTCGGGTCGGGTCGAGGGCGTCCACGGAAACCAGGAACGCCATCGACTAGATGTGGGTGAGCCAGAAGAGCATCTTGCGCCTCCGGTTCCATGCCGTTCGCGAACTTGAACTGAGAATCACGAGTATCCCGTTTCAGCCCTCTTGACTGCTAGGCGAACTGGTAGAATCGAGAACGCTCCGCACCTTGCTCGCCAACTTGCTTGGCGTCGTCGGCTTTTGCAGAAACGGGACGGTCCCAATCCTGTTCGGCACGCTATTTGCGCCATTGAAATATAAATGTACAGTATTGCGCTCCCGACGACAATCGCGCATCTTATTGTTCATGGAGCCGGTTACCCCCACCCCTGAACCCAAGATCCGCGAAGAAGATATTCGCGGCCTCAAATACTTCGACCAACTTGGCCCCCTATTGGAACGCCTGCACGACGACGGTTGCAAACGCGACGTCGCCAAGAATCGCAAACTGCATTTCGATCAGTATTGCATGCTCTTGCTCCTCTTCCTCTTCAACCCCATCGTCAAATCTCTCCGCGGTCTCCAGCAGGCCAGCGAACTCAATAACGTCCAAAAGAAACTCGGCTGTCCGCGCACTTCCCTCGGCTCGCTCTCGGAATCCGCCGACGTTTTCGATCCCGAGCGCCTCAAAGAAATCATTACTGAACTGGGAAGTCAACTCGAGCCGATCGGACGCGATCCGCGACTCAAAGACATTCGCGATACCGTCACTTTAGTAGACGGCACGCTACTGGCCGCGCTGCCGCGCATGGCCGAGGCCTCGCTCCGCAAACGCACCGCGGGCAAAGCTCGCGTCAAGTGGCATCTGCACACGCATTTCGAGGTCGATAATCACGTCCCCGTTCGTATCGACGTCACACCTCAAGCAGGCGGCGTATGCGACGAACGCGCCGTCCTCGAGCGCACGCTCCAACCTGATCGCCTTTACGTGATGGATCGCGGCTACGCCAAGTTCACGCTCTTCAATAGCATCGTCCAACTCAAGAGCAGTTACGTTTGCCGCATTCGCGACAATAGCGTTTACGAAGTACTCGAGAATCGCCCGCTCTCCGTCGAGGCCCTCAAGGCCCGCATCACGCAAGATCAAATCGTCGCGCTTGGCGCCGCCACGAAAGCGGAAGGCCGGCCCGATCACTGCGTTCGCATACTGCACATTCAAATGAAGCCGCATCAATCTGCGGGCCATTACGGGCGGCGCGGCTCGACCGGCCAATCGTGCGACGGGTTCCTTCGCCTCGTCACGAATTTGCTCGACGTGCCAGCCGAGATCGTCGCTTTGCTTTACGAGTATCGCTGGACGATCGAGATCTTCTTTCGCTTCTTCAAGCAAATCTTGGGATGTCGGCATTTGCTCAGCAGATCGCAGAACGGCATCGAGATTCAGACGTACTGCGCCATTATCGCTTGCATGCTCATCAGTCTCACGACTGGCAGGAAGCCGACGCTGCGAACGTACGAGATGATCTGCTGGTACTTCATCGGCGTGGCGAGCCTGGACGAACTGCTCAATCACATCGCGAAGTTGAAAAAGCACGGCGCCTAACCAAGAGAGCAATCCGGCCTGAACGGATCGCTCCGCTTCACGCTGCGCGGTCTGAAATTCCCCGTCGCCGCCGAGCGCGTTCGCGTCCCGCCTCGGCGCAAACAAT
>JBBQPM010000162.1:0-15846 GCA_038217425.1 Gemmatales bacterium
AATGTTCCACTGAGCGTCACTGATGTCGCTGGGATAGGGCTTCCGTGCCGGCGTCATGACCTGTCTCCTTGTTCAGGTGGTTGCCATAAATTTCTCCACCCGCAATCCTAGCGACATGAGCGGACTCCGGACAGCCAGTCAGAGGAATTCGAAGAACTGACGACACCCCCCGCTTTTTTCTCTGTGTTCTCTGTGCCCTCTGTGGCTATATTCGATTTGCTAAGCGCGGACGGGAACGAATCGGCGGGCGACGCGGTGGATCTTGTCGGCCGCCTCCTCCGCCTGCGCTGCGCTGACGTCCAGATGCGTGCAGGCGCGGATCTTGTAAGGCCCGGCGGCGTGGACCAGGACGCCTTGCTGCTTGAGCTGCGCCGTCACTTCCTTCGCCGTCCCCAGGTCGGGATCGAGGTGGAACCAGACGAGATTCGTATCGACGTCGACGGGATCGAGCCGCAAGCCGGGCGTGTTGCGAATCGCTTCGGCGAGGATCTGGGCGTGACGATGATCGTCGGCCATGCGCTCGATGTGATGTTCGAGGGCGTAGAGGGCGCCGGCGGCGATCATGCCGGCCTGGCGCCAGCCGCCGCCGAAAAGCTTGCGAACCTTGCGCGCCTTGGCGATGAGTTCCGCGGGGCCGGTGAGCGCCGAGCCGATCGGGGCGCCGAGGCCTTTGCTGAAGCAGACGGAGACGGTGTCGAAATGCTTGGCCCAGTCCTTGCCGCTGGTGCCGGTGGCCACGATCGCGTTCCAGAGACGGGCGCCGTCGAGGTGCATGATGAGGCCGTGCTGGCGCGCCCAACGGCTGATGGGGGCGATCTTCTCGATCGGGTAGATTTTGCCGCCGCCGCGGTTGTGCGTGTTTTCCAGGCAGACCATGCGAGTGCGGGTGAGGTGATCGTTTTCGGGGTGGATCTTGTCTTGCATCTGGGCGAGGTCGAGGATGCCGTGTTCGCCGTCGAAGGTTCGGCAGGTGACGCCGGAAAGTACGGCGGGGCCGCCGACTTCGTACTGGTAGATGTGGCAGTTGACGTCGCAGTAGATTTCGTCGCCGGGCTGGGTGTGGATCTTGACGGCGATTTGGTTCGACATGGTGCCGGAGGGGACGAAGAGGGCGGCTTCTTTGCCGAGCAGGTCGGCGACTTTGGCTTCGAGCTTGAGGACGGTGGGATCTTCGTGGAAGACGTCGTCGCCGACCTCGGCGACGTTCATGGCGGCGCGCATGGCGGGGGTGGGCCGGGTGACGGTATCGCTGCGGAGGTCGATCGGCATGGAATCTCCCTGGTGAGGTTCGCGGAGGCGGTGGAGGAGATTATAGGAAGCGCGTGCGTTACGTGCGTTCGAGAATCATGGCGACCGCGTTGCCGCCCCCCAGGCAGAGCGACGCCAGCCCGTAACGCAGGCCGCCGGCATTCAGCGCGTGGACCAGCGTCACCAGCACGCGAGCGCCCGACGCGCCGATCGGATGCCCCAGGGCGATGGCGCCGCCGTGGACGTTGACCTTCGCTTCGTCGAGCGACAGATCTTGCCTGCAAGCGAGCATCTGCGACGCGAACGCTTCGTTGAGTTCGAAGAGATCGATGTCGCCGATACGAAGATTCGCCTTGTCGAGAACTTGCCGGACTGCCCGGATCGGGGCCAAGAAGATGTCTTTCGGTGCGATACCCGAGGTGGCGTAGGCGACGATCCGCGCGAGCGGCGCCGTTCCCAGCCGCTCAGCCGCTTCGCGCGTGCCGACGACAACCGCGGCGGCGCCGTCGCTGAGCATCGAGGCGTTCCCGGCGGTCACGGTGCCGTCGGCCTTGAACGCGGACTTCAGTTTCGCCAGACCTTCGAGACTCGAATCGGGACGAAAACCTTCGTCCTGCGCGACGGTCTTCGCCTTGGCGCGGACGCCGACCGTAACGGGCCGAACTTCCGCGGCGAACTTCCCGCCCGCCCAGGCGGCGGCGGCGCGTTGATGGCTCTGCACCGCGAAACGATCCTGCTCCGCCCGGCTAATGCCGCACGACATCGCAGTGTGTTCCGCGGCCTCGCCCATGTGCCAGTTCTCGAACGCGCACCAGAGCCCGTCATGAATCAGCGCATCGACAGCTTTCTGATCGCCGAGCTTCCAACCGGAGCGAGCGCCGAACAGCAGATGTGGCGCCCGACTCATGCTCTCCATGCCGCCGGCCGCGAGGAGTTGGGCGTCGCCAGCGCGGATGGCTTGCGCTGCGAGCATGACGGCTTTCAGGCCGGAACCGCAGACCTTGTTGATGGTGACCGCGGCAATGGTATCCGGGAGTCCCGCCTTGAGCGCTGCCTGCCGCGCGGGATTCTGACCGAGCCCCGCTTGCAGGACGTTGCCCATGAGGACTTCGTCGACGGCGTCGGGATTGGCGCGCGCCGCGGCGAGCGCTTCGCGCAGCGCGAGGGCGCCGAGATCGACGGCGGGGACGTCGGCGAGTCCGCCGAGGTATTTGCCGATGGGCGTGCGAACAGCGGAGAGGAGATATGCGTCGTTCATGATGGAGCGCCTTGTGTGCCGAGGCTTTCCAATTTTGAAAGCCACTCATTAAAGTGCGGGCATTTCTTTCGGATGGCCTCAAGGCCAATCAGTTCGGCCACCTGTGGGCCAACGACGCGTTTCGCATCCTCATAGTCGGGGAACTGAGCGATAATCCGCTTCGAGGGCGCAGTCGATTTTCCGTCGTCAATCAGTTCGGGTGTTTTCACATCGTCGGCGATCTTCTTGAGATTTGCAATCTGGGTTTCGCTATTCGGATAGAACTTGTCAAATTGCGCGACATCGGTGAACAGATACGCCTCGAATTCATGTAACTGGATGAAGGGAACGAAACGTGTATCAGCGATGTCATTAGCCCATGCTGTTTGAAGCGACTTGGCTCGTCCGTGCGGATCTTTCCTGTGTTTTTCGGCATCGTCCCGTCCAGGAAAGTCGGCGTGAAGGGCATATAGATCGATCATCGTCGTAAAAAATACGCCGTTACCCGCTTCTTGTTTCAGGAAGCGCACAATGTCGTTCTTCATCGGCTCGTACCTTCGACCGCCTCCCCGATGCACCTTTCCCTTTTTTCGAGCGTGCGCGATCAATACGGGATTGTGCAGGTACACCCCGAAATTCGCCAGATGATGCTTCAGTACGTCATCTGCGTAAGTTTGCTCAGTTTGCCCCTCGGCAAAAAGATAAAGGCGCGCCATCAGTGCGGCCCCGCGCCGATGACGTTCTTTTGCCAAACCTCGCCCAGACTATATTCTTCTAGCCATTCCTTCAGCTTCGCTGGATCGGGCCGATTAAAGCGGGATTCTTGCCCTTGGCGTTCGACGCAAATTACGTCTTCAGGATCGAACTCGTCGAGCAACTGCGGACTCTGCGTAGCGATGATTACTTGAGTGTGAAAGCTCGCCTTACGAAAAAGTGCGGCGATTAAGTTGATTGCATACGGATGCAGGCCGATCTCCGGCTCGTCAACGACGATGAGTTTCGGTAGTTCCGTCTCCGGTTGCAAGAGCAGAGTGACCAGCGCCATCAAACGCAACGTGCCGTCGGAAAGCTGATGAGGGCCGAATTCGTAGTCGGCGCCTTTCTGTTTCCAATTAAGGAGAATCCGGGACGGGTCGAGCGTGCGCGGCGCGAGGCTGAACTCCTCAAAAAAGGGAGCGCACATTCCCACGGTGGAAACAATGCGCTGGTAGATTGGCTCATTCGTCTTTAGTAGCCGATAAAGAAATGCTGCTAGGTTCCCGCCGTCGCTTCGCAATTGCCTGTTGTCTTCAATGTACCCTGCCGTCCGAATCGGCGCCGTTAGCGTCGTATCGTGAAAATGGTAAGCGCCAATCCCGTCTTTGAGGTAGAAGTAAATCAATTGCTGCGGGGAATAGGGCCCGTCATCTTTGATTACGGAACAAATGCCGCCGATTGCCCATTCGTTTGAACGATCAATACCCTGGGGAACTCTTGAATGGTTCTCGCTGTAAACGAGGTTGTCTGGGGCTTGAAAATGCAATCGTTGATATAGCGTTCCAAGTCCCGCTTCCGTCGTTACGGTCAACTCACAGCGAATCTCGCTGGTCGTTTTAGTTCCCAGATGCAGGAATGCATTAGGCCCGCCTCGGCGACTTACATGGCCCCCCAACCGATCGTTCAAGGAATCTCGCAGTAACGCGAAGAATGAGACCAGATTCGATTTGCCCGCGCCATTTGCCCCGATGACGACGTTCAGCCGGCCGAGTTCTATCTCGGCATCGCGAATCGATTTAAAGCCAGAGATTCGGCATCGTTCGATTCTCGTCGTGTCTTTGGTCATGTTGAGACGTCCGCTTTCGAGTACGCATCATTCTACGCGAAAACACACGTGTTGAGCGCCGTCGGGACGGGAGTCGTGATACAATTTGGCGGAATTCGGTCCGCGCCGCGAGGACGCGGCGGCTAAACCGCAGCGCGCCAGCGCAAGATCGGCTCCTTCGCCGCCTTGATCTCGTCCGGCCGGCTGATCGACAGCGTGTGCGGCGCCTTGCGCAGGAACTCCGGATCCTCGCCCTGGATCTTGATCAGCGTGTCCGCGAACTCGTCCAGCGTCAGCTTCGATTCCGTCTCCGTCGGCTCGATCATCAGCGCCTCGGGAACCACGAGCGGGAAGTAGACCGTCGGGGCGTGGTAGCCGAAATCGAGCAGCCGCTTGGCGATGTCCATGGCGCTGATGCCGCGCTCTCGTTTCATTTTACGCGCGCTGGCGACGAACTCGTGCATGCAGCGGTCGCCGTGCGGGACGTCGAAGGTCTCCTTGACGCGGGCCAGGAGGTAGTTCGCGTTGAGCACGGCGTTCTCGGTCATCTCCTTGAGGCCTTCGGGGCCGAGCGTGCGGATGTAGGCGTAGCCCCTCAGCAAAATGCCGACGTTGCCGGTGAAGCTGCGGACTCGACCGATCGACTTGGGGCGATCGTAGTCGAGATAATACTCGTTGCCGCGTTTGGCGACGGCGGGGCATGGCAGATACGGTTCGAGGACTTTGCGGACGGCGATGGGTCCGGAGCCGGGGCCGCCGGCGCCGTGGGGGCCGGTGAAGGTTTTGTGGACGTTGTAGTGCATCATGTCGGCGCCGAAATCGCCGGGGCGGGTGACGCCGACGATCGCGTTCATGTTGGCGCCGTCGAGATAGACCAGGCCTCCCTTGTCGTGGATCCGCTGCGTGATCTCGCCGATCTGCTTCTCGAAAAGGCCGATGGTGTTCGGGTTGGTGATCATGAAGACGGCCGTGCGATCGTCGAGTTTGGCCTGGAGGTCGGCCATATCGACGAAGCCGTGGGCGTTGCTCTTGACGGAGACGGTGTCGAACCCGGCGATGGCGGCGGAAGCGGGGTTGGTGCCGTGGGCGCTGTCGGGAATGAGGACGCGCGTCCGCTTCTGCCCGAGGTCGCGGTAGTACGCGGCAGCAACGAGCAGCGCGGTCAGTTCGCCCTGGGCGCCGGCCGCGGGCTGGAGCGATACGGATTCCAATCCCGCGATCTCGGCGAGGATCTCTTGCATCGAGTAGAGCATCGCCAGCATTCCCTGGCACGAGGCGTCGGCCTGCAACGGATGCAGATTCGCCATGCCGGGGAGCGACGCCAACCGCTCATGGCGTTTCGGGTTGTACTTCATCGTGCAGGAGCCGAGCGGGTCGAAGTTCGTATCGATCGACATGTTCCGCTTGGAGAGATTGACGAAATGGCGAATGAGATCGATCTCGCCGATCTCGGGCAACTCCGGCGGCGAATCGGCGACTGCCTCCTTGGGCAGCAGGGACGTGAGGGGTTTGGTCGGCACGTCGCATTTGGGCAGGCGATGGCAGCGCCGGCCGGCGTGGCTCATTTCGAACAGCAGGTCCGTCGATTGACTCGGTAGCATGTGAATTCCCGTTTGTGATTCGGTTTAGCCGCCGCGTCCTCGCAGCGCGAGGTTTCCGCGCCGCGAGGACGCAGCGGCTAAACGTTAGATTCCGCGGAACGCCTCGACCAGGCCGTCCATCTCCGCTTTCGTCCGTTTCTCCGTCACCGCGATCGTGATGCAATTCTTCAGACTCGGATACCAACGTCCGGTCGCCAAACCTCCATGATACCGGGAGGCGAGCAACTTCGCGAGCGTCGCGGCGCCGTCGCCGGGGATCTGGATCGTGAACTCCTTGACGAACGGCTGCGGAAACTTCAGCGACACGCCGGGAATCGCCGTCAGTTGTTCGGCCAGATAATGCGCCTTGTGCAGGCAAAGCTCGGCCGTCTCTTTTAAGCCGGCGGGACCGAGCGCGGTCAGATACGCGGCGGCGCGCAGGGCGAAGAGCCCCTGGTTCGTGCAGATGTTGCTCGTCGCCTTCTCGCGACGAATGTGCTGTTCGCGCGTTTGCAGCGTCAGCACCCAGCAACGCTTGCCGTTGCGATCGACCGTCTGTCCCACGAGTCGGCCCGGGATCTTGCGGACGTACTCCTCGCGGCAGGCCATGATGCCGAGGATCGGTCCGCCGAATGCCATCGGGTTGCCGAGCGTCTGGCCCTCGGCCACGACAATGTCGGCGCCGTACTGGCCGGGACGTTTGAGGACGCCCAGGCTGATCGGATCGAAACTGATGATGGCGAGGGCGCCGTTTTCCTTCGTGATCTTGACCAGATTCTCGGCATCTTCGAGGCAGCCGAAAAAGTTGGGATGCTGCACGATGACGCAGAGTGTCTGATCGTCGAGGGCCTTTTTCAGATCTTCGGGCGACAACGTACCGCCGGGCGTCGGCAGCGTCGTGATCTGCACGGGGAGGTTGGCGAGGTACGTGGCCAGCGTCTGGCGATACTCGGGATGCACGCTCTCGGCGACCAGGACTTTGCTCCGCTTGGCGTGGATGCTGAGCGACATCAGCACCGCCTCGGCGACGGCTGACGCGCCTTCGTACAGGCTGGCGTTGGCGACGTCCATGCCGGTGAGCTGGCAGACGAGCGTCTGGTACTCGAAAAACGCCTGCAAGCTCCCCTGGCTCGCCTCCGCCTGGTACGGCGTGTAGGCGGTGTAGAACTCGCTGCGCGACGAGACGACGTCGACCACGGCGGGGATGAAGTGGTCGTAACTGCCGCCCCCCAGGAAACAGACCGTCTGATCGGCCGGCTGATTCTTGTTGCAGAGTTCGCCGAAATGTTGCTGGAGCTCGATCTCGGTCAGCGACGGCGGCACATTGAGGAGCCGGCGCAGCCGATTGGATTCCGGGATGTTCTGGAAGAGTTCTTCGAGCGAGGCGGCGCCGACCTTGCGCAGCATTTCTTGAACGTCTGCGGGCGTGTTGAGCACGTACGACAAGGGAGAACTCCTGACCGATGATAAATTGGCGAGCCGAAGATACCAATAGCGAACGAATCCGCAGACTTCAAGCGCGGATCCGTACGCACCGTCCCACGATCTCGAGACGCCCCTCCGCGAACAGGCGAATCGCTTCCGGATACGCCTCGCATTCTTCCACGAAGATGCGCTTCTCCAGCGACTCGGGCGAGTCGTCGTTCAGGACGGGGACGGTGCGCTGCAAGATGATGGGGCCGTGGTCGTACTGGTTGTCGGCGAAGTGGACGGTGCAGCCGCTGACCTTGGCGCCGTAAGCGAGCACCGCTTCGTGGACGTGATGGCCGTAAAATCCGTGGCCGCAAAAGGCGGGGATGAGCGAGGGATGGATGTTCATGACTTTGCCGAGATAGTCGTCCGGCACCTCGATGAGTTGCAGGAACCCGGCGAGGCAGACGAGATCGATCTTGGCGTCGCGGCACAGATCGAAGATGCGCTTGCTGAACTCGCTGCGCGATCCGGCTTCCTTGCGCGAGACGATGGCCCAGGGGAGATTGGCGCGCCGAGCGCGTTCGAGTCCGAAAACGCCTGCGTTGCTGGAGACGACGAGGGCGATGTCGGCGGCGAGGGGGCGGTCGATCAGGTTTTGTAGCGTGGTGCCGCCCGCGGAGATAAGGACGGCGAGGCGCGGCTTCATACGGCATTCTCCATATTTCAAAAGCCCAGGGATGGCTATCCCTGGGGAAGCGTCCGCGACAAAAATCCAACCGGCGCGTCTTCAGGGGTTCCCCAGGGATAGCCATCCCTGGGCTTTTGCCTAATCCTTCCACTCGCCCTGAAAGACCTCGACCGCGGGGCCCGTCATATACACGTGATTGTCGACGTCGGACCATTCCAGGAGCAAATCGCCGCCGGGCAGATGCGCGGTGATCTTGCGCCCCGTCCGCCCCGTCAGCGCCCCGGCCACGCACACCGCACATGCCCCGGTCCCACAGGCGAGCGTCTCGCCGGAACCGCGCTCCCAGACGCGCATCGTGATCTCGTCGGGCCCCAGCACCTTGACGAACTCGACGTTGGTGCGGCGCGGGAAGAGCGGATCGACCTCGATCTTCGGGCCCACTCCCAACACCAGCGGATCGGTGATTTCATCGACGAAGATGACGCAGTGCGGATTCCCCATCGAGACGCAGGTGCCAAAGAGAGCGTATCCGGGGAGCATGACGTCTTGCACGGGATGGCCGGGGAGCTTGGTCGGAATCTTCTCGGCCTCGAGGATCGGCTCGCCCATGTCGACGCGGACGGTCTGGACGAGGTCGCCGGAGATATTGAGTTCGAGCGAGAGCACGCCTCGGCCCGTCTCGATGCGCAGGAGCGGTTTGCGGGCGATGCCGTGGTCGTAGACGAACTTGGCGACGCAGCGGATGCCGTTGCCGCACATTTCGGACTCGGAGCCGTCGGCGTTGAACATGCGCATGCGCGCGTCGGCTCGATCGGACGGACAGATGAGGATAAGCCCATCGCCGCCGACGCCGAAATGGCGGTCGGCGAGGACGCGCGCGAGCCCGGCGGGGTCGGCAGGGATCGGCTGGCGGACGCAATCGACGTAGACGTAATCGTTGCCGGCGCCTTGCATCTTGACGAAACGCATTCGGCGTTGCTCCTAAATACAAAAACCAACCACAGAGACACAGAGAACACAGAGGAAGAGAGAAGACAAAGAAGATGTGGTTCCTCTTTGATACTCCCCTCCTCTCGCATTTTCTTCCTCTGTGCCCTCTGTGCCTCTGTGGTTAGTCTTTTTCTGGACACCACTAGGCTATCGCGATCGTTCCCCGGTTCAAGCCGGTTCGCGTTGTTTCGTTTCGCAGGCCTCGTTATAATCCCGCGGACCTGTGACCTTATCTCCCAGAGGATGGCTCATGCGACGGATCGCGATCATCAATCAAAAGGGAGGCGTCGGCAAAACGACGACGTCGGTGAACCTCGCCGCCGCCCTCGCCCGCCTCGGCAATCGAGTCCTCGTACTCGACCTCGATCCCCAGGCCCACGCCACCACCCACCTCGGCATCGAACCCAACGGCATCTCGCTGTCGATGTACGACGTGCTCATTAATTCCAAGCCGCTCAGTGAAGCCATTCTGCCAGCGGAAGAGAACCTCTGGATCGTCCCCAGCGACATCAACCTCGCCGCCGCCGAAGTCGAACTCGCCGGTGTCGTCGGACGCGAAGTCATCCTGCGCGATCAACTGCAATCCGAACAAGACCGCTTCGACTTCCTCCTCATGGATTGCGGCCCCTCGCTCGGCGTGCTCACGCTCAACGCCCTGTGTGCCGCGCAGGAAGTCTTCATTCCGCTGCAGCCCCACTTTCTGGCGCTGCACGGTCTGGGTAAACTCTTCGAAACGACGGCGCTCGTCAAGAAGCGCATCAACGCCCATCTCGACATCACCGGCATCGTGCTCTGTTTGTGCGATTCCAACACCCGGCTCGCCCAGGAAGTCGTCGGCGACTTGCACGACTTCCTCGAACGCAACCGCAGCTCGCAGATGCCGTGGGCGCACACGAAGGTGTTCCAGACGCGAATTCGGCGCAACATCAAACTCGCGGAATGCCCCAGCTTCGGGCAATCGATTTTCTCATATGCCGCCCGCTGTCCGGGCGCGGAAGACTACTCAGCCCTCGCCCGTGAAGTGTCGGGGCGGTCGCTGACGATCGATGAAAGTTCGCTGCAGACGGCGCTGGCGTAAGCGGGGCCGAACTCGAGGAGAGGAACGAAAGCTCATGGCCGGAACCATGAGCTTTTCACTTTTTGGGCGCGATCTCGAAGCGCACGCGGACATACGCGGTGAACTGCACGACCGGCTCGCTCACGATCGGATTCACGACCGAATCGAAGCCGTTCGCGGTCAGCGGGTTGTAGTAGAACGTCCGTCCCTTGCGCGCCTTTTGCACCGACAATCGTTCGCGCTCGCCATACGGCAGCTCGATGTGCTCCGATTCCTGGGCGACGTACGAGTCGTACATCTCGTTCGGGTAGTAGATGCTCGTCTTGTCGACATAGATCTGAGGCGGTTGCGTCAGCTTGACGCCCAGGAACTGCTCGAACCGGGCGGCCTTTAGTTGGAGGACGCGCGCCGTCTCCGCGAACAGTTTCGTCTGGACCGCTTCGTGATTCTTGACGAGATAGTCGACCTTGACCAAATCGAAAATCTTCAGATCCGCGGCTGCGATCAAGATCTTATCGAGCGTTTTGAGTTCCTTGAAGCGAAGCGAAATGTTCTTCTTGAGATCGAACCCGACCAGCTTCTCCTTGGCGATCTTGTCGGCGATCTCGTAGCCGTACGTCTTGTTCTGAGCGACGAAATCGACCTGGATGTCGTCGCCGACAATACCGATCGCCTTGAGGGCGGCGGTAAAGTCCTTGACGAGTGCGTTCATTTTTTGCGTGGACTCGGCGACGGTGGCGGCTTCCTGCGAGAGCGCGAAGACCGCAACGTATTCGTCGGCCCGGACGTTCATCAGCACGGCCGCATCGACGTACATGCCGTTTCCGGTCGGCTTTTCGCTTTCGGAAAGGGCTCGTTTGGACCGTTCCGCCTGCTCGGCGCGGAGCCGACCGCTCCCCTGCCCGTAGGCGGAGTTGCCCCCCACCTGCGCGAGACAGGCGGAGGCGTTCAGAAGTAAAAACGCCGCGACCGCGATCGAAAGTTTCATCTGAGCGCCTCCTCGATTATCCCAGGGGTTCGGAGTACCTCACCCGCTGGGCTTGCAGGATTCTTGACTGCACGTCTCAACGCGATCTTAGTTGTCGTTCTTGGGGCGTTCGATTTTCTTCTTGGGATCGCCGCCGGGGGTGAAGCCGAAACCGCGGTTTTCGAGTTTGAACTCTTCGCCCAGCATTTGTTTGTAGGCCTTGCGCTGGCCGACGGTGAGGGCTTCTTGAATTTTTTCGGCAGTCTCTTTATTGAGCGTTTTCATTTTTTCGAAGCCGCCGGCGAAGCCCCCCTTGCCTTTGAAGAGTTCGGCGCGTTCCTTGGCGGCTTCTTTCTCGATGGCGGCGATGGTGGCCTTTTGCTCTTCAGTGACCTTGAGTTCCTTTTGAATCCTGGCGTCGTAAAACGCCGAGGTTCCGCGTTGTTGGAGGTCGATCTGCTTGAGGCGTTTCAGTTGTTTTTCGTCGAGCACGTCGGCGAGGGCTTTGAGCAAGGAATCGGGGATCTTTTCGAGCTGCTCTTCGGTGAGTCCGAGTTCCTTCTGGACCTGGGGATTGCGAACGAGATTGACCGCATCGACCCGACCGCCGCCGCCGCCCGGGCGCATCGGCTGCTGGGCCAATAAAAGACTACCGCCCACGAGGGCGGCGAAACCAGCCACGAGAACTGTCATTCGGCGCATGTCGCACACTCCAAAAAATAGGAAAGGAAAGGGGCGCAAGGTAAACCCCGGCGCAGAGCCGGGGTTGTGCGGTCATTTCGAAAAAAGTCGCCCTTACGGGACGTAGCGTTTGATGACGAACTTGTCCTGGTTTTCGCGGAGCCAGGTTTGGGCCGAGGGATAGATCTCCTGGATCATGCGGATGTTCACCGGGCGTTTGTAGCCGTCCGCGGGGGTCAAGTTGAGCTGGTTGAAGAGGCCGTAGGGATGCGTGACGCCGTACGGGGCTTTCCAGTCGGCGTCGGCGATCGCCTTGAGGATGAGCTTGCTCTCCTCGGCGGGGATCGGTTCCAACTTGGCATTGGGGCCAGGAACCTGGCGATACTTGGTGAGCAGGTAGGTGGCGGCCAAGACTTTGTCCGCGCCTTTGAGGGCGGCGACGGGGTTTTCGGTCAACTTGCCGATCTTGCGGAGCTCGGCGACGGTCTTGTCGAAGTTGGCGCTTTGCTTGGGTTCGAAGCCGGCGTAGGAAACGGTGGTGTAGAAATCGTGGGCGTGGTGTTTCTTGAAGAAGAAGGCGCCTTCCTGGCCGGTCGTGAAGTTGGTGCGGTTGAACCCGCCGCCGACGATCAGGACTCCGCCGCCATTGTTCACTTTGGCGGGCGCCTGAAAGCCCAGGCGAATCGTCTTGCCCGGCTTGCCGAGAAGGCCTTCGCTGACTTCGATGGTCGCGATCTTGAAGGGGACGGTGGTCGGGTTGCTGGGGTGAATGTTGGTGATGACTTCTTTCTCTTCGAAGCCGACGATTTTGCCGACGACGACGACTTCGGCCTGGGCGAACTGGGCGACCTGGCTTGGCGCCGCAACGCGAAGGGCGCGCGCCGGAGCCGGGTGCGCCAGCGGGGCAAGCAACATGGCGATGAAGAACAATCGCTTCATGACGAAACTCCTGACAGAGAAAGAGAATGGATTGCGGATATTGTATGAATCGGGGGCTTCACTGGTTGGTGAAATCGATGGGCCACACCAGGCCGGCGCAGAATCCCCCGTCGACGAACAGCACTTGCCCCGTCATCCAAGAAGACGAGGCAGACGCCAAAAAGACGGCCGCGCCGACCATATCTTCAGGTTGGCCCAATCTTTTGAGCGGCGTGTTCGTCTCGCCCCAGGCCTGCATCTTCGGCTGCGACCACAGTTTCTTGGTCAGATCCGTGAGCACGAACCCCGGAGCGATGGCGTTGACGCGAATGCCGCGCGGGCCCCATTCCATCGCCAGGCTGCGCGTCATGTGCCCCATGCCCGCCTTGCTCACCGCGTACGGCATCACCCCCTTGAGCGGCCGATCGTTGTTCAGCGACGCGATGTTGATCTGGTTCCCCTGTCCCCGCTCAAGCATCGCCTTACCGACCGCCTGCGACAAGAGGAACGGGCCCTTGAGGTTGATGTCGAGAATGAAGTCCCAGTCCTCTTCGCTCAGATCCTCGGCGAGTTTTCGGCGATTGACGCCGGCGACGTTGATGAGCGTGTCGATGCGCGTCTCCTCGGCGACGACCTGCTGCACGAGGCGCTCGATATCCTTCTTTTTGGCGACGTCGCAGACGATGCCGCGGGCGCCGATAGCTTTGCCCGTTTCGTCGAGGGTGGCTTGTTCCCGGCCGGTGATGATGACCTTGGCGCCGCGCTGGACGAAGCCCTGGGCGATGGCTTTGCCGATGCCTCGGCTGCCGCCGGAGACGAGGACGACTTGGTCTTGGACGCTGAAGAGGGAATCGTGGGTCATTTCTTTTTGGCCTTGGCGGCCGCCTCGTTGATGTATTGTTCGGGATTGGCCAAAAACTCGGCTCGGCATCCCGAACAGCATACGTAATACGTCTTCCCCTGGTAGAGGACCGACGACGTCCCCGCTCCGCCGCTGACGATGCACTCCGGCTGCGCGGAACCGACGGCGAACGGCTCCCCCTCCTTCGTCGCCCCGACCTGGTAATGCTTCGTATAAGTCACTTTGCCGACGGGCCGGCTCTCGTAACGGTAGAGGAAGCGGTTGGAATGCAGGAACGTGAAGACCAGACGTTCTTCGTCCTTGGGGCCCGTGCGCGTGAGCGTCAGCGATTTGTCCTTGAGGGCGCCCTGGTAGACGTGCGTCTCTTTGGTCGGCGTGGTGAGTTTGACCTGGAACGCGTCGGTCTTGGGGTCGTAGCGCAACTCGCCCTTTTGGAAGTGCTTGCCTTTCTCGAAGGCAAACGCCAGGTGCTGCTGGCCTTTCACGAATTGCCATTCGCAGTGGATGGTTTCGATCCAGAAGCCCTGCTGCTGGACTTCGCGGGAGCCGACGGGCGTGCCGGTCCCCTTCCAGGAGCCGACGAGGTCGTTGAAGGGCTGGTACGCCTCCTTGGCGGTCCGCTCGGGAGCGTCGGCGGCGAGTGCGGGCGAGGCGAGGAGGAACATCGGCACGAGATAAAGGCAGCGCATGAGCGAACTCCGAAGGTGGGGGCAGTCCCGCATTATACCATGGACATTTTACAAACGAGCGATTAACCTTTCATTAACCCCATTGCACGACATCCGTTTCGCGGCACGGACGCGTGCGTTGCGAATGATTGATTCGCCTGCAACCGTCGTGGCCGCGCCGCGAGGGCGCGGCGGCTAAACGAGTCACACCCATGCGAATTCTATCCTGCCTGATCCTGTTCTCCGCAACCGCCGTCTCCGCTCAGGAAATCGATTACGAGCGCGACGTGCAGCCAATCTTCAAAACGAGTTGCACGCGCTGCCACGGCGAGAAATCCAAGAAGGGCGACCTCGATCTGACGTCGCTCGCCGCGTTGCGCCAAGGCGGCGAATCGGGCGCCGTCGTCGTCCCCGGCGATCTCAAGAAGAGCAAACTCTACGAACTCGTCCATGCCGAGGAGATGCCCCCCAGCAAGCCGCTCGCCAAGGACAAGATCGAGTTGCTTGGCCGCTGGATCGCCGCGGGCGCCCCGGGATACAGGGCCAAGGTCGAAATCACGCAGCACGACATCGTGCCGCTCATGCTCATGCGCTGCAGCGTCTGCCATGGCCCGCGCCAGCAGAGCGCGGGGCTCGATCTTTCGTCGAAGGCGGGCATGCTCAAGGGGGGCAAGTCGGGCCCGGCCATCGTTCTGGGCAAACCCCAGGAAAGTCTCGTGCTCAAGCGCATCCATGCCGGCGAGATGCCCCCCAACAAACGCCTCGTCGATTTCAGCGTCAAGCCGATGGCCAAGGACGAAATCGATCGGCTCGTGCACTGGATCGAAGACGGCGCCCCGGAAGTCGAGATGCTCCCCGACGTCGCCACGACGACGCCCGATCCGCTCGTTTCCGACAAGGATCGCCAGCACTGGGCGTTCCAGCCGCCGAAGGTTGTCCCCGTCCCCAAGATCGACAGTCCGCGCGTGCGCAATCCGATCGACGCGTTTCTGCTCGAGAAATTGCAGGCGAAGAAGCTCAGCTTCGCGCCGCCGGCCGACCCGATGACGCTCCTGCGCCGCGTCGCCTTCGATCTCACGGGGTTGCCGCCCGACCTCGACGAAATCGACCGTTATCGCAAGAGCAACTTTAATTTCGAGGAAATGGTCGAGCGCCTGCTCGCCTCGCCGCGCTACGGCGAACGCTGGGGCAAATACTGGCTCGACCTCGCCGGGTACGCGGATTCGGAAGGCAAGCGCAGTCAGGATCCGATTCGGCCGCACGCCTGGCGTTACCGCGACTACGTGATTCGCGCCTTCAACGCCGACAAACCGTACGACCGCTTCCTCCTGGAACAGCTCGCCGGCGACGAACTCGCCGATTACGCCAATGCGAAGGTCACGCCCGAGTTGATGGATAACCTGATCGCGACGGCGTTTCTGCGGCTCACGCCGGACGGCACCGGCTCCGACGTCGTCAACTACGTCCCCGATCGCCTCGACGTCATCGCCGACGAAATGCAGGTCCTGGGATCCGCCGTCATGGGCCTCACGATCCACTGCGCCCGTTGCCACAGCCACAAGTACGATCCGATTCCGCACCGCGACTACTATCGGCTCCTCGCGGTCTTCAAGGGGGCGTACGACGAACACGATTGGCTGCGTCCGACGTCGGTGAAGGGACAGACGAAGGGAAACCGCCCGAGCCGGGTGTTGCCGTTCTTGCCCGAGGCGGAGCTACAGAAGTGGAAGAAGGAT
>JBBQPM010000163.1:0-15694 GCA_038217425.1 Gemmatales bacterium
CCGAAGGGGTTGCATCGAGGCGGCCATACGGATGCAACCCCTTCGGGGTAATCCTGTGTGACGCCTTTGTTCCCTGGGTTGCGAGTACGCAACCCAGGGCTTTGAGATCCAACCCCTTCGGGGTAAATGTAAATGACTTCACTCATTGAGTTTACGTTAGAGGATTGAGGAAAAGTGGCGCTGTCCAAGTAGGACGGCCTTCCTAGGCCGTCCTACAGCAGAATTTCGCACGGTCATTTAGACCTCCGGCGGCTTGTGAATGAGCGGCAGACGCATGACAACCACCAGGCCCACTACCGCCAGTAGTAGGAGCAGGCTGACCAGCGGCCAGGGGAGTGCGCCGAACCAGACGCTCGCGCCGACGCCGAGGAGGAGGAAGACGACGGCGACGATCTTGACGCGCAGGGTAACGCCGCGATACTTTTGCCAGTCGCGCAGGAACGGACCCAGGAGCGGCGAGCGGAGTAACCGCCGATTCAGGCTCGGCGAGGAACGCACGAAGCAGGCGCTGGCCAGGAGCAAGAAGGGGGTCGTGGGTAATACCGGCAGCAAGGCGCCCGCGATGGCCAGGCCGGTGAAGACGATGCCCAGCAGCAGGTAGACCAGGCGCCGAACACCCTGGACCAAGGGCTGCGTGGGCGGGATCTCGTCGCTCATGCGGGGGAACCTGCTAAAATTTGGGGTACCGATCGTATTCTACGAAGCCCTTCCGCGCAAGGAACGACCATGACTGCCGCCTCCCACGACTCGATGGCCAAGCTCTATGAAAACGCGATGTTCGACGAATGGGGGAATCAGCCGCCGAACCTGCGGTTGCAGGAGAAGATCCTGATTCAGACGTACTGCCCCGATTTTCAGGCGGAGATTCTCAATATCGGTTGCGGGGCCGGCCGCGAGACGTTCGGCATCCACGCGCTGGGCTACGGGCGCGTGGTCGGCATCGATTGCACGTCGGCATTCATCGACCTCGCGCGCCAGCGGGCGCTCGCGCAGAAGAGCCCGGTGACTTTCGAGCTGGGCAGCGCCGATCGAATGCCGTTCGCGGACGGGCGTTTCGACGCCGTCACGATCTTCGAAAACGTCTACGGGCACATCACGCCCCGCGCCGCGCGGCTCGAAGCATTGCGCGAAATCCGGCGCGTCTTGAAACCGACCGGCGTGCTGATGATCGAGGCGACCTCGCTCGCGGACCGTTACCGCTACTTTGCCGCCATCAAGGTGATGGAGTTGTGCCGGCTGCTGTACAATCCCCATCGCCTGCAGAAGGGGGATAAGTTGATGCGCGACGCCCGCACGATCCTCGATCTGCCGCCGGAACAGTTGCCGCGTTCGCATTGGTTTCGCCCGCGCGAGATCGACGAGGAGTCGGCGGAGGCGGGATTTCGCGTCGAGCTGGCGAGCACCGTCGCCGGCGTGCTGCGCGATCCGCGCCATTCGTCGCGCCGGACGCACAAACAAGGCCGGCTCATTTACGTGCTGAAACATTCGTAATGGCTCGCGCGACAGGAAATTGAGCCGCAGAGAGCACAGAGGAAACGGAGAAATGCAGGAAACAAGTAGAACTTCGCGAGTGACTTCCTAATACTACAGCGCTATCTTCTCCCCTCTCCCTCCGGGAGAGGGGCGGGGGTGAGGGGAAATAGCCGCGTTATTAAGTTGAGCCATTTTCCCCTCACCCCCAACCCCTCTCCCGGAGGGAGAGGGGAGTAAATGCTTCCTGTATTTGAAGTTACTGCAACGCCTTGCTGGTTTCTAGCGCTGTAGTGATAATTCCTCGGTGTCCTCTGTGGCTCAATTCGCATCGTTATAGCCGAGCGAAATTCTCGAGCATTTTCAGGCCGACCTTTTGGCTCTTCTCCGGGTGAAACTGGACCGCGAAGACGTTGTCGCGCCAGATCGCCGATGCAAAGGGCGTCGGGTAATCGGTGACGGCGGCGACGACCGAGGCGTCCGTAGGTTGCGGATAGTACCCGTGCACGAAGTAAACCGACGGCTCGCCCGGCAAGTCGGCGAGGTGCGGCGCCGGCTTCAGGATCCGTAGCGTGTTCCAGCCCATGTGCGGAATTTTCAGCCCCGGCTGCGGCGCAAACGCCACCACGTCCCCTTCGAGAATCCCCAGGCCGGTGTGCTCGCCGTCCTCGTAACCCTTCGAGAAGATGAGCTGCATGCCGAGGCAGATGCCCAGAAACAGCTTACCGCTTTTCACGTGCTCGCAAATGGGGACGTCGAGCCCCGCTTCGCGCAGCCGAGCCATGGCGTCGCGGAAGGCGCCGACGCCCGGCAAAACGATCTTGTCGGCCTCGGCCAGTTGGTTCGGGTCGTCGGTGATGTCCGCGGAGGCGCCGACTTTTTCGAAGCCTTTTTGCACGCTGCGCAGGTTGCCCATGCCGTAGTTAACGATCGCGATCTTCGCCATGCTCATCTCCTCCCCGGAGATACCGAAATACGAACCCCGAGAGAAACAGAAAGACGCCGCCCACCAGCGTCATCGTCATCAGCAACCCGCCGCCGAAAAACAGGAACCGCGCCTGATCGCTCTGCCCGATCCAGCGCCAGCCGAGCAGGGTCAGCAAAATCCCGAGCGACAGCGACGGCCCGAACGGCAGCGACGCGTCGCGCCGCAGGGCCATGTTGAGCAGGCCGACGACCAGGGCGAAGGGGACGCTGAGGAACAGGGCGATCGGCAGCATTTGCCAGCCGAGGAAGCTGCCGGCCATCATCATAAGATCGGCGTCGCCCAGACCGAGGGCTTCCTTGCGGAGTCCGAAGCTGAAGGCGGAGCGGATGGCGCGCATCATGAACGTACCGACGAGAGCGCCGACGACTCCGGTCGCGAGGCCCGTTTGCCAGTTGCCGCCGGGCGCCAGACAGCCGGGGAGCGGTCCCCACAGGGGCCAGGCGTAGATGCCCAGGCCGAGCGTGCCGTCCGCCAACTGCCAGGCGGCGCGCGGGGCGAACGCACTTTGCGGCGTCGCCAGCGCCGCCGTGCTCGGCCAGGGCCAGGGGAGCAGCGCGGACCCAAGGACGCCGATCAGCGTCCCCGTCAGCGTCAAACGCAGCGGGATCTCGCGCCCCCCGAGATCGCAGACCGACGCCACCATCAGAAACGAGAAGAGCGCCGCGTGCCAGGCGAACCCGACCCACATCGGCCAGGCGTGGCCGAGGATCTGCTCCGCGGGGAAGGCGACGCGCCAGCCATGGATATTGCACACGACTTCGAGGTAGTAAAGTCCGGCAAAACCCAGCGCCGTCGCCAGCTCGACGCCGAAGTATTGGAGGGAGAAGACCGTCCGGCAGGTTCGGCATTTGCCGCGCAGGAGCCAGTAACTCAGGAGCGGAATGTTGTCGTACCAGGCGATCGGCTGTTGGCAGACGCCGCAACGGGAGCTGGGCCAGATCAGACTTTTCTCGAGCGGAAGTCGGCTGACGGCGACGTTGAGAAAACTGCCGACGATGGCCCCGAGGAGGAACGTGAAGCCGAGGCCGACCAAGATCACAGCGTCACCTGCAGCCGGGCCTGGGGAATGGTTCGGCCCAGATTGCGGCAAGCGATCAACTCCGCGACGATGCTGACGGCGATTTCCGGCACCGTCTGCGAACCGATGGCGAAGCCGAGCGGCGCGTGGACCTTGTCAAGCGAATCCCTGGAAATGCCCCGTGCCAGAAGATCTTCGTAGATGAGTTTGATCTTGCGTTTGCTGCCGATCATGCCGACGTAGCCGCAGGCGGTGCTGGCGAGATGGTAGAGGGCCTCTTCGTCGTGGCCGTGGCCGCGGGTGATGATGAGGGCGAAGACGCTCCGATCGAGCGACCCGGCGAGATCGCGTAGGACCTGGCCGATGTCGCCGGTGAGGCGTTTTTGAGCGGTCGGGAAGCGTTCGGCACTGGTGTAGGCGGTGCGGTCGTCGAGGACCCAGATGTCGAAATCCACGTCGCTGGCGAGCTTGGCGACGGCCTGTGCGACGTGTCCGCCGCCGACGAGCAAGAGGGTCACGCGCGGCAACATCGGCAGGTAGGCGACGCCCGCCTTGTGATAGGGGCGCGGCCGATCCGCCAGCGGCGCCAGTCCAGAACGGACGACGCTCGGCGGTTCGCCGTCGCCGAGTTGGGCGAGGAGTTGTCCCGCGGCATCGAAAAGATACCGGGAACCGATGGGCGCCAGTTCCGCCTGGGCGATGACGGCCTCGGTGCATCCGACGCCCGATTCGACCTGAGCGTGAAATCGGCGAAAGTAGTCGGCTCGGCCCGCGAGCAACGGGTCGGCGAGGATCGACATGCGCCCGCCGCAGATGAGACCGTCGTCCCAGCCGTAGTTGTCGTCGAGGGCGAACGTGTGAATCTCCGGGACGCCCGCCGGTCCGCCGGTGAGATGGGCGAGGGCGTGGCGTTTGACCTCGGCTTCGACGCAACCGCCGCCGAGAGTTCCCGCCTGCGAGCCGTCGGCGAAGACGACCATGGAGGCGCCGGCCTTTTGCGGCGTGGAGCCGCGGGTTTCGACGACGGTGCAAAAGACGCACGGGCGCCGGGCGTCGAGCGATCGATTGAGTTCCGCGAGAAGTTCACGCATGATGCCGGAGCCGAGGAACCGGGAGGTTGGTACGTCGTCATTATACAAGCCTCGGGAACTGTGCGTGAATCGCTTTCTTCCCTGCGCCCGCTTCGGTAGAATGGCACTGGCGGTCCTGCCCCAGTCCAGGAGTGATGAACCCGTGCCCGAATTTCTTGAGCGCTGGCTGCGCACCAACGCCGTCCTCCTGGTCAGCATCGCCGTCGGCTTCGTGACGCTCGTCCTCCTGGGACTTTGGCTCGCGTTCGGCAAAGGCCCCCGGCTGCGGCGCTCCCTCAAACACATCGAAGGGCTCATCGCCCAGGGGGACGTCCCCCAGGCGTCCGCCAAGATCAACGACCTGCGCAAGCAGTCGCTCTCCTCCGGCTGGAGCAAACGCGTCGATCTTCTGGAAGCGTCGCTGCTCGACTGGCAAGTCGCCAATGCCCTGCAAAAGAAGTCGTACGAAGAAGCGCTCGCCATCGCGCTCCGTTCCGCGCACATGCAGCACAAGCCCGATCTCGAAGCGCGCGGTCTCGTGCAGAACGCCATGCTCGAAGAGGCCCAACGGCTCTTCTCGCAAAACTCCGAAAGCGACGTGCCCGCCATCGTCGACCTGCTCAACCGGGCGCTGCGCGTGCAGTCGCCGTGCCGGGAAGCGTCGTTCTGGACCGGGATGTGTTTCCTACGCGTCGGCCAAATCGACGAGGCGCTGCAGTATTTGAACGTCGCGCGGACCGGCTCGCCCGATTGGCAGGACGAGACCGGGGCGAATCCGTCGTCGCCCATCATCGATCCGCCGCTCTACATGGGGGCGATTCTCCTGCGCGGCAACCGGCCCAAGGAAGCGCTGCGGTTTCTCACGGAAGCGAATCGGCTCGACCCGAACTGTCCAATCGTCAAACTGCAGCTGGGCGCGGCCCTCATCGCTGCGGATCGCGACCCGGCGATGGCGGTGCGGGTGTTGCAACTGGCGGTCGGGCCCAAGGGGATCGGTCTCTGGACCGGGCAGCCGAGCCGGATGTGGGTCGAGGCCTTTCCCGAGAATCGTTCGTACGTCCGCAAACTCGCGGAGAAGTTTCCGTATGTCTGCCCGATCTGGGGCGCCGAGCTGGGAGCGCTGCTCTATCAGGGAACGCTCGCCCTGGCCCAGGGATATTACCGTCAAGGGAACTACCAGGAGGCGGCGGAGCAATTTTCCCGGGCGACGCATGAGGGCGCCCCGTCGCTGGCGGTGCTGCGCGGGCTCGGCACGTCGCTGGCCCGGCTCGGCAAGTTCGACGAGGCGTTCACGCAGCTCCGCATCGCGCACGAACTCGAACCCGCGCAGGATCGCGTGTCCGCCGGCTATCTCGCGCTGTGCGTGGTGCGCCGGCCCGGCGAGGATTCCGTCCGCGGCCTCGCCTGGGCCATCGGTCTGCTCACCCCCTTCAGCGCGCCCAACGATCCCGAGTGGATCGGCATCATGAACGCCGTCTTCGCCGCGGCGCGCACCCGAGGCGTCTCCATTCCGCTCGATGATCAACTTTACCTCTGCGAACATCTTCTGATCGCCGGCGATCTCAGCGCGCACTCGGCCGAGGCGTTTCATCACTTGCAGCTCACCCATCCCGAAGCGATGCGGTCCGAATACGCCTGGCACTTCTGTCGCATCCAGTGCGACCATCCCATCGAAGGGGCCGGCGTGTTACGGCTGTTCGAAATCGCGCTCGGCGATCCGGCGTCGACTCGAGCGTACTTCGAGCAGAAGCAGTGGAACTTCGACGACGCCCTCCGCGCGTTTCTCGAACGGACCTCGGTCCTGGCGCCCGGTGCGTTCCCCGCGGTGCTTGGCAGCGACTATCCCGCCGAGGGCGAACGACTGCTGCTGGAGCACGCCCAGGCCCTGGAAGATCACGGCGACTTCCCGGCCGCGGCTGTCGACCTGCGCATCCTGTCGCGTCTGGCGCCGAACAATCTCCGCGTCCTCGACCGCCTGGCACGACTGCACCATCGGCTCGGCGAGTCGGCGCAAGCCATCGAGGTTCTGGGCCGCTGGCACCAACTCCACGACGCCGACCCGTTGCCGCTGGTCCGCCGGGCGCTGCTGTGCCAGCTTCAAGACGCCCCTGCCGACGCCCAGCAGAATCTCCGTCAGGCGCTCACCCGCGCGACCGGAAAGAAACGGGCGGCGATCGCGTTCCTCGGCGCCCGCCTCGCCCTGCAAGCCATCGGTAAAAACCATCAAGGCGATCTTCCCCAGGCAATCCTGACGAGCGCGCAGCAGTTCCTGCTCGAAGTGCTACGCGATCAGCCCGACCACCCCCAGGCGCTGTGGTACCTGGCGGCCATCTGCGCCTTGAACGGCGACCGCGGCAAACTGGCGCAGATGGCGCCCCACTTCAAGAAGCTCGACGTCCGCGATCCGTACGTCTCCTATTTCGCCGGCGTGTGCCATTTCGAGGCCAAGGACTTCGTCGCCGTGACGCAGGCATGTCAACGCGTTCGCAACTTGATCGGCCCCGCGGGCAACGGCCGAGCACGCTTTCCGCTCGAACTGGAAAGCGACTACCTGGCCGGGCAGGCCTGGTTCGCCCAGGGCAATCTCGACGCGGCTCGGGAAGCGCTCACGCGTCCCGCGCAGGCGAGCGAATGTCCCTCGATGGCGCAGGCGCAGATGCTGCTCGGCATCCTGCGCTTTCAGCAGGAGCATCACGAAGACGCAGCCGAGTGGTGGCAGCGGATCGATGCGGGCAAACGTGCGGCCTGGCAGCTCAACGAACCGCTGGCAGCGACGATGTTTCTCTCGGCGCTCGATCTGTTTCGCCGAGGCGAATTCGAAGCGGCGGGCGAGCGTCTGCGTCAAGCGGGACGGATCGGTTGCCGCGACCGCCGGCTCGGAAGTTTGTTGTTGCTCTCGCTCTACCGCGCGGGGCAGCAGGCGATCTACGGATAAGACCATGCACGGACCCAACGACCACTTTCAAGAAGGCGGCGTCCCCAGCATCGGGCCGATGTACTACTTCATGCGCGGCCCTCAGCGCATCGGCCCGGCGCCGCGCGACCAGCTGCTCGCGCTCGGCCTGACGCGCGACGCGCCCGTCTGGTTCGAAGGAGCCGGCGACTGGATGCGTGCCGATCAGGTGCCGTCGCTTCGAGACGTGATCGCACGCCTGCCCGTCGGATATCCCACGTTACCGGAGTTGAGCTATCCCCCGGGCCCGAGCTATTCGACGCGCCATTTCACCCCCGGCATTCGGCCCTCGACCTTCCATGTCCTTTATTACTGGTACCTGGGACTGCTGAGCAGCGCGGTGTTCATTTCGCTGGTCGGCATCGCCTGCCTGGTCATCTACAATGCGTCGCGGACGCGAAACCACGCCTGGGAGGTCGCCGGCGGGTTGTCGCTCCTGGGCGGAGGCGGCCTGCTCCTGGCCGCCCAGGGATTGTTCCTGATGCTGCTCTACCAGTGCTGGAGCGTGATTCAAGACGGCTCCGCCCAGGCGACTCCGGGCACGGCCGTCGGTTTCTTGTTCATCCCCGTGTTTCACATTTACTGGATGTTCGTCGCCATTGCCGGCCTGGCCAACGATCTCAACCAGTACGTCCGACGTTACAACATCGAATCCCGCTTCGTGCCCGCGGGCTTGCCGCTCGCCGGGTGCATCGTCGCCGTCTTTCCGCATCTCAATCTGCTCATCAGCCTGCTCGTGCTTTGGCCCCTCTCGATGCATTTCTTCCGCAGCACGGCCGCCGCCATCGCCGAGGCGCAGGCTCAGCGGTAGACGGGGGTGCGGGCGGCAAATTCAAGAGACAATTCTTCTCTCCTTGTTTCCGCAGCTCGTCCGTAGAATGAGAACGGGGCGTCTTACTCACCACTTGCCATTCACCACTCGGAACTCGTCATGGAAGCAGCCGTGCTCGATCGACTTCGCGATACCTTTCAATCCAATGGCGCCCAGGCCGCCATCGACGATCTCTGCGCCGAGTTCAAATCCGCCAAGGATTATCAGGGGCTCTTCTACGCCCTACTCATGAAGAAACGCGTCGAACTCGGCGTCAGTCCCATCGCCACCGGAACCAACAACGACCTCCCCGAAAAGGCGACGCCCGCGTTCGAAGACGGCATTCGCGAAGCATGCCGGACCGTCGGCAATCTCTTCCTTGAAGACAAACAGATCCCCGCCGCCTTCGGTTTCTACCGCATGATCGGCGAGACCGGCCCCGTCGCCGACGCGCTCGACAACATCGTCATGACCGATGACGTCGATCCTCAACCGCTCATCGACGTCGCGTTCCATCAGGGCGTGCTTCCCAAGAAGGGCTACGAGTGGCTGCTCCAGCGCTACGGCATCTGCAACGCCATCACCACGCTCTCCAGCGGCGAACTCCCGTACGGCCCTGACGTCAAGCATCACTGCATCAAGCTTCTTATCCGCACGTTGCATAAAGAACTCATGACCCGGCTCAGCGAGGAGATCGAAAAGAAGCAAGGATTCCCGCCCAGCGCCAAGACGCTCAAGGATCTCGTGCAGGGCCGCGATTATCTCTTCGCGGACGACTTTTATCACGTCGATCTCTCGCACCTGAACTCCGTCGTGCAGATGGCCAGCCAACTCTCGCCCTGCGACGAACTGCGTCAGGCCCGCGACCTGTGCGCCTACGGACAAAAACTGTCGCCGAAGTTTCAGTACCCGAGCGATCCGCCGTTCGACAATCTTTACGTCGACTACGACTTCTTTTTCGCGATCTTGTTGGACGACGACGTCGACAAGAATCTGCAGCACTTTTACCAAAAGGCGACTGACGCCGACCCCGACGAGATCGGCACGTACCCGGCCGAGGTGCTGGTGAATTTGCTGTTGCGGATCGGTCGGCCCAAGGAGGCGCTGGAGGCGTCGCGCAAGTATCTGGCGGCTGCGGGCGAGGGCCGGCATTCGTGTCCGAGCTTTGTGGAGTTATGTCAGCAAACGGGTTCGTACCGCGAGTTGGCGGAAGTGGCGCGCGAACAGGGGCACCCGATCAATTACCTCGCGGGCCTGATCGCGGAAAAGCCGAAGTGAACGCCGACCGCGCTGCGTGGGCCGCGCTCAGCGACGCGCAACTTTTGGCCCAGTGCGGCATCGACACGTACCGCGCGAGCGGGCCGGGCGGACAGAAGCGCAACAAGACCAGTTCCGCCGTCCGCCTGCGCCACGAGCCGACCGGCCTCATCGTCATCGCCGAGGAAAGCCGATCGCAGCACGAGAACAAGGCGAAAGCTCTCAAACGGTTGCGGCAGGCGTTCTACCTCAAGCGGCTCGAATCCGTGGACTTGGCCCGAGTCGCGCAGCATCCCGAGATCCAGGCGTGCCGAACCGCGGCCGAGCGACTCGATGTGGGCCGAAAGGATCCGCGGTACCTCCCCGCGATCGCCGTGATGCTCGACGTGCTTGAAGCGGTCGAGGCTCAGGTCTCCAGTGCCGCGGAGTATGTCGGCGTTTCGACCGGAAATTTGATCGCGTTCTTCGAGCAAGACCCGAAGGTTTGGGAGCAGCTCAACATCGTCCGGCAGAAGTTTCGCCAAAAACCCTTAAGGCCGGGGAGTTGACTTCGTATCATATAGTTAAATATGTCCCTTTTCCTGAGCCCGTCTCGATCTATGCCCGCCCCGTTTGGATTTTCTTGGATTGAGAAACCGCTGCTCGCCGGAATGGCGCGGCCCGACTCCGTGCTGGAATTAACCTGGCTACGCGAGCATGGCGTCCAGCTCATCATCAGCCTGACGGAAGACCCGCTTTCACGCCACGACGTCAACGAGGCGGGGCTCTTGTCGATGCACATTCCGATCCAGGACATGCACGCCCCGGCGTCGCACCAGATCGACCTGTGCATGTCGGCGATTCAAAAGGCCCACAGCAACCATCTGGGCGTCGGACTCCATTGCACCGCCGGCATGGGCCGAACGGGCACGATGCTCGCCTGCTATTTCGTGACGAAGGATCTGAGCCCGTCCAGCGCGATAGCCAAGGTGCGCGAGATGCGACCCGGTTCGATCGAAACGCCGGAGCAGGCCGAGGCGGTGATGGACTTCGCCCGCCGGCGCAACCGAGCCTGAGGAACGGCTCGCCGTTCCCCCAATGATCGTGGTAGACCAGATAGAATGCTCTTATAGTACCATCCTCGCCGCAACCGTTGAGTCCAGCGGAACGGCGTGCCCGTCGAAAGCGGATCGCTCGTGCTGCCTTGGAACTTGGGTTCGAGGGGCACATCGAGTACCGGCATGTGTACAGCCAATCGGGAGGCGCACAATACGGGCAGGGAAGTACGGCCGCAGAGGATTTACTAACGGTGTTCGCGGAGGCGTTCGAACGCGATGCCGATCCGGAGGATTTTTCGCTCGAGGCCATTCTGGCGCACGAGCGCGGTCATCAGTTGCTCGCACGCCACCAACGAATCGCCCAACGGGTAACGGGCCGAATCTCGGCAGCGAGTGAAGAAATCCTTGCCTCCCTACTGGGGGCCCTGCTCTGCGTGAATGTGTCCGACCGCGATGCTCTCGTTGGCAAGGCCGCCGTGGAACTCCTGAATCATCAAGTAGCGTCTGATGTCGCCCTGCTACAAATTGAAAAACTCTGGTATCTTTTGGAGGAACTGTTGTGATTGGCCGCAAAAAGCTTCGTACGATTCGTCAAGAATTGCAGCAATCGCTGGCGGCAACCGGCGAGGATCCGATTGTCTGTTTGGAAAAACTGATGAGCTCTTCTGAGCCGCAAGGATTGGCTTCCAATCAACAGAGCGAAGTTCTCCAATCTCTCCGGCGCCTTCTCCAAGATCCAGATAAGCCCATCGTGAAGAAAGCGAGAGTTGGCGTCCGAAAGTAAGAGTGCACGCCGAGGGGAATTTTCACGGGCAAGCCGGAGAATTCGAGAATGGAGTGGCGGCCTGAATGCGAGGTGAAGCATGAAGGTCGAAGATCTAATTGAAATGTACCAAGACGGCGCCATCCCCGGCTGCCAGGTGATGGCAGACAGCCTGCAGATTCTCGATCCCACACCCCCCGATCTGATTCTTAGCGTCCTCCCCGAGGCTGATTCTTAGCGTCCTCGCCGAGGAAATTTTAGAGAAGATGTTGCAGTACACGCATCGCTTTCGTCCGGGAAAAATCGTCTCGATTTCAGGCACGCCCCCGACCGAGGCCCAGGTGAAGGCGGCTGCGGGATGAATTAACGAGAACCGAAACGAACGGCCTGGCGCTTGGTGCAATTCCCCTGATGGTCAGCAAGTTACCGGATTCTCATGGACAGCGGGGACGGCATCCGTTATCCTCAGAAAGGCTACCCCCCGCCTGCCTTCAGAGGAAAACCATGCGCGATTCATCCCGCCTTGTTACGCGTCGTCGTCTCTTACAAGCGGGCGGCGTCGGCGCTCTGGCCCTGGGCGTCCCCGGAACCGTCGCCGCCAGCATCGATCCGTCGCGCAGCACCAACGCCGGGGCCGCCCCCACCTCCTGCATCTTCGTCCTCCTCTGCGGCGGACCCGCCCACCTCGATACCTGGGATCTCAAGCCCGACGCCCCCGAGGACATTCGCGGCCCTTATCGGCCCGTCGCCACCCGCGTCCCCGGCATGCGCATCAGTGAACTGCACACCCAACTCCCCGCCCTGGCCAACGAAATCACGCTGATCCGCTCGATGAGGCACGTCGGCAATATCAGCAATCACTTCGACGCCATGCATCATCTGCTCAGCGGCCAGGTCGGCGCCCCCGCCGACGCGCCGTATCTCGGCGCCATCATGTCACGCGTGCGCCCCACCGAACGCAACATCGCCAACTACGTTTGGCTCATCCGCTGCGTCGGCGATCCGGTCTTCTGCGCCCCCAATATCGGTTCAGGCGGCTACCTCGGCGCCCAGCACGCGCCGCTCTTCGTCGGCGCCGCCAACAACCATCCCGCGATGCCGGGCTTTCGCGGCCCCGATGAACTCAAGCCCGTCGTCGATCCCGCACGGCTCGAGGGCCGAGGCCGACTGCTGCAATCGATCAACGCCGATCCCGCGACGGAAACCCGCCAGGCGCGCCGCGATTGGGACGACATCCAGCGCCGCGCCCTGGAGCTCGCCAGCGGCCAGGGGAGTCCGCAGGCCTTCGAACTGCACCGCGAACCGGCGCAGATCCGCGCTCGCTACGGCATG
Organism: Gemmatales bacterium; assembly: GCA_038217425.1. GTDB lineage: Bacteria > Planctomycetota > Planctomycetia > Gemmatales > Gemmataceae > JAIEPT01. Next base: position 12,700 of record JBBQPM010000163.1, read on the forward strand.
AATCCCCTCGGACAGAACTTGCTTCTCGCGCGCCGACTCGTCGAGGCAGGCGTCAACTTCGTCACCGTCAACGGCTGGACCGGCCCCGCGGCAGGCCAAACCGGCGGTGGTCCCCCCGCCAGCAGCTGGGACATGCACGGCAGCGAAATGGGCATGGGCAACGCCTTCGGTAACGGTTCCTATGGCATGGGACATTGCTTGCCGGTGCTCGACGCCGGGCTCTCCGCGCTGCTGGTCGATCTGCGCGAACGGGGTTTGCTCGAGCGAACGCTCGTGGTCGTGATGGGCGAGTTCGGCCGAACGCCGCGAATCAATCAGCCGAACGTGAATCCGGGCCGACAACATTGGCCGTCGTGCTGGTCGGCGATCCTGGCGGGCGGCGGCATTCGCGGCGGCAACGTCATCGGCGAATCCGACCGCATCGGCGCCTACGTCAAGGACCGTCCGGTCTCCGTGCAGGACCTGGGCGCCACCATCTTTCATTCGCTAAACGTGCCGTTGCTCACACGCCTGGGACGCGACGGATTCACCAAGCCCGTCAGCAACGGCCAACCGCTGCTCGATCTGTTTTAGGCCCCATTGGCGTTCGAAATTTCCTGGGAGAAACTGGCAAGCGAGCCGCTTGCCCTACGAGGTTTCTGGCACTTGCTTCTCCGTATGGGAGCCACGGTTCCCGATCGTAACGGCCGACCGATCTACTTGCTCGACGACCGCCAGACGATTTCCGAGTTGGTTTAGTCCTCCCTGCCTCCGGGCTCCAGAGACGCCATGCTTTCGGGGCCGGCGTGGTCAGACTAGCAAATGCTTTCTTGAACCCCAGGGAAAGGCCTCTTTTAGAGCGGCGCTCGTTCACGCCACCCGGCGTTGGAAATGCGCCTCGTGCAGACGATGATACAGCGGACACGAATGCAATAGCTCCGCGTGCGTCCCTTCCGCCAAGATTCGGCGGTCGTCGATCACTACGATGCGGTCCGCGATCTCCAGCGTGTTGAGCCGATGCGTGATCACGAAGCACGTTCGGCCCTTCGCGAAATCTTTGAGGATCCGGTGAATCTCCATCTCGCTCTCGGCATCCGCGGCACTCGTGAACTCGTCGAGAATCAAGATGCTCGGGTCGGCGAGGATCGCCCGCGCCAGCGCGATCTTCTGCTTTTGCCCGCCGGATAACTTCTGCCCCATCTCGCGCAGCGGCGTCTCGTAACCCTGCGGCATCTTCAGAATGAACTCGTGCGCCTTCGCCAACTTCGCGGCGTGCTCGATCTGTTCCTTTTTCGCGCGCGGATTGCCGAACGCGATGTTGTTGTAGACGGTGTCCGCGAAAAGGAAGGTGTCTTGCGTGACGATGCCGATCTGCTTGCGAACGGAGCGGACGTTCGCGGTGCGGACGTCGACGCCGTCGATGAGGACGGCGCCGTGATCGGGATCAAGGAAGCGCGGCAAGAAGTTCAGCATCGTCGATTTGCCGGAGCCGTTCTTGCCGACCAGAGCGACGATTTGCCCGTGCGGCACCACGAGATTGACGTTGCTGAGAATGGGATGGCCGTGGTCGTACGAGAAGCAGACGTCGCGAAACTCGATGGCGTTCCTGTGCCGCGGAGCTTCCAGGCCGATCGGGTCGTGCTGGATTTTTGGTTCGCGGTCCATGACCTGGTAGATGCGGTCGGCGCCCGCGTAGCTCGCCTGGATCTTGGTGTAAACGCTCGAAAGTTTGCGCACCGGATCGGAGATCGCAGCGAGCAGTGCGTAGAGTTGCAACAGCGATTCCATCTCGAGCGGATACTGGCTCATGCGAATGCCGAACAGATGCGTCTGGTGGTTGAGCACGAGATACGCTCCGGCCAGCAAGGCGCCGACGATCGCCGCGATGCCGAGCAGTTCGACGACCGGGCCCGACAGCGCGTCGAGCGTCACCACGCGCATGCTCTTCTCGTAATGTTCGAGCGTCGCCTCGTAGTACTTGCGGCGCTGCTTCGGTTCGCGGCCGAAACCCTTGATGACGCGAATGCCCAGGAAGCTCTCTTGCAGAATTTCGTTCATGCGCGACATGCGCTCGAGAACGCGCCGCGTCGCGCGCTTCATCATTCGACCCACGCTGGTGAGCACGAAGCCCGCGATCGGCACCAGGATCAAGAACATGAACGTCAGCTGCCAGCTGATCCAGCACGCGATCACGACGCACGCGATCGCCTTGAGCGGTTCCGCGATCACTCGGCCCATAAGGATCTTCATGCCGTTGGCGACCACGTCCGTGTCAGCCTGGAAGCGCGACATGAGGTCGGCCGTCGTCGTGAAGCTGTTGACGTCCTGTTGAAGCGTCCGGCGAAAGAACGCGTTGCGCAGGCGCCAGAGCGCGGAGTGAACGACGTTTCCGACGAGCGTTTCCTGGCCGAATTCGAGGAGGCCCTTGAAGGCGACCGCGACGACCAACATGCCCAGCACCCAGACGAGCGTGAGGAAGCGGTCGGCCGGCAGGAGTTGATCGATGAATTTCTTGGTGACTTGATAGCGGTAAAGTTCGTAGCGCGAGGATTCGAGTTTCGACTCCGTCTTGGCGAGGTCGCCGGTGATGCGCCGGCTTCGCTTCTCGCGCTCGGCGAGATCCAGCGTCGGATCTTTGGGGATTTGACGAAGGACTTCCTTGAGTTCCTCGGCTCGTTTTTCCAGAGGCGGGATCTGTTCGGTCTCGATTTTCTGAATCGCCGAATTCGCCCATTCCTGCAGATTCTGGTCGGTGCTGAAGATTTTGAGCACGGGATAAATGGCCGTGAAGCTGAGACTCCAAACCGCGGCCGCCAGAAGGGCGCAGCCAAGCGACGCGAAAAAACGCCAGCGGTAGGGCCAAGCGAAACGCAGCGCCCGCAAAAAATTCTTCATGGCATCCTGCCCGGTTTCGATTCGTGAACGAGATCCGCCCCCGTTCTACCACAAGTGAAAAAAGGCAAACAAGCCCGAACGGGTCGCGGGTGCGCCAATGGATTCTGGCGAGCCAGGTCGC
>JBBQPM010000164.1:0-15684 GCA_038217425.1 Gemmatales bacterium
ATTCGCGACGCAAGCGGACGAGGAGCGCAAGGCCAAATCGAAGTCGCAGAAGAAGAAGACGTGAGCGTTCTCGATCTTGCCATGTAGCGCTCGGATACAAGGAAGCGAGCCACAGAGAACACAGAGAACACAAAGGAATAAAGAAGACCTTTCAACGATTCTTGTTTTCTCTGAGTCCTCTGTGTTCTCTGTGGCTCGTTTTCTTGAATCCTCACCTCCGCACCATCGCCTCGAGATTTGCGGGGGGCTCCACTTCCAATCGCAACAGCGCCAGCGCCGGCGTCTTGCCCTGCGTGTCGCTTCGCAGCGACCGGCTCGCTCCGCCGGCGAGCACGTTCTCCAGCAAGAAATTGAGCCCTAGCACGTTCTCCGCCTCATAGCGCGCGACGCGCGTCGCGCCCAGCGGCGCGAAGTAGGCTGCGACCTTCGCCTCCGTCAAATGCTCACGAAGCCAGGCGTACCCGGCGGGCGTGTAGGCGATGATCGCGATGTTGGCGTGACTCCCTTTGTCGCCGCTCCGGCCATGGGCGATCTGTGCCAGCGGGATCATGTCAGCCCCTCCACGGCCGGCGTCACCAGATGCTTCGCGATCAGCGCCGGCCAGTACGCGAAGACTTCACGCACAACCGGCCTGCCCGTCGTATACCCTGTCACGCCCGGCGGGCCCGACGTCACCAGCGGGGCGAATTCCTTCGTGAACCGCTCCACGACGCTCCGGCGTTCATCGTGCACCGCGACGCGCAACACCACCTCCGGTGCATCGACGCGCGGCAAGACGCCCGGCAGCGAATCCCCCGAGCCGAGACATTCGATTTGACTCCGCGCCGGCGCCGACCCGCTGCGGGCCAGGCGGTCCAGCAGCATCTGTCCCGCGAAATTCGCCTTGGCCGCCGCCCCGGGCCCCGCGATCACCAGCGTACCGCTCGCCTGGAAGCCGTCGCGATAGGCGATCGACGCCTTGTACGTCGGCGTCGCCGGCCTCCCCGCGCCGTCGGCGATGCGGATGCGATCGGGCCCTGCGTTCTCCAGGCGGACCTTCGTGAAATCGCAGACGACGTCGGGGGTCAAATACGCGGCCGGATCGCCGACTTCGTAGAGGAGTTGCTCGGACACGGTTTCTCGGTTGACAGCGCCGCCGGTCCCGGTCGGTTTGCCGACCGTGAACGTGCCGTCCGCTTCCATGTCGACGAAGGGATAGCCGACGTTCGCCAGATCGGGAGCTTCTAAGTAATTGCACCAGAGGCCGCCGGTGACCTGGGCGCCGCACTCCAGGAGATGTCCCGCGACGCTCGCCAGGCCGAGCCGGCGCCAATCGTCCCAGGCCCAATCGAACTCGTACACGGCAGGCCCCACGGCGAGCGACGCGTCGGCGACTCGGCCGGTGATCACCAGCTCGGCGCCTTGCCGCAACCCGCGCACAATCGGCTCCGCGCCGAGGTACGCATTCGCGCTAACGACGCGGGAGCGAATCGTTGCGAACGGTTCGCCGGTGTCGAGATTGGTCAGCGGCGCATGAGCGAGAAGGGCGTCGAGGTTCGGCAGCAGGTCGTCGCCGGTGACGACCGCGATCTTTTTTTCGAGCCCCTGTTGGCGCAGCAGGGCCTGGGCTTTTTGGCCGAGAACGCGCGGATTCATGCCGCCGGCGTTGGTGACGATCTTGAGTTTGGGTTGGGTCTTCCAGACGGGAACGAGGCGAGCGAGGACGTCGAGGAAATCGCCGGCGTATCCGGTCTGCGGATCCTTCTGCTTTTGCAGCGCGAGGATCGACATGGTGAGTTCAGCGAGATATTCGAGGGTCAGATAGTCGAGTCCGCCCGCCTGGGCCAGAAGCACCGGCGCGTCGAGATTATCGCCCCAGAAGCCGCAGCCGTTACCGATACGGAGCATGAGAGGAACCGCCAAAATCGGAGAGCCCGCAGCGCCAGCAAGGTTCGAATGGGCTCCTTGCTGGCGCTGCGGGCTTGGAATCGCAAACTCACGGCAGGTCGAGCACCTTGAGGTTCAGCACTTCCTTGTCGCCGTTGCGCAGGACCAGAGCCTTCTCGGTGTTGAGTCGATCCATGTGCACGACGCCGAAATACGCCTCGGCGGGGACGGCGCGGTCGGTGAGCCCCTTCTTGGCGTCGCCCTTCACGCGCCACAGCGCCTTGTCGTTGACATTCGTCGTCTCTTCAAGCAGATCGTGATCGACCTTGCACGCCCAGAAGGGGCTCGAGCCGACCGGGTTCTTGGCGTGGTGGAAGCGTTCCATGCTCATCAGGATGTATTTCTTGCCCCCCTTTTCGTAGGTGAACATATCGCGGGGCCGATTGCCCGAACCGATTTCGATGATGCTTTCGCCCTTGACCTGGCCGCCCGCTTTCATCTCGTCGAGCCCGAACTTCACGATCGGCGTGCACGTGAAGGCGCCCACGATGTACTGCTTTCCCTTCGATTCGTAGGGAATGACGGTGAAGATCGGGGCCTTGGTGTCCCAGTTCTTGTGGGCGATGTGGAACGTCTCGGTGCTAAACGCGATCGGCACGATGCTCGGCTTGAGCACTATCGAGAAGACCTTCGAAGAGAAGACTTCGCTCGCCTGGCCGGCGGCGAGGATGCGGTCGCCCGCCACGGCGACGTCGGCGATTCTGGTCACCGCCGCCTTGTCCTTGCCCGCGATCGGGTAAGCCTGGAAATTGACCTTCTCGAGGTTCAGCTCGCGAACGTCGCCGTTGCCTTCGATGATAACGATCATGTCCTTCTTGGTGGCGAGGTGCTTGATCGCGACATACGCCCGTTGCGAGGCGGGGTTGACGGTCATCTTGATGATCGAGATGCCCTTGGCGTCGGTGCCGAGCTTGGCGCCGAGATGGCCCTGGATGTCGAGGATCTCGGTCTTGGTCCACGACGTGGGCGAGACGTCGCCGGTGTCGATCGTCACGATCTGGGCGCCCTTGCCGTCGCCGATCACGAGCAGGCCGTTGGGGCCGAAGGTCAGGGCTTCGATCGATTTGAGATTCGGATTGCCGGTGTCGGCTCGCAGCGCAGAGACGGCCAACAGGGCCAGCGTGCATAACGTGGTACGCATCATAACATTCCTCGGGAGTTAGGGGCGAATGACTTCTCGATTGGAACATATCCCCCGCCGTCACGCAACCATTTTCGTCATTCCGTCGGCGTCTTCGGCAACGGCCGTTTCTCCCCCTGACGCACCAGGAACACCGCGAGCAGGATGATCGTCATGCCGGCCAGAAGCGGGAACGTCATCGCCTCTCCGGCGTACCAGCCGATCAAGATCGCGATCGCGGGATTGACGTACGAATACGTCCCGACCTTGGCGGCGGAGACGTGACCCAGGAGCCAGTTGAACGCGAGAAACCCCCACAGCGAGCCGACGCACAGCAGATACAGGAACGTCAGCACCGCCGCCGTCGAAAGCTGCGCGGGAACCTGTTCGCTTTCGCCGAGCAAGAGGCCGGCGCCGATCTGGGCGAGGCCGCCGAACAGCATCTGATAGCTGGCCGACGTCATGCGCGGCAGCGGTATGTACAGATGGCGCACGAGCAGCGAACCGATGCCCCAGGCGAGGGCGGAGCCGAAGCAGAAACCGACGTCGAGCCAGCGGAACGGCTCGTTCCCCGTGGGCTTTTGCGCGAGCAGGAAGACGCCGACCATGCCCAGCGCCAGCCCGGCCCAGCCGAGCGCGCGCAGACGGTCGCCGTGCGGCAACAGCAGGGAGAAGAATGCCATCCACAGGGGCGTCGAGGCGGCAATGACGGCGCTGGTGCCGCTGGGGACGGTGCGTAGGCCGAGCGTGATGAGGCCGTTGCCGCCGACGAATAACATGGCTCCTACGAGAACGAGCCAACCGGTTTGCCGGAGCGTGAGCCTGAGCGATTCGCCGCGGAGGAGTTGAATGAACCAGAGAACGACGCCGCCGCATAGGACGCGGGTGCCGCCGAACAGAAGGGGTGGGAGGTGTTCGTCCCGGACGCCGATCGCCATCGCCTTGTAGGTGGTGCCCCAGGTCAAGTAGATGCTGGCGAAGGCGAAGAAGACGAGCCAGGCGGGAGGCGCGGTCTCGGCGGCGGGCCGGTTCATGTCAGCTCCCGCAGCAGAAATTGGCCGATCACTTCCGCGAAGACTTCCGGATGCGTGTACTGAGGCAGATGCCCGCACCCCTCGATCTCGGCGCGGGCGACGCTGGGCAATCCCGCCATCAAGACCCGTTCGCACTCTCGGCCGACGAGCGGATCGCTTTCGCCGCAAATGAGCAGCGTCGGCTGCATGACGCGCGGCAAGATGCCGCGCAGGTCGGTGCCGTGCAAAATCAGGCAGCGATGGGCGACGGCAGCCATCGGCGGCCGACCGCTCGCCTCGAGGAAAAATTCCCAGGCGCCCGCTTCCCGCCCGGCAAAGCTCGTACGGTGATTCTTCTCGAGCACCGCCTTGCGGATCGGCAGCCGTTCGATCGGCCCGCGCCAGTAGCGTGCGAAGTTCGCGAGTAATATTTCGGGCCGAGCCAGCGGGCGATGGGCGAAGCCCCCTTGCAGCATCAAGCGCGAACAGCGCTCGGGATGCCGGGCGGCAAACCGCAAGGCGATGGTCGAGCCGAACGAACTCCCCAGAAGATGCGTGCGCGAAAGTTGCAGATGATCGAGCAGGGCCAGGAGATCCTCGACGAGAGCGTCGGGGCCATGGCTTCGCAGCCGGGCGCCGTCGCCGTTCCCGGTAGGAAGGTCGTAGGCGATGACGCAGAATTGTTCGCTGAGCCGGGCCATCGGCAGCACGAACGACGCGGCATCGTCGCACAGTCCGGGGATGATGACGAGCGGCGGCCCCTTGCCCCAGGCGCGAAACTTCATGACGTAACGGCCCGTGTCGAGGGCGCCGGGCTTGCCTTCCGCGCGCCAGCGCGCCGCCGAGCCGGCGATGTCGAGCTTGGTCGAGCAGGACGGCGCGACGTCGGTGCGTCCCTCCGCGAAATCGCAGGATGCGAAGTCGACGGTCGAGAGCGGAATCTTGAGATCGGCTGGCATGTGCATCTCGATCGAATGAGCCACAGAGGTCACAGAGAACACAGAGGAAGAGAGAAGGAGAGAAGAAACGCGGAAAGGTGCGAATCTGGAATTCTTTGATTTCTCTGGGTTCTCTGTGACCTCTGTGGCTTGTCTTTCTTACTCTTGCGACCGACTACGTAGTATTGCCTAGCACTGCAACCGCCACGCCTGCCGTTCGCCGGATCAGGCCGGCACGCACGAGCGTCAGGTCGAGCACCGGCGCCGTCGCGGATTTGCCGTCGAGCTTCGCTTCTGCAGTCAGCGTCAACGTCCCGATCCACGGGGCCGCGTCCTTGGCGGCGCTTAGCGTAAATGTCCCGGCCTGTTTGTCGAGCGTGACTTCACTGGCCGTGACGCCCGCGGGAAAGTTCACGGCACGGATGACGATCGGGCCTTCGTGGCCTCCAAGACGCTGCACCAGCAACGGGATCGTCACGCTGCCGCCTGGCGCGAGGGCGTAGCCGCGCTGGTTCGGCGCCGTCGGCAGCGCCGCGACGCTAACGGACTCCCGGCGTTTGTCGACGCTGAGCCGATAGGTCCGGTCGACGCCCCAGCGCGTCGTGCCGAACAGGTCGCGGACGGCGATCAGGTAGTCCCCGTCCGCCTCGGCCTTCCACGCGCCTTTCGCATCGTAGGTGTTGATGGGGAACGGCGCCGTCTCCTTCTTGCCGAGCGCGAAATCGCCGAAGGTTTCGAGCCACGCTCCCTTGGCGTCGTGGATAGCGAGGTCGAGGTCCATGACTTTGCCGTCGCGCTCGCCGACCGCTTCGATCCAGTACGTGTGCCCCTTCTTGGCGGGAAAGCGATACCAGTCGACTTGCCGGGGTTTCACGAAGCGCCCCGCGACGCAGCTTGGCGTCGGGATCGCAAGCGCGTCTTCTTTCCTCGCATGACGCCGATCGCCGTCGAGGAGGACTGGGCCGTCGGTCAGACCGAAGCGGAGGTCGCCATAGATTTCAGGATGGCGGTAGTGAAAGCCTTCGAGGGACGAGGCACTGGAGAGCGTGTACCCGCCGGCGTCGGCATCGCCCTGCTGCGGGGCCTTCACGCGCACGCGGACCGACTGCATTCCGGGGGGAAAATCCGTACCCGCCGAGACGCCGCCCGGCAGGCGGTAGCCGAAGATCGCGACTTCTTGTGCCGTGCCGCGCTGGAGAACCTGCGGATAGACGCCGACGGCGTACGGGCCGGTGAGCAGCGCCAGGCGGTAGACGTTGTTGTCCCCCTTGCCGTAGGCGCGCTCCTCGAGTTTGAGGACGTAGCTCCCCGCCTCGGGCGCCTGAAACGGCATCATCGGCTCGGCGTCGCGGCCGTCGTCGTGCCGGAGTTCCTTGCCGCTGGGGCCGAACACCGTCAGCGCCGGGCGGGCGCTGCCGTCGAGCGTCTCGGAGCGAAAATGGATCGCGATCTCCTGACCCGCGGACAGATCGAAGCGAAAATAATCACGGTCGAACGGCGTCTCGAGCATGCCGTTGAGGACGATCGGGAGTTTCACGTCCTCCGCGCTCTTGGCGTCGTCGTTCTTGGGCTTCTCGTTTTGCTCGGGCAACGTGCCGACGGCGAAGCGGCGCGGATTGCTGAGGCCCTTGGGGGTGACCGCCCAAACATCGTAATCGCCGGGCGCAAGGTCGGCGGGCAAGGCGAGCGCGAATTTGCCCGTCGCGGTTTTCGGAACGATCAAGTTGGCGCCGGCGACGAAAATTCGATCCGCGTCCTTGAGGTCTTTGCCCTCGAGCGCGATCTCGACGGTCGTGCCGCGCTGGCCACCGGCGGGGAAGATCGACGTGAGTTGCGGGTCTTGCGCCTGAGCGAGGGAAGCGAAAAGAATCGAGGTCAGCGTAAGTCGAATCATGGTTTTACCGGATCTCGGCCAAGGTCTTGTGTCCGTCCGCGAACATCACGCAGCGCGGGCTCTGGGCGATGAGCCGCTGGACCTGTCCCGCCTTTTCCAACGGCGTCGCGAACATCTCCTCGACCGCGTCGCTTGGCAGCCGGCTGAGCAAATAGAGCCGGGCCGTCTGTGCCGCCTGTGACCAGAGTACGCCCCCTTCGACGTCGTGCGGCATCTCCTTGAGCAGCAGCGACCCGGCCTCGGCGGGGCTTTCGTAATTGCGCATGAGCCCGGCGCTGGGCCCCAACTCCGGCCTGGCGTCGCTGAGTACGACCACTCGGCCGCGCGGCTTTACGACCTGCGACCCGATCCAGAACGCCCGGGCCACGTCTTCGAACGAATGGTCGCTGCCGACCAGGCTCGTGATAACGAGGTCCGCCGACTCGGAACTCGACAGGCGCCAGTGCCGGTCGAGCGCCCGCTTGCCCGCGGGGATGCTATCGATGGTGCCCGCGACGACCTGGGTCACGGTTGGTCCCACGCCTTCGATGATCTGCACGAAGAACGGCGTCCCCAGAAGCCAGGCGATCTCCGACGCTTCCTTGCTGCCCTCCCACGGATGATCGGCGCGCGGCATGCGGAAATGGTGCTGCTTGAAAAACTCGCCCAGGACCGCTTCGTCGCTGAGCGTGGGGAAGAGCGACGTCTCGCCGCCCGTGTAACCAAGCCGGCAATCGTAGCGCCGCCGTGCGAGGAGAACCAGCTGGTCGGCGTCGACCGCGGTGCGGTTGAGGTAGACGCGTCGGCCTTTCTTGGTGGTCGCCAGGTAGGCGAGCTTCTTTCGCTCAGCAGGCTGATGGATCTCGATCTGCACTTCGGAATATTCGTCGGGGAGGTGGTCGATCCAGCTTTCGTCGCCGCCGGGCAGGCACAGCAGGGTGACGGCTTCGGGCCCGATGCCCGCCTTGCCCAGATGGTCCATGATCGGCGTGAGCAGACCGGCGAGGCCCGGCAGGCTTTGATCGACGAAGACGGCGACATGATCGTCGGGCGTGAGCGCGCGGCGCAGTGCGGGGAATTCGAGCGGCGCTTCCAGCGCCTCGGCCACGGCGGCGGCGGGGTCGGCCAGCGGCGCCGCGTCGGCCGCGCGCTCCAGCGGCACGAGCTGACCCTCGGCAAAGTCCAACTCCACGCCGTCTCGTCCCCAGGCAAGGCGCTGCATGATCGCTCCCCACGTCGCTTCGGTTCTGAGGGCATTGTAGCGTTTTTCCCCGCTCCGGACGCTCATGTCCCAAGCGGGCCGATCAGTTGATTATAGAGCGTCAAGAACAAGCGGGCGTTGGCCATGTCGCGGTAGTTGAAGGTGAAAACGCCGGTCGAGGAGAACCATCCCTCCTGGGCGCCGTGCCGCTTCACTTTGAAGATCCCCTGCGCGAGGCTCGCCTGCTGCAGATCGAACTGATCCAGCCGCGTCGATTCGCCGCGCATCGTGAACTCGATCCACCCGTGTCCCATGCGCAGGAAGTCGTCTCCCCCCAGGTTGAACTGATGCCAGCCGTACCGATCCAGCCCCGCGCTCAACCGCTCAAGCAGGAACCTCGTCCAGCTCAGCTCGGCCATGTTCGCGTAGTGGAACAAATCCCCCGTTCGCGGCAGTTCGTTGAGCGCGCCGTGCGTCCCGGCGATTCGGTAACAGGCCAGGCCTCGGTCGTCAGTCCAGAGAAACACGTAGTCGGTTCCTTGATACGAGCCGTTGACGTAGCGATGCGTCATCGTGGTGCGCAGATGGGCGGCCTGGGAGAAATGGAACCACTCCCAGTGCCGCACGCGATCCCGGCGACCGGAGCAGCGAAACAGGGCGCAGCCGTACTGACCGACGAAATGGCACGTCCGCCGAAACCGCGTTCTCAACCACGCGATCACGCCAAAAATAGACGCCGGGAGCAGGAGCCAAGGGATCCACCAGGCCGGCTCGGTCGTCTTGGTGAGAATGATGAAGGCAAGCCCCAGAACGAGGCCGCCGAAGACGCTGCCCATGACAATGCCAGCCCGCGCCTCGATCGAGCGGGGCTGGTCGGTCTCCAGAAGATCGGTGTCGGCGGAGATGATGGGCCCGATTTCCGGCGGCGGATAGCCGAAAAAATCCGCCTCGGGCGCCAGCGGCGCTTGATCGTGATTGGTCGTCTCCGGCTGCGGAAACCAGCGCACCTGAGGGTGCAACTCGGGCATCGGCAATCCTCATGTGGGCAACAACAAAACGAGCCACAGAGGGCTCCGAGGACACAGAGAAAAAAAGCGGACCTTCCCGATGCTCACCGCTCTTTCTTACTCTCTGTGACCTCTGTGCCCTCTGTGGCTTAGATTTTCTTGGATTCAATTCTCGCCCGCGCACTCGCTCAATTTGCTTATTATGGCGAAACCCCCGGGGCCTCGCAAGCGCCGCGATCGGCAGGACCGTCAACCTGGCTCGAATCGACTCCGTTTTCCCCTTTGGATTCAAGTCGCGCCGCGGACGATGTCGATGGAAGAGAACAAGACTCTATCGGCACGGACGCAGATGGAGGTAGGCACCTTTGGACTCCCCGGAAAGAACTCAATGCGTCTTTGGACCGGGCTACTGACGTTGTGGCTCCTTTGCCCCCTGGGCAAGGGATGGGCCCAACCCACGCCCGGCGTCGTCTATCTTCCCTACAAGCAATTCAAAGTGCCGTTCAACGTCCCCGCGGGCGCCGAGACCGTGCTCGACAAAATCGAACTTTACGTTTCGACCAACGAAGGCCAGAGTTGGGATTACGCTTCCGCCGCCTCGCCGCGCGATAAGAGTTTCCCGACCTACCAGGCCCGGGGCGAAGGTCTGCACTGGTTCGCCGTCAAGATGCTGCGCACCAGCGGGCCGCCGTATCCCGCCGAGAACAGCCAACTCAAGGCGATGCTGCAAATCATGGTGGACTGGACCGCGCCAGTCGTCAAGCTGAAACCCTTGCAGCCACGCGGCAGCGAGGTCGGCGTCTCGTGGGACATCCGCGAAACCCACTTCGCCCCCAGCCTCCCCGATGCGCTCCGGCTCGAGTATCGCCCCTCCGGCAGCGGCTTGGCCTGGACTCCGCTCATCGTCGCGCCCGGCATCAACAGCCATTACTGGACGCCCAACTTCCCCGGCTCCGTCGAAGTTCGACTCACCGCCCGCGATCGAGCCGGCAATCCCGGCGTCGATTTCGTCACTCTCCCCATCAGCCTCTTCACCGGCGGCGATTCGTTCAAGCCCGCCGTTCCGCCTCCGGGAAGTCCAACGACGTTGCCGATGGAAATTCCCGGATCGCCGGCGATGGCCGATCGGCACTTCGTCAATCACACGTCGGTGGTGCTCGACTTCACGCTGGAAGACGTGGGACGCTCGGGCGTCAAAAAACTGCAGCTCTGGTACACGACCGACCTGGGCCGAACCTGGGAGACGATGCCCGAGGCGCCGTACGAACCGGGCGACGGGGGCCGAAATCGCCTGGCGTTCAACGTACCGAAGGAAGGGTTGTACGGGGTGACGATCATCGCCAAGAGCGGCGCCGACCTGGGCGATTCGCCGCCGCAGCCGGGCGAGAAGCCGCAAAAGTGGATCGACGTCGATTTGACGCCGCCGACGGTGAAGCTCGACCGCGTGAAGGTCGGCGTCGGCCCTGACAAGGGCAAAGTCACGATCGAGTGGACCGCCCGCGACAACAAGCAACTCCACGCCGCCCCGATTCAGATCTACTTCTCGCCCAAGCTCAGCGACCCCGGCGCCCGAGATTGGCGCCCCATCACCCCTGCACGCATCGCCAACCTCGGCAGCTACACCTGGGTCATGCCCACCGGCGACGCCGTCCCGTACGAGTTTTACGTCAAGGTCGAGGCCGTCGACCTGGCCGAGAATAAGGGGAGCGACGACCGTCGCGACATCGTCAACGTCGATCTCAGCCGGCCTCGAACCAGGATCGGCGCCGTCACCGCGCAGCCGCAACCGTGACGTATAAGGCGAGCGGGGACTTATACCTCACGCGCCTACTCATCCGGCTCGTAAGGCTCGCTTGGGTCAACTGCTCGCGCTGCGGTACCGAGCCAACGAATAGCGGAAGATCCATCTGCTCGTCCCAAGGACCGCGAGCGTGGCCAGCAGCATGTAGCCGATCCAGAGCGGGTCGGTGATCTTTTGCACCATGACGCCGGCGGGGATGTTCGTGACGAGCATGATCGGCGCCACGAAGGTGAAAAACATGCCGACGGGGGTGGCAAGCGTCCCGCGAAAGATCTCGCGCGGGTAGCGCATCAGCGTCGTGAAGAGCCACCACATTTCCATCAGGCTCTGATTCCGCATGAACCAGACTGAAAGCGCCATCAGCATCACCAGGAAGCTGAACGCGATCATCAAGCCGCAGGCCATCAGCACGAGAAACAGGAGCGTCGTCCCGAAGCCGGGCCAGCCGAGATCGCGCAGGGCGTAGAGCATCACGCCCGCGCCCATGAAGACGTTCGCGATGCACGACCAGTCGACGGTCCGGCACGAGACCAGGAATTGCTCGTCGATGGGCTTCAGTAAGTAAAAATCGAGATCGCCGGTGCGGATCAGCTCGGCGTAGCCCTGGCAGTTTTCGAGGAAGAGCGTTTCGATAAGGCCGTTGAGGGCGAAGCTGCAGCCGACGAAGAACAGGTATTGCGTCTGGGTCCAGTCGGCGACGACGTCGGTTTTGGAGAAGACGGTGTCGTAGAAGACAAGAAGGATGGCGAGCCACATGATCTCGACGGAGATCTTGACGAGGAAGTTGCCGCGAAACGCGAGTTCGCGGGCCAGGCTGAAGCGGGCGAGGGCGAGCCACATACGGACGTAGCGGGGGAGCATGAGGGGCTGCTTGAGGAATTGGCGAGCGGGGGACGTAAGTCCCCCGGTACGTGTGCTATTCTGCGGAATAAGCAAAATCGACGGTCTCGGTCGGGAGAAAGCGACGAACCGGGGGACTAACGTCCCCCGCTCGCCTGCCTTCGCGTTACTTGTACTTCGAGTGGCAGCCGACGCACGCCTGGTTGGCGACCTTGGCGGCAGCCTGGATGTCGGCGCCGTTGCCACCCTTGGCGGCGACGGACAGCTTCTTGCCGCCGTCCACCATGGCATCGGTGAAGCCCTTCCACGCCTTTTCTTTCTTGCCCTTGGAGGTGGGCAGGGCTTCGAAGACCTGGCCCAGACCCTGCAGGATGTAGCCGACTTCTTCGAGATCCTTGGCGCCCGCGATTTGGGCCTTGCTGGGACCGTCGCGCGAGATGGTTTGCAGGGCTTTTTCAATGCCGTCGATACTGCCGATCTTGAGGCCCTTGTTCTTACTGGGCTTCATGGTGTGCATCCATTCTTCGAGATCGGCGGCCTTGGCGGCATCGGCGATCTTGGGCGTCTTGCCGGCTTTGATGTCGGCGCCCAGCTTGAGGACGACCTTGTGCAAGTCGCCGTCGCCCTGCGCAACGAGTTGCGAAGCCGCGAATGCCAGGCCGACCGTCAAGAGTCCGGCCACTACGAACTTGTTCCGATTCATACTGCTCTCCTGAGTCTGAGGAAGGAAAAGATAGCGTTTAGAAACGCAGCGTTTACGGCCCCTTGGTCGGCGCCCGGACCGGTCCGGAGATCGGTTGGCCGCCGAAAATGATGCGATAGTCGCCGGTGAGCCATCGAATGATGATCTCGCGATCGAGATCGGACAGATGGTTCGCGCCGACGATGAGCTTTTTGTTGTACTTTCCGTGATAATCGGCAATGTCGAGTTCGCTGCCGGGGCGTTCGAGATCGCGGAAGGCGGGCATGTCGTTGGACTTCTTTTTGAAGCCATAGCGGTGGGGGTGATCGGGCGCCCAGATCATCATACGAATCCATTCCTGGGACCCGTACGCGGTCAGGTCGGGGGCCCGGTTTTTCATATCTTCGGGGCCGAGATCTTCGAAGGTGTGGCAGCGCTGGCAATGCTTCTTGAACGCCGGGATGCCGTGCTTGCGAAGTTCCTTGCTCTCGTCGTCGACATTGCGTTCGCTTTCCGGACGGCGCTGGTCGGCGAGCCAATCGATGATTTCATCGAACTCTTTGTCTTGCAGGGCGACGTCCTCCTTGGACATTTCCTTTCGTTCTTCGTCAATGCTCTCGCGCCAGCCGATCATGCCGGCTTGGTGGACGCCGTCGAACAGCTTGGCGGGTTCGAGGACGGCCTTGCGAATCCAGGGTTTGTAACCGAAGCCGCTGAGGTCGGCGGGCCTTTCTTTCGGTTCGGGATCCGTTTTGGCTTCTGCCGCCAACTTCGCCTTCTCGTCGGCAGAGGGGAAGCCCCGAAAAAGCGGGTTGAACTGGAGTTCGCGTTCGGACGGAGAATAGGCATGGCAGGTGGCGCACTTGGCCTTGAAGAGCTTGGGGCCCTGAACCACAGGATCATTGCGTGAGAGGAAGACGTCGCCTTCAACGGGGGTGCCGAGCATGGCGACGTTGCAGGCGCGTTTGGCCTCGAAGTCGGCGATGATGCGGTCGTGCTGGTACTTTTCGGCCTTTTTGGACCCGCCTCCCCAACGGAAGTCGTAAGTCGGCAGTTCCGCCGAGACGTTCATGTTCTGTGCGATCGGCTCAAAATAGAAGGCGATCAGTCCAAGGGCACCGAAGAGGAACGGCGCGAAGGATTCGAAGAATCTGCCGGGAAAGGGCGTCAGCAGCGACAAAATAGCGATTCCGCCGAACCCGAGGGCGATGAGCGAAGTGAGCGGAATCGGGCCGGGCCAGGGTTTGATGGAATCGTCAATGAACGCGAGACCGGTGAGTACGGCGACGCCGGCGAAGAGCGCAAGGACAGCGAGGATGCCGAAGGCCCAACCGAACGGTCGCGCTTTGCCGTACCCCAGGAGGGGCAGGATCAACAGCAGGAACTTGACGCCCATGGGGATGACGAGGGTGCCGACGAGGATGGTGGGGCCGTCGAAGTATTTGAGGAGTTGGAAGAGGAAGAGGAAGTACCACTCGGGGCGCGCGGGGTAGCCGGTGGCATTGCGGTCGGCGGGGGCGTCGAGGTTGGCGCCGAGTCCGCGTTGGCCCGCCTTCGCCCAGTAATCGTACGACCAGGGGGACAGATCTTGCGGCGCGTCCTCGATCTTGTTGCCGTGCCCGGCGAACATCACCAGCGCCACCATGATGCCAAAGACGCAGATGACGGCGAAGAGGTCGCGGAAGATCTGATCGGGCCAAAACCAGGCATCGCCCGGAGGCAGCTTCGGCACGCTCTCGCTGACGTCGAGATGGCCGTGCGTGTCGTGGTCATCGTCCGCCGACACGGTGACGCCATGCTTGCGGAAAAGCGCGATGTGCAGCACCAGAAGGGCGATGAGCGAGAACGGCAGCACCCAGACGTGGAGCGTAAAGAATCGGCTGAGCGTGTGATTTCCGTAGTCCTTGCCGCCCAGGAGGAACGCCTGGAGCTGGGCGCCCAGAATCGGCACCTGCCCGGCGATGTTGGTCGCCACCTGCGTGGCGTAGTAGCCTTTTTGATCCCAGGGCAACAGGTAGCCGGTGAGGCTGAGGCCCAGAACGATGCCCATGAGTCCTAGACCGGTCCACCAGTTGAATTCGCGCGGCGGCAGCTGGGCGCCGGCGATGACGACTTGCAGCATGTGCAGTGCGAGCAGGACGACCATGGTCTGCGAGCCGAAATGGTGGAGGCCGCGGATGAGCCAGCCGAAGTCCATTTTGTACTGAATGAAATGGACCGAACTCCAGGCGTCGGTGGCGCTGGCGCTGTAACTGGTCATGAGCAGAACGCCGGTGACGACCTGGATCATGAAGACGGAGGCGAGGCAACTCCCCCAGACGTAGCGCCATTTGGCTCCGCCGGGAATGCGTTCGAGCAGCATGAGCCGCATGAATTTGCGATAACCGATGCGATCGTCGATCCAGTCGAGAAGCGTTTTCACAGCCCAATCCTTAATTCATGAAAGCGAGACGGCTTAGCCGGCAACTTGTTTTTCCGCCTCGGGGACGCCCTGTCGGAAGGTTCTCCAGAAGACGCGGAGCTTGCCTTTTTGGATGAATCCGACCAGGTCGTCCATCCCGCGCGGGGCGGGGTTGCTGTACGCTTCGCCCTCGGGATTGTGCGTCGAAAGATTGCCGTCGAGTTTGAAACAACCGACGTGACAGGGGCAGACGAAGGCGACGGCGTCGGTCTCTTCGGGTGCGAATTCGGAGCGGACGTTGACGAAGCAACCCAGGTGCGGACAGGTGGTCGATAGGATCTTGACGTACTCAACCAGCTGGGCTGAGTCCATGTTGAGATTGGGATCGGTCCGCGCTCGATCGGGAAACTCCTTATGCAGAGTCACCCAGACTCGGCCCAGGACGTCGTTGGGGTAAAGGGTCCAGGCGTCGTTGCGGACGGAGCGGATAACGCCTTGTTGCGGGCGATTGAGCGCGAGTTGCGCGAGGTCAATGCCGTCAATCTCGCGGGAGTCGTCGGCCCTGGCCTGGGCGCGGTGGCGCGGGTCGATCAGGAAGGCGACGATGGGAATGCCGAAGATGGCGCCGAAGACGGCCCCGAGGCCGTGGGTGGCCCATTTGAGGAAGGAACGACGATTGGGATCGCCCATGAAAACGGCTCCGGAAATCAGGCGAGGCGGGATCGAAGATTCGATTTCATCCTACCGGTTGACGCAGCGATGTCAAATCATTTCCCGGGGGCGAGAATCGAAGGGTGCGCCAATGGATTCTGGCGAGGCAGGTAGCGGAATCCCCAGGGGCACACCAAAACCCGGAGGTTAAACACCCGGATAAACGGCCGG
>JBBQPM010000165.1:0-15682 GCA_038217425.1 Gemmatales bacterium
GCGGGCTTACGCCGCGCCGCTCGCCATGATGCCTCATTCTCACCCGCGTGCAGTATATATGAGTCGGCCCTTCAGGCCGAATGACATGAATTTTACGGAGGAACACGATGACGCATGTGGAACGTGTCGAAGAATACATCATCAAGCTCATTCATCGCGAGCCGTTCTTTCCCTTCGTGATGGATATGGCAGACGGTTCGACGCTCGAGATTCCTCACGGAAGATTGGCTATCGCGGGCGGCGGAGCGGTATTCCTTAGCCCCGACGACGGCTTTGTGGATTTTCAGTTCAAGAATGTGCGAAGGATCGCTCCGATCGTCCCAGTCCCCTTCGTGCCGATCGATTTCGGAGTTTCCAGATGACGACGTCCCGCGCGACTTGCTTTGGCGTTTGCGTTCTAACGCTTGTCGGGGCCGTGCGCGGAGACGCTCAGGACGGCAACGTGCCGCCTGGATTCCAGGAGCACATCCGCCCCTTCCTCGCCGCCCACTGCGTGAGCTGTCACGGCGCCAAGAAACCCAAGGGCGATCTCCGCCTCGACAACCTCCCCGCCGACTTCGGCGACAAGAAGACTGCGGAGATCTGGGCCAACGTCTACGCCCGATTGCGCGACGGCGAAATGCCCCCCAGGAAACAGCCGCAACCCAAGGCCGACGACGCCAAGAAAATCCTCAACTGGATCGCGGAGCAGACGAAGTCCACGACTCGGCCCTTGCTCAATCGCCGGCTCAATCGCTACGAGTTCGAGTACTCGCTGCGCGATTTGCTCGATCTCCCGGGGCTCGAAGTCAAGGAACTGCTCCCGCGCGACGGCGAAAGCGAAGGCTTCGACACGGTCGGCGACGGTCTGGATATTTCCTACGTGCAGATGGCGCGTTTTCTGGAGGCGGCCGACCTGGCGCTCGATCAGGCGGCGGCGACCGGGCTGGCGCCGATTCGGCCCGACACGCGCAAGATCCGTTTTTGGCCGCAGGACGCCGGCGATTGGGTCAATCGCATGGGGAGCGGTTCCACCATTCCGCTCGGCGATTCAGGCGCCCACCCGGTGCTCGATCGCGAGAAGGGCGTCGTCGCGCTCAAGGCCGCGGAGCTACGCAAGCTGCCGCGCTTCAAGGCCGTCGCCACGTTCTTTCACTCCGACTCGTCCGCCCAGCATCGCTTCTCGGGCGACGTCCGCATCCCTGTGGCCGGGCTCTACAAACTCACGATTTCCGCCTACACGTTCGACTGGAACAAGGGCCAGGTCGAACCCGCGAAACTCGCCCGGCCCTACTCCATCAGCACCGACACGCGCGTGCTCGGCTACTTCGACGCGCCCCCCAACGAAGCGGGCCTCAGCACCGTGACGGTCTGGCTGGAGCCGACCGACAGCATCCACTTCAACGCCGTCAATCTGCGGCACGGCCATGGCCTGGCCAAGGGGGCGATGAGTTACGCGGGGCCCGCCATTGCCGTCGAATGGGTCGAAGCCGAGGGACCGATCCTCAAGACCTGGCCCACGCTCGCGCGCACCCGGCTCTTCGGCGATCTCCCCCTCGCCGAATGGCAGGCGAAGTCCAAGCTGCACAAGCCGTCCCGGCCCAAGGGAATCACGCACTATTTTACCCCGACCTCGACCGACCCCATGGTCGACGCCGAACGCTTGATTAAGGAATTCACTTACCGCGCCTGCCGTCGGCCGCTCACCAAGGAACGCGTCGAGCCGTTCCTCAAACTCGTGAAGGCCCGGCTCGATCAGCAATCGTCCTTCGAGGACGCCATGCGCACTGCGTACAAGGCCGTGCTCGTCTCGCCCCACTTCCTCTTCCTGCGCAGCGAGCCGGGCAAGATCGATCACTTCGCGGTGGGGAGCCGACTTTCGTATTTCCTGTGGAGTTCGCTCCCCGACGACGACCTGCTCAACCGTACCAACACCAGGCAAATCCTTCAGCCGGCGATGATGAAGACGCAGACCGATCGGCTCCTGGACGATCCCAAGTTCGAACGCTTCCTCGACAGTTTCCTGGGCCAATGGCTCAAGCTCCGCGAGATCGGCAGCAATCAGCCCGATCGCCAACTCTATCCCGAGAGCGAACTCGAGTCGGACATCAGCCATTATCTTTTCGACTCGATGGCCAACGAAACCCGGCAATTCTTCGCGAACATGATCAAGAAGGATCTGAGCGTCACGCATCTCGTCGACTCGGATTTCGCGTTCGTCAACGAACCGCTGGCGAAGCTCTACGGTCTCAAGGACGTGTACGGGTCGGCGTTGCGCGAAGTGCCGCTCCCCGCGAACGGCGAACGCGGCGGCATCGTGACCCAGGCGAGCGTGCTGAAGGTCTCCGCGAACGGCACGACGACCTCGCCGGTCGTGCGCGGCGTGTTCGTGACGAGCCGGCTGCTGGGCCGACCGATCCCGCCGCCGCCTCCGAACATCACCGGCATCGACCCCGACGTTCGCGGCGCCACCACCATTCGCGAGCAGCTCGCCAAGCATCGCGACAACGCGTCGTGCTTCGCGTGCCACGCCAAGATGGACCCGCCTGGCTTCGCGCTGGAGAGCTTCGACGTGCTGGGCCGATTCCGCGAACGCTATCGATTTCTGGACAACGGCCGAATGAATCCCAAGGGCCCGCTTGTGGATTCCAGCGGCGAAACCGAGGATGGGCAGAAGTATCAGAGCATCGCCGAGTTCCGCAAGATCGTGCTCGCCGACCCGGCGCCCCTCGCGCGCAATCTCGTCACCAAGCTGATGGTCTACGCGATCGGCGCTCCGCTCACCCCGGCCGATCGGCTCGAGGTCGACGCCATCGTCGAACGCCTGCGCGCCAAGAATTTCGGCGTCCGTTCGATGATTCACGAGGTGGTGCAGAGCAAGGCGTTCCGTCAGGAATGACGACGTTCGCATCTTAACGAAACCTTCGCGCGTTGCGTTCGCGTCCTTCATACGCCATCCGCATCATTATGCAGATGACGTACGACGCGGACGTGATCGTGGCAGGCAGCGGCGCCGGGGGCGCGACCTTGGCGTACGCATGCGCCCGTGCCGGCAAGAGCGTGCTGCTCCTGGAACGGGGCGACCGCTATCCCCCGCCCGAATCGACCGCCGACGAGCAGACGATGCTCATCGACAAGAAGCCGTACGACGATCGCCCTATCGACGTCAACGGCACGGCGCGTCGGCTGTACATGGGAGGCGTACTGGGGGGTGGCACCGCGCTCTTCGGCGCCGCCCTGATGCGGGCCCACCCCGACGACTTTCATCCCGGCAAACACTACGGCGACCGCCTGCCTCGCCACCTCTGGGATTGGCCCCTCACCTACGAAGATCTTCGGGACGACTACGCCGACGCCGAACGTCTCTTCGCCGTCTCCGGCAGCGCCGCCTACGCTGGCGCCCTGCTTCCGCTTCATCCGCTGAACCAGCGTTTGATGTCGGCGAATCGCGAAGAGGGTCTTCAGCCGTTTCGCCTCCCCCTGGCGATCGACGCGAGCAAGTGCCTGGAGTGCCGAGCCTGCCCGGGGTTCGTGTGTCCGACCGGCGCCCGACGTTCGTCGGCGCAGCTTGTGGACGGGCCCAATCTGCCGGGCCTGCGCGTCCTCACCGGCATCGACGTCGAGCGGCTCGACCTTGCGGACGGCTTCCACGTCATCGAACGCGCCACGAGCCGGCGCACCGTATATCGTGCGCGCCGCTACGTGCTCGCCGCCGGCGCCATCGGCTCGCCGCTACTGCTCTTGCGGTCGGGTCTGGAGCATCCGCAGCTCGGTCGCAACTACATGATGCATCTGTCGCCGATCGTCGTCGGGATTTTCGCCAGGCGCCTGGAGACTGACGCGGGATTCCTCAAGCAGGTCGGCTTCACCGATTACTATTTCGGCACCGGGACATATCCGCACAAGCTCGGCTTGGTGCAATCGCTGCCGCTGCCGGGGCCGTTGATGCTCGCCAAGGCGCTCCCCTGGATGCCCAGCGCGGTGCGGGAGTTTCTGCGTCGGCGCATGTTGCCTCTCGTGGGGATCGTGGAAGATTTGCCGAATCCCGAGAATCGCGTGTCGTGGGGTGCGGACGGTAAGCCGGCGCTGCGGCATCGCTTCAGCCCGTACGATCTCGAGCGAGGCAAGCAACTCGCGGGGTTGACGGCCCAGATACTCAAACGCGCCGGCGCCTGGACGTGTGCGACGAGCAGCTTCGCCTCCAGCGAGCACGTCGCCCATCAATGCGGCACGCTTCGCTTCGGCTCCGATCCGAAGCACGCCGTCCTGGACCGCGACTGCCGGCTGCATCAGCATCCGCACGTCTTCGCGGTCGACGGCAGCTTCCTGCCGACGTCGCTCGGCGTCGGGCCGGCGCTCACGATCATTGCCAACGCCCTGCGCGTCGCCCGCATTGTTGCGAGCGAAGTTTGAATCCGGAGTCCGCATGAGATTGCCCTTTCCGAAAGTTCGCCGAGAGCAGTTCCGCCAGGCCCGCCAGGTTCACGGCGGCTTCTGGAATTTCCTCGTCGCCATCCTCGGCGTCAAGCTCGCGCGGCTGCACATCCCGACCGGGAAGCTACGGACCTCGCTGTACCGCAAGATCTTTAACAAGAAATACCCTCCTGGCATCAACGAGGCCGAAACGGAACGGCCTCTCTCGGCGTATCCCTCGCTCAACGCCCTGTTCACGCGCGGCATCAAACCCGAGTGCCGGCCGATCGCGACCGGCACGCCGCAGTTTCTCTCGCCCTGCGACGGGACCGTTCAAGATCTCGGCCGACTCGACCGCGACAAGCTCCTCACGCTCAAGAGCATCGAATACACGCTCCCGTCGCTGCTCCCGGAGGTCGACACTCGGCCGTTCGAGAACGGGCACTACGCGATCGTCTTCTTGTCGCCGATCGATTGTCATCGCGTCTTCAGCCCGCAGGACGGCCGACTCGAAGAGGTGATCCACATCCCCGGGTATCGGCTGCCGGTCCATCCCCCCTGTCAGCGTGCGGAGTTTCCGGTGTATTCGCTGAACGAGCGCATGATCTTGCGATTGTCGACGCCGCTGGGGCCTTGCCTGGTGGTGATGATCGCGGGCTGGGGCGTCGGGAACATCACGTTGCCCGGGGCGGCGGACTTCCGCCCGCGCCGTCGGGCGCTGTCCAAGAAGACCTGGTCGAAGCCGCTGGAGGTCCGCCGCGGCGACTGGATCGCGACGTTCGAACTCGGTTCCACGGCGGTGCTGATCACGCCCCCCGGCGTCCACGTGCAAACGCTCGTCACCCCCAACCAGAAGGTCCAGTATGGCCAGCCTCTCTTTACTTACGCCGACCAGGGCGGAACCGATCGAGCAGCGCGTGCTGTTCCTCGATCGACTTGACCCGGCAGCGCCAATGCGAGCCCGGTTCGTGGCGCTGGTCAGTTCCTTCTCCATTCACCTGGGCGATACTGCCGCCGCCGAGGCGGAGCGGGTTGCGCGGGAGCGTCTGCGAACAACGGCCGACCGCGTCGTGGCGATTCGCGCGGGGAACTCCGAGACCGGGCTGCGCCGTTACGGATTCGCGTATCCGCTCGTGCCGGGCTATCTGCGCAGCTGCTTCGTCTCGGACGCCGAGCTGTTCGCGGCCATCGACAAGATTCGGCAGGCGCCGACAGCGCGGAAGTGCGTCGCCGTGCTCGGCGCCAATCGCCCCTGGCGCGACGCGCTTCGCGAACATCGGGCGCGTGGCATCGTGTCGGCGTGCCTCACCGGCGTCTGCTTCGTGCTTTCGCTGCTGCTCTTGGGCCATCTCGCCGCCCTGGTGCTCCGCCTGCTCGCGCGCTGGCGGCCTGCCTTGCGGCGCTGGAACGTCGATACCCTGACCCCCGGCTCCTTCGACGAATTGCTCACCCTGTGCAACCCGTACAACTTCCAGCACGTCAAGGTCGTCGGCTACAACAACGGCGTCGTCCACTTCGGGCATCGCTATCCCGGCAAGACCGTCGTCTCCACCGTCCGCTGCAATCGCGTCGTCCGCGCCGGCGTCGACGTCCTCAAGGCCGACTGCGGCGCCACGATTCGCAAGGCGACCGACTTCCTCGCCGCCGACGACCGCGAGCTCTTCGTCGTCCCAAATTACTCGTACGTCAGCCTGGGTACGGCGTTCTTCGTTCCCATTCATGGCTCCGCCTCGGATGCGTCGACCGTCGCCGAGACGATCGTCCGCGTGCTGCTCTACGATCCCGCCGACGACCGCTTCATTCTCGCTTCGAGCGATGAGCCGGCCTTCCGCGATCGGGTGTACGACCTCGCGAGCAACGTGCTCGTTCTGCGACTTTGGCTCCGCGTCAAGCCGAAGGCCCGCTACTTCCTGCAACAAGAGGACGCCCTGAATCCCGGCAGCGCCGAATTGCTGAGTGCGCTGCGCGACGTGCGGGCGACCAACGTCGAGATCCGCAAGGCCAGCGCCGCCTCGGCGACGGTGCGGATCGCGCGCTACTATCATGCGGCGGGTACCGGGACTTTGGAGATGCCGCGCGATGTGCTGGGACGGTTGTGGGATCGTCTCGAGGAGAACGCGATCACGTCGTACTTGATGCATCTGCTCACGCGGCGGCTCGCCTGGCATGTCGAGCTGTTTTTCACGGCCGAGGAGTTCGCGCTCTTTTGGCAGACGCACACGTCGGCGCCGCTCAAGAAGATCCAGCTTCGCTACATTCGCCGGGACGGCTGGCAGCATTCGCCGTTCCGCGATCATGACTGCATCTCGGCGGATCTGTTCCTGTTTCGCTGGCAGCGCGCGAAGTTCGAGGCGTACTTGAAGCAGACGTTCGGCGTCGTCCGTTCGAATCCGGGCAAGCACAGCAACTAGGAGAGCCGTGATCATGGATGCCGGTCGACGTCTGGAAGAAACCTACGAGCAGATGCTGCGCGAGAAGCTGCCCAACCTGTTTCGGCTCTACCTGAATCCGTACGTCGTCGGGACGTGCCTGTGCCTGGAACGCATGATTCACATTTCCTGGCAGACGTCGGAGCCGTACCAGTCGTTCCTGGCGAACAGCTTCGACGAGGCGCTCAGCGGGGCGATCAAGCTGGCACGTTACGCCGCCAGCGTGACCGGCAAGCCGAGCCAGGGACTGGTGATCGACCGCGAGAACCGACTGGAATCGTTCGCGTCGTCCGGGGACGTGGTGTTTCTGCCGGGACTCACGATCGTCCGCAGCGCGGCATCGGCGGATGCGTCGTTCGGCTTCGTCGTCGAGGTCGGCTCCGAACCCGTCGCGACGTCGGCGCTGCGCGTCGTCTGCACCGATCGTGCGGCACTCGTCCATCGGCGGACGCAGCCGTCGGCTTCTCCAGATATCGTCGTGTTCGACGAATCGTTCGTGTGCCGCGACGTTCCGTTCGGCGCCTTCGCGGCCCGCAAGAGTCTTTACGATCACTGGAATCGGCCCGGGAAATCGACCTTTCACTCGACCACGTTTCAGCCCAACACCGTCTCGACGCTGCACTTCATGAGCTGCCTCGAGCGCGACGACCCGGAGTGTTACGCCCAGATCGCCGCCGATCTTCGGCGTCTCGAGGACGATCCAGCGCTTCGGCTAAAACTCTTACGGCGACTCTACAGCCCGTCCCTCGCCAACGCCATCGCGGCGACGGGATGCGACACGCCCGATGTCCGCGCCGAAGGGCACTACGTGTTCGTCGACGGCCGCAAGATCTTCGACGGCGTGGGCGGAGTCGCCTGCAGCGTGCGCGGACACAACCCGCCGACGTATGCCGAGGAAATCGCCGATCTCGCCGACGTCGATTGTGCCGGGGAACTAAAGGCGAGGCTGCACGCGTCGACCGGATTGCCGAACCTGCTCCCCGCGGTCAGCGGCGCCAGCGCGGTCGAGAACGCGCTCAAGCTCGTCCTGGTCGCGCAGTCCCCGCGCAAACACGTTCTCGCGCTCAAGTCGGGCTTCGGCGGCAAGACCTTGCTGGCGCTCGCGGGCACCTGGAATTCCTCGTACAAACAACATCTCGACCCGCTCTACGCCGAGGTGCTCTACGTCGATCCGTTCGCCGACGACGCCGTCATGCAGATCGAGGCGATTCTGCGGACCACGCCCGTCGCGGTCGTGCACATGGAGTTGATCCAGGGCGTGGGGGGCGTGCGCCGCGTGCCGGAAGCGATCGTGCGCCATCTCGATGCGGCCCGGCCGAGCCATGGATTTTTACTGCTCATCGACGAAGTTCAAACGGGCATGTTCCGCACCGGGCCGTTCACGCTTTCCCGCGCCATGGGAGTGACGCCCGATCTGCTCGCCATCGGCAAGGCCGTCTCCGACATGATGATTCCGTTCGCCGTCACGCTCTACTCGCAGCAACTTCAGCAAAAGCTGACGCAGCTCGGCTCGACGTTGCCGGAATGCATTCGCGATCGGTATTCGTATCCGATCGCATATCAGACGGCGCTGAACGCCCTTCGCTTCGCGGAGAAAACGGGATTGGCCGAGCGCGTGGCAGAATCGGGCGCGGCGTTCGCCCGACGGCTCGTGGAGGAACTGGCGACGTGCAAAGCCGTCCGCGCCGTCCGAGTCTTCGGGCTTTTGATCGGCATCGAACTCGACGCGTCGCGCTGGCCGCAGCGCTGGTTTGCGAAACGCCTCTTCTGGTTCTATCTGTCCGCGATGTTGCAGCATCCGCGCTTCCCGGTCCTCGTCGGTTTCTGCCAGTATGAACCGAACGTCCTCAAGATCACGCCGCCGCTCACCACCGATGCGGACGAGATTCGGCAGATCTGCGCGACGATCGGCGACGTCTTACGGCGACCGTTCTATCGTCTCTTGATTTCCGCCGTCGGCGGAATGTGGAAGTCGTTCGGTCTAGGGAGGAAGAAACATGCAGTCCCTGAAAGCCCAGCCCCTCAGCCTGTTTCGCATTGAGTTCGACGAACTCTACGCCCGCCATCTGTGCCGGCATTCGCAGCGGGGCATCAACGCCATTCACCTCGCCGCGCTCTTCGGCATCTGGTACGCGGTCTACGGGTTGCTCCACTGGGCCGTCGGCCTCGACGGGGTGCTCGCAGTCCCGGCGCTTTCGTATCTCTTGATCCTGGCGCCGAATGTGCCGCTCCGCGTCCTCGTGGCGATGGCGTTTTTTCTCGGCGTCCTCATCGCGGCGGTGCTGCTGCTCCCGGCGCCGTGGTGGGCGTACCTCCTCATGATCCCGGCGCTTGCCAAAATCCAGTCGTGGAGCCATCGCTTCTACACGGCCACGCGCGACATGACGGAGTTCAACCGGAAGTACGTCAAGGGGCGGGTGCTCTTCGTGGTGCTCTTGATATACGAGGTGCCGATCGTGCTCAACCTTCTTTTGTGCCCGCGTGAACTGCCCGCGGTTTTCGGCGCCGAGCGGTCGAGCGAAACATCGAGACCAGCATGTTCGTCGTGAAGCGGGCGATGCTTTCGCCCCACGCCGGCCTTGGCGCCGAGTGCTCGATCGCCTGCAGGTACGCCTCGCGCACCCGGCCGATCGAGTGTTCCCAGTTCCGCGCTTCGATGGTCTGCCGGGCGGCGGCGCCGATGCGGGCACGGGTTTCGGGCTCCTTCAGGATGGTGCGCGTCCAGCGGACCGCGTCGTCCGTGTCTTGCGGTCGGTAGAGGTAGCCGGACTCGGCATGGGTTAGCAGATTCGGAATGCCGCCGGCCTGCGGCGCGACCACGGCACAGCCGGTCGCCATCGCCTCGAGCACCACGTTGCCCATCGTCTCTGTTTCCGACGCGTAGAGAAACGCATCGGCCGAGGCGTACGCGGCGGCCAACTCTTCCCCCTTCAGGTATCCGAAGAAGTTGGTGTCCGTCCCCTCGAAGCGGCGCTCCAGGTTCGCACGGGTCGGGCCGTCCCCCACGATCGCCAAGGTACATTCGGGAAACGCGCGCATCACGTTCGCCAGGAAGCCGACGTTCTTCTCGGGCGCCAGACGCGAGACCGTGAGCAAGAGCGGACGCTCGGGTCGCCCGTGCGTCAGGCGATTCCGCATCGCGGCGCTTTGGCGCTTCGGATGAAAGAGATCGCTGTCGACGGCCGGGGGCCAAAGCTCGACGCGTTCGAAGCCCCGGCTCTTCAGATCTTCCTGCATGATGGGCGAGACGGTGAGGTTTACGTCGGCGCGATTGTGGTAGTTGCGCATCAGCCACCAGATCAGCGCCGAGAGGGGCCGCAGCGCCTGGTAGCCCTTCACGAACTCGCCGTACAGCGTGTGGAAGGAGAAGACGCTCGGCACGTTCATCCCGGACTGACGCAGGAGATCGTTGACGCGAAAGCCGAACGCGAAGGGGTTGACGTAGTGCAGCACGTCGGGACGAAACGCGCGGAGCTTCGCCGCCAGGCTGCGGTCGGGCAGGCCGATGCGATATTCGGGGTAGAGCGGAAACGAAAAGCTCGGCACCGGCAGCACGGGTATGTCGCAGCGCTCGCATCCGGGCGCCTGGGGACAGACGACGAGGAGTTCATCGCCGTGCTGGGGGAGTTGGCGAATGAGATGGAGCGTGCGATTGACGACGCCGTCGATCTTGGGCAGGAAGACTTCGGAGATGATGGCGACTTTCATGGCGCTCCTGGGTCAGGGGGCGATTTTCTGGGCGAGATGGATTTCGATGCTGTGATGATCTTCCAGAGGGAACAAGAAGCGATTGAGTGCGAAGCGCGTGAAGGCGCCGGCTTGGTGCAGGCCGATCGCTTCGATGAAGGGGGTGAGCCAGCCGCCGTAGTAGGCGAACTCGAGGAATTCGTCGACGTTGCGGAAGCGCAGTTTCGGCTCGAAGGTTTCGGATTGGCGGATCGCGAAGTTGTTTTGTTTGAGGGTGTCGACGACTTCCTGCCGATTCGCGGGGCTCATGACCATGCTCTCGACGTCGAGTTTGGGCCCGCGGAAAAGGAACTTGAGGAGTTTGCTGTCGGCCTTGGCCTGGAGTTTGGGGTAGGAACGTTTGGTCGCGCCGAGGTAGGACCAGTAGCCGCCGACGGCGAGTCGGCTCCAGACTTTGGGCGCCAGGATGCTCAAGGGGACGAAGCCGCTGATAAAATGGGTGCAGATGAGATCGAACGATTGATCGCGGAAATGGGCGTCGAGATTGGCGGCGGTGTCGACGGTGCCGACGAGATCGGGAAACTTGCGGTAGGCGCAGTCGATCATCTTGGGCGAGAGGTCGAGGCCGAAGGGTTGGATCTGATCGTCGGCGAGGGCTTTGAGGCGGGTGAGGAACATGCCGGTGCCCATGCCGACGTCGTAGACGGAGAGCCGGGTCGAGCCGTCGCCGAGGAGTCGCTGTTTGCGGATTTGGGCGACGGCGCGGTCAAGGGTGTCGCCGTTGACGGATTGGGGATCGAGGTCGTAGCGGGAGGCGATGACTTCGTCGTACTGACGCTGAATGGCGCTGGTCGTCATGGGGAAGGTTTCCATCGGGGTTGGCTCGGACTGACCCTGGGTCAATAAACGAAAGAGGCGCGAGCATTGAATGAAGACGCGAGGGGGATTGCGTCAAGTTAGGTTGAAGGGATCTTCACATCGCGACCGGTCGAGTCTACAATTACCGAGTTCCAGTTGAGCATGCTCCGCCATCGCATCCAGGCCCTTCTTCCGCGTATGCAATGCAGCTCAAATACCGAAGCCTACCTGGGGAGATGCGGATGCGAATGGCAACTTGTTTGATGGCGTGGATGCTGGCGAGCGTCGGTTGGAGTGCGGAGGGGAAAGCAGTCTACCCGCCGCTCCCGGAAAGCTTCTCCAGTTTCGGCGCCGCCGTCTCGGACGGATTCGTCTACGTTTACGGCGGGCACGTGGCCAAGACCCACGTCTATTCCACCGAGGCGGTCACGGGGAAGTTTCGCAGGTTGCGCCTGGCCGATCCCGCCAAGGGCTGGGAAGAACTCCCCGCCGGGCCCCCCCTTCAGGGACTGGCGCTGGTGGCGCACGCCGGCAAGATCTATCGCATCGGCGGCATGCATCCGCGCAACAAGCCCGACGAAAAAGCCGACAACCACTCCGTCGCCAGTTGCGACGTTTTCGATCCCAAGACAAAGCAATGGCAGGCGCTGCCCGACCTCCCCGCGGCCCGGTCGTCGCACGATGCCGTCGTGGTCGGCGATCAGCTCCTCGTCGTCGGCGGCTGGAATCTGAAAGGTCGCGGCAACGGCTACCACTACGACGAGCACGCCCTGGTTCTCGATCTCTCCCAGAAGAAACTGCACTGGGACACGATCCCACAACCCTTCAAACGAAGGGCGCTGCAGACCGCCGTGTTCGACGCCAAGGTCTACGTCTTCGGCGGCATGGACGACGAGAACACCATCGAACTCGCCGTCGACGTCCTCGATCCCAAGACCAAGAAATGGTCGTCGGCTCCCGCGATCCCGGGCGCACGCCGAAATGGCTTTTCCCCCGCGGCTTGCGTCAGCGACGGCAAGCTATACCTCAGCCCGCCCAACGGGATCGTGTATCGGCTCACCGAAAAGAAGGACCGCTGGGAGGAAGTCGGCGCCCTCCAAAAGCCCCGCCTCGTGCACCGCATGGTGCCCGCCGGGGAGAACCGGCTGTTGGTCCTGGGAGGCGCCTCCGGACCCGAAAACATCGCCGCCGTCGAGGCGATCGAACCCAAAGTCCAGCCCAAGAAAGATTGACAGTTCCCGTCACGCTACGGATCTTGTTCTACGACCGGCGGCGGGGGAGCAGCCATGCGGCGGGACGGCTCGTTCCATAAGCGGAAGCCAATGTCTTCAGCCGGCGCAATTGCAGGCGCAACATACCACGCCGCTTTCCCCAACGGCTCGCGGACGATGGCGCCTTGGTCGTCGTTTTCATCGATGCCGATGGAATAGACGACGATGCCCTCCGCCTCCTCGCGATACCGCAAGGGTTGCCCGTCCACGGGATCGACGGGCAACGCAGGGAGCAGCTTCTCGGCAACCAGCACCTCCAGCGTCTTCGGCCAGCGCTTGTGCTCGAGCCGATACCGTTCGCAGGCGAGCGCCACGAGCGTCGTTCGCAGCACTGCCTGACTGCGGAGTTCATAGGCATGAATCCTCACGCAAAACGAAAAGGAGGCCCCGTCGAGCGGATCGCGTGCTTTGCCGTCGGTATGATCATGAAGTTCCTGCAGCTTGGCCTTCTGCTGGTGCAGCGGCAGTTTCGCAATTTCGATCAGCCGATTCGTGAAGCGAAGATGGGCCGGGTAGTACTTCAGTACCAACTTCGGAAACTCCTCATGGATCCAATCTCCCAGCGTCATGTTGTCTCGGGCGGCGAACCATTTACGCGGCACGGGATGCTGGGTCACCTTGCCATTGCGAATATTCTCAAAGCAGTGGTGAAACCCCGCCCGCTCTCCTTTGAGCGTGCCGATCCAGTTGCTTTCTTCAATCTCGCGCGCCACCAACATTTGTAAGGTGAGCAGGCTCTCCTTGGACGGACTTCCCTGGGCGAGGATGCGCTCGGCCGTTTCTGCAAACTTGCGGTGATTGCCCATACGACTCAAATGGGAACCCAGAAAGCGATCGTCCCCGATCGTCCGTCCGATGTTCAGAATCGCCCGACAGTTGCCCAGCGCCTCAGCGCAGCGATTCTGCTGGGCCAAAAGATAGGCGTCATGAAGCAGCCATTCCGAGATCGAACGAGCCGCATCATGAGCCGGCATCTGCGTCCAGATATAATCGGCACTGAACTCGATGGCAAAGCGGCCGTGCGGCATGTCCTTCAGCTTGCGAGCTTCGGCGATTGCCGCCGGCGCGCTGTAGAGTCGGCTCCGGATCAGGTCGATTTGCTGCAAGTTCATCCGCTGGGTCGGCTTCAACGCGGCGAAGATCTTGTCGTAATCCGCCGCCGTCGAGACGCACAACTTGGGCGCTTTGCTGTGCGCCCGGAGGATCTGCAAAGCGGCGTTGTCCGCATCGAGAATCGGCGGGCGATCGGCTTCGAGTTCGGCGAGCCGCCAGCGCGGTTCCAGGGCGTCGGTTTCCGCCTCGGCGCAACTCCAGTCGTGGTCGAGGGCGATTCCGAGTAGGTCCAACACGCACAGAATCACACATCCCGTGACGACGACGCAGATGAGTCCGACCAGCCACCAGCGCCGCCTGGGCCTCGACGACGTGACGGGAGTCGATTGCGTGTTCATGGAACCAGCATACCGTGCCGCCAGGTCAATTCCAAGCGTCTCATTTTCGAAGGTCCACGGCATAACCTTCGCGCGAGGACACTGGTACATAAACGTCACGATCTTGCCCCGGAAGTATAGTTTCCTCTGCCCCTGCCGGGGCAGTCGAATTTCGTCGTGCATCCACGGGTTGCGCTGCGCTCCACCCGTGGCTACCTTCCGCCGCCCCATCCGGGGCGAAAGTCACTTTTTCCAGCTCAGTCTGTAAGATCCCCGACGACGCCTGGTATTCCCTTCTGAGCGGAACGGGATCGACCCGAATGATCCGCCGGCCCATCCGAGGCGTACCATGATCCTGACCGCTTTTTCGCTCACGGAGGTTCGGATTAGAACGGATTGCGCTTATCTTGCAACCGTTCCGGCGAGCCGGGACGCGTCAGCGCCCGGAGCACAGGTGGATTGCAAGCGCACTCGCCTCCCGGCTCTGACGCGACTGGGTTCGCCGAATGCGGTGCAATCGTGAGCCGCTTTGAATGACTGTTTTACCTTCGACAAAGGAGAATGCCATGAACCGACTCAAGGGAAAAATCGCCGTCGTCACCGGGGCGTCCAAGGGCATCGGCGCCGCGATCGCCGAACATCTCGCCGCGGAAGGGGCGGCCGTCGTCGTCAATTACGCCAGCAGCAAGGCCGGCGCCGACGCCGTCGTCAAACGCATTGCCGAGAAGGATGGCCGGGCCGTCGCGGTGCAGGCCGACGTCTCCAAACACGAAGACATTCAGCGTCTGTTTGCGGAGACGAAGAAAGCGTTCGGCAACGCCGACATCCTCGTCAACAACGCGGGCATCTACGAATTTGCCCCGCTGGAAGCGATCACGCCCGAGCACTTCCACAAGCAGTTCAACCTCAACGTGCTCGGCCTGCTGCTGACGACGCAAGAGGCCGCCAAGCACTTTGGCCCCGCCGGCGGGAGCATCGTGAATATCAGTTCCGTGGTGGCGACGCTGGCTCCGCCCAACGGTGCCGTCTACAGCGCCACCAAGGCGGCGGTCGATGCGATCACGCGGTCGCTGGCCAAGGAGTTGGGGGCGCGTCGCATCCGGGTGAACTCGATCAATCCCGGCCTGGTCGAGACGGAAGGCCTGCTCAGCGCGGGCCTTCACGAAGGGGATTTCCGCAAGTCGATCGAGGCGCAAACGCCGCTCGGCAGGATCGGCCAACCCAATGACATCGTCGGCGCCGTCGTCTTCCTCGCGTCGCCGGAATCGTCCTGGATCACCGGCGAAACGCTCTACATCTCGGGCGGCTATCGTTAAACCCCTCGCACGCCGGCTGCGACGCCCGGGCGGACGTTTCTCGGAAAATCTTGCGGAAAGTCGTTGACAGGGCATGTGTACATATGTTAATATCTAGAAAGAGGTACTCGATCCCCTTGCCCTGGAGATTCGCCATGATCGCCTGCCCCCCGCTTTCGACGCCCGCCGAGTTCCGTGCCGCGTTCGCTTCCGTCGTCAGCCTCGAGGATTTGCAAGCCCTGGCCCGCGTTCTCTTGAACCGGGCGCTCGAAGGCAATCTGACCGCCGCCAAGATGGTGCTGACGTACGTGATGGGCAAG
>JBBQPM010000166.1:0-15667 GCA_038217425.1 Gemmatales bacterium
CCAAACGCGACAGCATCTTCACGGAGATGAAGCCGGCAGATCAAGTCGTGACGCTCCATCTGGAAGCGAATCACTATCGCGCCGCGCTCATTGAGTACGCCAAGAAGCAGGGCTCGGTGATCGTCATGCCCGCGCGGCACAACGCGGTGGCGTACGGCAGCATCATGGATCCCAAGAACGAGCAGAACAAGTCGCTTGACGTCAAGAACCAGCAACTTCGCATCGGCAAGGCGGAACTGATGAAGGTGCTGGGCATCGAGATGCGCATGCAGGGGCTGCCGCCTCGGCCGCAGTTCGTGCATACGGAAATTTATGGAGGCCACGCGTTAAAGACGGTGCTACGGTATCCCGCGGGGATGGCGCCTGGCGGATATCAAACGGCCCCGCCGCCGCAGGCATTCGCGCCCGGCGCCATGCCTTCGGGCGGCGATTCGGTCCAGACGTCGATCAATCTCGCGGATGACGCGCTG
This sequence comes from Gemmatales bacterium, assembly GCA_038217425.1. Taxonomy (GTDB): domain Bacteria; phylum Planctomycetota; class Planctomycetia; order Gemmatales; family Gemmataceae; genus JAIEPT01. Next base: position 471 of record JBBQPM010000166.1, read on the forward strand.
GATCAGTATGCGAACATCACGTTCGCGTCGCAGGAGGCGGCCGCGGAGATTCACAAGAACTGCAAGACCTGCAAACAAAAATGATGCCATGATCTATCGGCGAATCCAGCGCGACGCGGGACTGGGCAGGCGCCGAGGCGTCGTCGTCCTGTGGTATCTCTTGTTCATGTCGACGTTCCTGATCGCCATGGCGCTGGCGATGAACACCTGGCGGCTGGTCTTGGCCAAGGTGCAGCAGGGGAACAACACGGACGCCGACGCCTTGGCAGGCGCCGCCATCCTCGCCGACACCCGCCTGCTCCTGGGGGACGAAGCCCAGATCTACAACAACGTACCTCCGGATCTCCTCACCGACGCAATCGCCGAGATTCAGAAGACTTCGCTCATGAACTTCGTCGACGGGACGGCGTTCTCCGTCCTCGCGGGCGATATCTTTTTCGGCCAGCAACAGCTCACGCCGACCTTGAGTTTCACGGCCATCGACCAGGCGTCGGCCACGCCCGCGCAACTCCGGACGATCAACGCCGTGCGCATCGTCGGGCAGCGGACGGTGGAGCGGAAGAATCAGATTCCCCTGTTCGGCAACGCGTTCACGGGGATCAAGTACGCGCAAGTGGTGACGCAGTCGACGGCCGCCCTGGATCGTTACGTGGTCGGTTTCGACTCCGGGCCGTATCCGATCTCGCCGCCGTTCTCGCCCAATCCGAGTCCGTACCCGGCCATTCCGCCCGCGGGGTCGCTGCAGGTTTCGCCCCTCTTTCCGCTCGCAGTCTTTTCCGATCCCCAGGTCGATCCGAATACTGCGAACGCCGACTCGTGGGAGAAACAGGTCGAAGGCCCCGCATCCCCGAAGCCGGCGATGGGGGCTATTCCGTACGGCACGTTGACCGTCAAGGTCCATCACGCCTCGCTCTCGGGAGTGACGGCCAATGCCGCGCTGCTCAAGATCGGCACGACGACCTATACAGAACTCTACACACAGATGACGGGCGGGGTAACCGCTACGCATTTCGCAGCCTACAAGGCCGGAACCGGCGGCACGCAGTTCGTCTTGGACTCAACCACGAACCAGGTAATCGTCGATCATTATGCGGGGCCTTTGCCGGCGACGATCGACTTCGACGACCTGCAATTCGCGTTGCAGACCGCGGCCAATTCGAACGCTTGTAAGGTTTTTCCGGTCTACATCACGTATGATGTAGGGGGAGGGAAGGTTACGCTCACGCAGTTCGTCGCCGGCAAGGTTTCGAACGTGATCGTCGCCAAGGACGCGATGAACAATGATTACTTGACGTTCTCGCTCACGCCCTGCCTCGTCGCCACGCCTACCGCGCTGACGGCGCCCTCTCGGAATGCTGCGTTCGTTCCGCCCGTGCGCCGGTTGCTCGAGAATTTGTACGTCTGCCGGCTGCGGATGTGTGACTAGAGAGAACTCCATGCGCACCGTCGTTGCCTTCGATCACGTCGACCAGCGCGATTGGTACCGCCAAATGGTCCTCAACCTCGGGCTGGAGTGCGGCGCCGACGATTGCGTCCCCTACTCGAAGCTGCACCATCGGCTCGTGGAAGCCGAGGCGGAATTGGTATTGGTTGCGATCGGACACGAGCCGCATCAGGGCGTGGAAGCGATCCAGGGCGCGTCGGCTAAAGTCTCGACGCCGATCCTGGCGATCGGTGCAACCGACGACGCCCGTCAGGTGCTCGAGGTGCTCCGCGCCGGCGCCCGCGAGTTCATCGATATCGACAACGCCCGGGACGAACTCCTCAAGGCGCTCGCCAAGCTGCGCAAGACAGGCGCCGTCTCGTTTCGCAAGGGGCACACGATCAGCGTCGTCGGCGCCATCCCCGGCACCGGGGTCACCACCGTTGCTTCCGGTCTGGCGTTCGCGCTCCTGGCGCGGGCGCCCAAGCAGGTCGTGCTCGCCGAGCTTGGAGCCGGCATCCCCGAACTCGCGCTCGATCTGGATCTCAAACCCAAGAACAATGTCGCCGAGGTGCTGCGCGATTGGGACCGCATGGATCTCAAGACCATCCGCCAGGCCCTCACCGAACATGCCAGCGGCATGCAAGTCCTCGCCGACGCGCCGGGCACCCTCGAGTCGGCGCCCTTGCAGCCCGCCGCCGGCAAACACATCGTCGCGCTCCTGCGCAGCATTGCCGACTACGTCGTCGTCGATCTGGGCCATCAAATCCTCAACCTCGGCGTCCAGGCGACGCTCGAATTCTCCGACCGCGTCGTCGTCGTCTTCCGACTCGACGTCCCCAGCCTTCGGCTCACGCAAGTGCTGCTCAAGAAACTAATCGATCGAGGGACGCCGCTCGAGAAGATCTGCCTGGTCGGCAACCGTTACGGCCAGCGTCGGCAGATCGCCTGGCGCAAGGCGGAGGAGACGCTCGGGACGAAGGTCGCCCACTGGGTTCCCGACGATCCGGGGCGCGTCAACTATGCGATCAACCAGGGATATTCCGTGCTGCAGGGGAGCCGCTGGGCGAAGATCGCGCGCACCTTCGATCAGATCGCCCATTCCGTGAACGGCGTCAGTAAATCGAAGCCCAGCGGGTGAGGTACTCCGAACCCCTGGGATTTTCACGCGGGCTGCATCCCAAGGGTTCGGAGTACCTCACCCGTTGGGCTTATCGACGTCTTACCAGGAATTTGGTCATGGCATTCTTTTCCGACGACCCGCTGAAGCCCGCTCCGTCGTTCCCGCAGCGCTTTCAAAAGCTCAAGGCGGAGATCCATCGGCAAATCGTCGAAACCATCGACATCTCTCGGCTCGGCCACTGGAAGCAAGAACGCCTGCGCCGCGAGATCCGCAACCTCGCGCTGCAGATGACGCAGAACACGCCCGAACTGCTCAACGAGGCGGACCGCGAACGTCTGCTCGACGAGATCATGGCCGAGATTTTCGGGCTGGGGCCGCTCGAGCCGCTGATGAAGGATCCGCAGATCAGCGACATCCTGGTGAACGGTCCGAATCAAGTCTTCATCGAACGGCACGGCCGGCTGGAGAAGACGAACCTGGTTTTCGCCGACGATGCCCATTTGATGCAGATCATTCAGCGGATCGCGGCGCGGGTCGGTCGGCGCGCGGACGAGATGTCGCCGATGGTCGACGCGCGCTTGCCGGACGGTTCGCGCGTGAACGCGATCGTGCCGCCGTTGTCGCTGGAGGGCCCGGTGCTGTCGATTCGGCGTTTCGGCATTCGGCTCACCAGCGACGACATGATCGCCAACGCCACCATGCCCGCGGACTTTCTCGAGCTACTAAAGGCCGTCGTCGCCGCCCGCATCAGCCTCATGGTGTCCGGCGGCACCGGCTCCGGCAAGACGACGCTTCTGAACATCCTTTCGCGTTTCATTCCGACGGAAGAACGGCTCGTCACCATTGAGGACTCCGCCGAACTGAAACTGCAGCAGCCCCACGTCGTTCGGCTCGAGACCCGGCCCGCCAACCTCGAAGGCGTGGGCGAAGTCAAGCAGCGCGATCTCGTCCGCAACAGCCTGCGCATGCGCCCCGACCGCATCATCCTGGGCGAAGTCCGCGGGCCTGAAGCGCTCGACATGCTCCAGGCGATGAACACGGGCCACGAGGGTTCGCTGACGACAATCCACGCCAACGATCCGCGCGACGCCCTCACGCGTCTGGAGATCATGGTGATGATGGCGGGCTTCGACATGCCGGTGCCGGTCATTCGCCAGTACATCGCGTCGGCCCTGAACATGGTGATTCAGCTCTCGCGGCTCAAGGGGGGCCCGCGCAAGATCATGCGCATCTCCGAAATCGTCGCCTACCGCAAGAGTCGCTACGTGCTCAAGGACATATTCGGCTTTCGGCAAACGGGCGTGAAAAACGGCGTCGCGCTGGGCGAGTTCTTCGCGACCGGGTACGTGCCGAAGTTCCTGGCGAAGCTAGAAGCCGGGGGCGTTGAGCTGCGTTCGGACTTGTTCGACAAGCGCGTCTTCGCGCCGCCGACGCCGGTCGAATTGCGCAAATCGACGACCCTGCGCGTGAGCGGGCCCGCGGCCCAGGCGGCGCCCAAGCCATGATGGAATTCCTTCCCTACGCCCTCGGCGTCGCCGCGGCGCTTGTGCTCATCACCTTGTTTCTGGGCAGCCGATACCTTCTCGAAACCCGGCGCCGAACGCTCGCCGAACGCTTGCAAGAACCCGATGAAGAAGGCGACCTCGATCTCCTTTCAGAACTGGGCAAGAACAAGAATCAAACCAACTCCAGCCTCGTCGAAAACACCGGCCTCGATCTCACCGGCAATCAGGCCACCGGCTGGATTCTCCTCAGCGCCATGATCCTCGGCGCCGGCATGTTTCTCGTCCGTGGCGAATGGTGGATGGGTCTCATCGGGCTCGGTCTCGGGGGGCTCGGCACCTTCGTCAGCTTCTACTTCTTCAAGGCTCGCTATCGCAATCAGATCCAGAACCAGCTCCCCGACACGTTCTACCTCCTGGCCCGTTCGCTCCGTGCCGGGCTCAGTCTGGAGCAGGCGATCCTCATGCTCGGCAACCAGGGGCTGGAGCCGTTGGCGAGCGAGTTCAAACGCTGTTCCTCGCAGGTTCGCCTGGGGCTGTCGATTCCGACGGCGCTCAGCAACATGGCCCAGCGACTGGAGCTCGTCGACTTCAACGCCTTCGTCTCCGCCATCGGACTCTTTCAGAATACCGGCGGCAATCTGCCGCTCATCCTCGACCGCCTGGCTTCCAGCACGCGCGATTTCGTGCAGTTTCGCAATCACTTTCGCTCGGCGACGGCGCTCGCGCGCATCTCCTCCTACGCGATTGCCGCTGCCCCTCCGCTGATCTTTTTGCTATACTCCTTTATCGACCCGGAATACATTCAAGACTTCTTTACCACCCGGCTCGGGCTGCTGCTCCTGGGCAGCGCCATCGCTCTCGAAATCATCGGCATCCTGTGGCTCCGTTACCTGCTGAAATCGGAAATCTGACGCATGGAATGGCTCGACTGGACCATCTACGGCCTCATCTTCATCCTGGTGGCGGGAGTTTCTTACTCTACCATCGCGTGGCTGAGCGAACTGCGCCGGCAGAAATCCGACCGCCTGGAGAACCTCGACGAGGATGAGGAGCCGCTCGTTTTGGGCGATCTCACGCCGCTCCTGGCGTCGCAGTCGCCGATCTTTTCCGCGAAGCGCAAGGTGCTGCAGCAGGAGCTGCGCGAGGCCGGGTATTATCGGCCCACCGCGCTCATGGAATACGCCGCCATCCGCGCGATCCTGATCCTGGTTCCCTTGGGCGTCACGCTCGCCGTCGCGATGCTGTCCGATCCGGAGTATCTCACCTGGATCGTCGCCGTTGGCCTCGCTGCCTCGGTGCTCGGCTACTCCTTCCCGCGCGTCATCGTCAACATGCAGGCGCGCACCCGCAGCCGGGAAATCGAACGAGGCCTCCCCATGGCCATCGATCTCTTGAGCCTCGGACTCACCGGCGGACAAAACATCTTCACCTCGCTCAAACGTGTGAGCCGAGAATTGCGCGGCGCGTTCCCCATCCTAGCGGAGGAACTCGAAATCGTGCACAACCAGGCCGAACTCGGCAGCCTGGAACTCGCCCTGCAGCAGTTCGCCAACCGCACCAACATCCAGGAAGTCCGCACGTTGGCGCTCGTCCTGGCCCAGTCCGAACGTCTGGGGAGCGACATCTCGCAGGCCCTGTTCGAATTCTCGGGCAACTTCCGCACCAACCTCAAACAGCGGGCCGAGGGATACGCCAACCGCGCCAGCTTCTGGATGCTGTTCCCTACGATTTTTTGCCTCTGGCTGCCGTCGATCATCATTCTGCTCGGCCCGCTGCTCAAAGAGTTGCGCGAGAAGGTCGACACGGCCAAGGGGCATCCCGAGCTATTCAAGGCGAACGTCACCAAGACGCTCGAGGAACTTACGGGCAAAAAGAAGAAGTAAGGCGTCGCGCGTCAATGATCGCTCGGGAGCCCGCAGCGCCAGCAAGGACAGATTCGATCCTTGCTGGCGCCGCGGGCTCCGACAGACTACTGTCGATCGAGCGATTGTTGCGCACTTCGCCCACGCCCTCATTTTCCGCCCTTCGCGAACCAGCCTGCCAGCTCCGTCGGCAGCTCCTCCACGAACTTGCTGCGCGGCAAAACCAGGTCCGTCCCCGCCTCCCGCGCCCGTTTCAGCGTGGCCGCGTCGACGTGCGAGCCGTAGCCGACCAGATACGGCGTGCCGCAGCTTTTGAGCGCCGCCACGACTTCGTCGATCGCCAATCCCGGATGATTCAGATCGAGCAGCACGCACGCCGGCGCCTCCGCGGCCGCGGCGCGCAGCAGGTCGGCGGGCGTTCGTTTCGACTTGAGCGTCAGGCCCAGAAGCTGCGCCGTCCCCGCGATTCGGCTGATGAAAATCAAGTCTTCGGAGAGGAGTAGGCCGACGTTCATTGGACTGGACTCGTGCAAATGGGGCGATTATCATCGGGAGGATGGACGAAGCGCACGAAAGCGAGTTTCCGCCGTTGTTGCCCGCCGGCTTTCATCCGCTGACGAGGGAGCGACTGCGCGAGCTTTCGTTCGCCGGATCGCAGACGCGTGCCGAGATTATGTTAGAATTTGAGGAGACGGCAGCCAAACTTTCGCAGGCATGAATCCGCGGCGAGATGTGAACTCGCCGAGCATTTGGCGATGCTGGAAGCGAAACAATCCCTGATCCCCGTCGAGACTCCCACATGAAACCGCACTCGCTGACGCGCCGCTCATTTCTCGCCGATAGCGGCATGGGTTTTACCGGCCTTGCTCTCTCCGCCATGCTGTTCAAGGACGGCGTCGTCCGCGGGGACGACCATCCCCTTCCCGACGGCGCGCCCCACTTTCCCGCCAAGGCGAAGTCGGTCATCTGGATCTTCTTGTGCGGCGGCGTTAGCCACGTCGAGAGCTTCGACGTCAAGCCCGAACTCAATCGCTTCGCCGGCAAAACCATCGACGACACGCCCTACCGCGACGCCCTCAATCCCGAGCGTCTCCGCAATCTCGTCTCCGCCAATCCCAGCCACGGCGGTAGACGCGTCCTCATGGGGCTCAACACCGGCTATCGCCGACACGGCAAATCGGGGCTCGTCGTCGCCGACTGGTGGAAACACATCGGCGCCTGTGCCGACGACCTCGCCGTCGTTCGCTCGCTCTGGACCACCGACAACGATCACGGCGCCCAGCTCCAGTGGCACACGGGCCGACACGTCCGCGAGGGTGCCTTCCCGACCATCGGTTCGTGGGTGTCGTACGGCCTGGGCACGATGAATCAGAATCTCCCCGAGTATGTCGTCCTCGGCACGCCGACCGGCGATTGCTGCGGCGGATCGTGGACTCACGGCGGCGCGTACCTCGGCGCCGAGCACGCCGGTGTGCGCCTCAACGTCGGCTCGGCCAACCCCCTCGCCTTCGTGCAGCGGCCCAACGGCTTTACCGAAGCGGAACAGACCGCCGAGCTCGGCCTCATCGGCCGACTCAACCGCTTAGGTAATGTCGAATACCCCGACGATCCGGGGCTGCGGGCGCGGATTCAGTCCTACGAACTCGCCGCCCGCATGCAGACCTCCGTCCCCGAGTCCGTCAATCTGCAGCAGGAAACCTCCGCGACGCAGCAGCTCTACGGCCTGAATCAAGACGCGACGCGCCCGTTCGGCCAGCTCTGTCTCGGCGCCCGCAGGCTCGTCGAGCGCGGCGTGCGCTTCGTCCAGATCTTCCACGGCGGCGGCGGCGGCGGCGCCTGGGACGCGCACTCCCGCATCGCCGCCAATCACGGTTCGCTCTCCACGCAAGTCGATCTCCCCGTCGCCGGCCTTTTACGCGATCTCAAACAACGCGGCATGCTCGAGGAAACCCTCGTCGTCTGGGGCACCGAGTTCGGCCGATCTCCAGGCGCTCAAGGGGACGGACGCGATCATCATCCGCAGGGCTTTTGCGCCTGGCTCGCCGGCGGCGGCATCAAGCCCGGCGTCGTCCACGGCGCCACCGACGAAATCGGCTTCCACGCCGTCGAGGATCGCCATTACATCACCGACATCCACGCCACCGTGCTGCAGCAGCTCGGCCTCGATCCGCGCCGACTCGAAGTCCCCGGCCGGCGCCGACTGGAGGTCGACTTCGGGCAGCCCATCCGCCAAATCATCGCGTAGTTCGGGCGGGCCAAAACAGGGTCGTCAAGATTAGCCACAGAGGGCACCGAGGACACAGAGGTATAAAGAGAAGTTTGCCCGCGATATTCATCAACGATTTTTTCAATTCTCTGTGTCCTCTGTGTCCTCTGTGGCTCGATTAATTTGATGCCCGGAGTCTTTCTTATTCTTCAAACCGAAACGCCCACGGGTCGACGGCTTCCTGCGCCTCCATCTCGAGGATTCGGCGAATCGCCTGGAAATCGTGAGGCGGATCCGGCAGCGTCAGCGATTGTCGGATCTCGGCGGTGTCGGGGACCGGGATCGCAGGCACGTAGTCGCGCACCGATTTTTCCACATCCATCGGCTGCGAGCCGACCACTTCCTTCGTCTGCCCCTGAAAGCGATCCTTGAGCCGCTGCAGCACGCCGTCTGTGGTGTCGACGTTCATGCTCATGGCGTCGGCGCGCAGTCGGCGTTCGGGGTCGCTGATGATCTCGCGGGCCCAGTTGATGTCCTCGAGCGGGATGGCCATTTGCTCCTTGCGTGCCCAGATGAGCCGCTGCGCCCAGCTCGCTTCGATGACGTCCTTGGTCGCGTCCTTGTTGACGCCCAGGACCAAGAACGGCCCGACCTGGTTGCGCGGCAACGGCGCCAGCTTGAGGACCATCGGTTTATCGTCGGCCATGTCCGTCTACCTTTCGATGCCGCAGACGAGCGCCGCCATGCGGACGACGTCGTCGGGGATCGGCATGTTCTTGAAGGATACCACGCCCGCGGGGAAATTCTCCAGCGCCTCGTCGCCCGTGTGCAATTGCTGCGACACTGCCAGGATACACGGCTCGCCCTGTAAATGCTCGCGCAAATGGGCCAGGTGCTTCTCGACGCTCGCACGCCGCCAAAAGCCGAGGATCTCGAGATAGGCCGACTTCCCTGTTCTGCGGTGCACGAGCTTGAAGTCGGGAATCCAGGGCCGGCCCGGCAACGGCACCAGTTCCGTGATCTCGTGCAGCTCCCAGTCCGCGATCTTCTTGCGAAAAAGCTCCACGAACAACGTCACCTCCTGCGGCACGTGCATGCCGACGTCGAGCAGGTGCGACGTCAGGTTGTCCTCGTGCGAAAGATCGAGCGTCTTGGGCTGACGCTTCGGACCCCAGCGCACCTCGGCGTGCAGCTTGAAGTTCTTACACAGGAGAACCGACGGCAGAAATACCGCGAGTTGCAGTCCGTAGCGTTGTGTGGCCGAGAACAGGCTGAGCGGTCCGTCGAGGACGAACTTGTACGCTTCGGGCCCGGTTTGCTGAACGTCGAAGAGCAGGCGATGAAACTTGATGGCGCGGAAGAGTTGGCGAAAGCGCTGCGGGCTTTCCTTTTCGATAACGATTTCGACGCGCACGGAGCGGAGCAGGATCGCCTGGGCCAGTCCGACGTTGTAGCGCTGCAGGAGCCGCTGCGGAGTCAGGTCGTCGAAGGTCGTGAGGCGCTGCTCGGTTTTGAGGTCGGCGAAGAGTCCGCGTTCGAGGTCGTCTGCGCTCAGACCGAGTTCGAGGCTCGCTTGTTCGAGCACGGCGGCGCGGTCGAAGAGGGGTTCGCGCCGGCGCTGCTGGGTCGCCAGGCGGAAGACGGTTTCGCGCACTTCATCGGGCGCCTTTGCCGACGCGACTTCGAACTCGCAGCGATCTTCAAGGATTTTCGCCAGGCCGCGGAAGAGGAGCGGCTCGGATTCGCCGGAGAAGAGTTCTTCCATCTCGTCGTCGAGTTTGCCGTGAGGTTGCCCGACGTTGTCGCGCACGAGCAGGAGCAGGCGGCCCGCCCAATCGAGGAGTTCGGGATGGGATTCATCGACGAACTGCGGAAGGATCTTATCGCGAGCAAAACGCAGGCGAACGAGATTGCCGGTGAGCACGCGAAGTCTCCAGAGGGGTGAAAAAAACCAGCCACAGAGGACACAGAGGACACAGAGAAATAAAGCACCAATCAGAACTCGCCGATGCTCACTTGGACCGATGAACGTTCGCATGTTGACGCGAACAGAGAGCGTTGGCGAACCAGCCCCGGACGGGCTGAGGGATGTAGCCACGGGTGGAGGGCAGCCCAGCCCGTGGAAAGCTCGGTGTCCTCGGAGCTCTCTGTGGCTTGTCTTTTTCTTCCTCCTGCCAAGCGGTCTCAGATCAAGCGATGCCCGACGAGGGCGAGCAGTCCGCGAATGTGCTTGCAGTGCCCGCGCGAGAGAAAGCCGAGGCACTCGCAGGAACACTCCGCGGAGGCGCCGACGCGGACGTGGTACAGAGGCCCTAATCCGAGTCGATGCATCGCGAAGCCCCGGCCGCCGATGTCGCAGGCGATCTCGCGAAAGACGTAGAAGTACGAGCGCCGCTCCGAGTGGATGGCGAGGACGCCCACGTCGTCGGGCGTCGGTGCGCGGAGCAGTCGGATGAATCGGGTCATCGGTCTTTTCGCCGCAGTCGTTCCGCCTGTTCGAAGATCTTCTGCATCTCGGTTTGCAGCGACAGCAGCGCCTGCTCGCGCGGGATGTTGGCGTACGCTTCGCCCGAGAGGGGTTTGCCGATGCTGACGGCGATGGCGCCGGGACGCGCGGGGAGAAACAGTGGCGCCAGCACGGGATACTTGCGCTGAATCGGCCAGGCGTCGAACGCCCCGGAGATGCCCACCGGCACGATCGGCGCCTTCGACTTCTTGATGAGCAGATGAATCCCTGGCGCCAGCTCGCGCAGTTTGCCGTCGCGCGTCCGAGTTCCTTCCGGAAACACGAGGATTGCCTTGCCGTGCTCCAGCTGATCGAGGATCGTTTTCAGCCCCTCCTTGCCGATGCCTTGCTGATCGATTGGCACGGCGCCGAAACTGCGAATGAGCCAGTTGAAATACTTGTTGCGAAACAGCGACTTACGGGCGAGATAGACCAGATGGCGGCGCGACGCGAGCCCGACCGCCGGAGGGTCGAGATAGCTCTGGTGATTGGCGATGAGTAGCACGGGCCCGGTCGCGGGGATGTTCGCGGAGCCTTCGAAGCGGTAGCTGTACGCCAGTGTGAAGAAGGTCATGTTGGAGAGCGTATTGGCTTCGTACCAGAGCCAGGAAGCGGTCGATTCGGCGAACTCGTCGTTCATAAACGCGGATCTCACGAAAACATCTGGTAGCGACCGGCCGCCGGGAAGGCATTGGGAAAATGCTCGATGATCGGCGTGCGTTGCGTTGCCGGCCAGGCGAGCGTGAGGACGTCGAAGCGAGCGGAGCGGTCCAGGAGCCGATGATGTTTTAGGAAATGCAGGGCCAACCGCGTGAGCCGAGCTTGCTTGGCGTCGTCGACCGAGAGCGCGATGTCGGCGGAGCTTCGGCCCGCAGAGGAACGGACCTCGACGAACACGACAGTCTCCTTGTCGAGCACGACGAGATCGAGTTCGCCCAGCGGGCAACGATAGTTGCGGGCAAGGATCCGGTAGCCCAGCCCGCGCAGGTAACGGGCGGCGGCACGTTCGGAGCGCGATCCGAACCAGCGCCGCCACCACGGCAACCGCGGCGACGCGTCGGGCGCCGACGACTCCCAGGGCCGCCACCATGCCATGGCTATTTTCCGGTAGGAGGATTGAGGTACAGCGGCACGTCCGTCAATTCCGGGAGCGGCCGAGCCAGCTGAATCGTTTGCCGCAGTTCGAACGGATCGGGCAATCCCGGCGTGGACGTCGGGCCCGACGGCGTGCGTTTCGATTCAATCCGCGCCCGCACCGCCAGGACGCTGTACGGCAAACTCGGATCGGCGAACGCCGCCTTGTCGCGCTGGTACGATCCGAAGTTCGGCTGATTCGCGGAGACGTGGCCGAACCCCGGGAAAAGGTACGCATCCAACTTCGGCGTCTGCGCGGCGAGCGGCGCGGCGGCGAGTGTGATCAGAAGTGCGAGACGTTTCATGCCAATGGCTCCACCTAAGTAAGCCCAGGGGTGAGGTACTCCGAACCCCGGGGATCACGCCATGTGATCGCTTATCCCCGGGGTTCGGAGTACCTCGCCCCTGGGCTTGAGTTTTACCTGCCAACCGCCTCGAGCACCAGCTTGACCGGCGTGCCGGTCTTGGGGAGGTTCTTCGAGTTCGCGTCGAGCTTCATGAACTTCTCGAGTTTCATGCCCAGATGGCTCTGCACGACGGTTTCATCGGAGACCGGGAAGATCACCAGCAGCGTCCCCTTGTCGTCGGCGCCGTAGGAAAGGTCGGCTTTGTTCGGATCGGTCTGAATCAGCTTCGAGCCGGTGAAGAGCCATTTGACGTCCTTGGGGAATGCCTTGCCGGTCTTGATATCGACGAGAACCTTGTCCATGGTCAGCTTGCGAGTTTCGCCTTCGATGTCGGACGGGACTTCGAGGTAGACCTTGAGTTCGGCGCCGGTCGCGACTTTTTCGGTATCGCCCATGACGGGAGCGCCGGCTTTGAGGCCGAGCGATTCGAGCGCCTGATGCACCTTGCTCGGCGTGGCCTCAATGGTGACGATGGTTTCGTGGGCCTTCTTCCCCTTGGGATACGCCCAGCAGGCGATGACCTCGATGGGGTATTGTTCTTTGAGATGCTCGAGCTTGCGCGGCGCGATCTTGGCGTCGATGCTCACGGTCCGCCGACCTTTGTCGACAGTGATGCCGTCTTGCGCAGCCGCCGCGCCGGCGAGGAGGAGCAGAGTCAGAAATGAAAATCGCATGGGAGTTCCTTCTTGTTTCGGAGCCCGCAGCGCGAGCAAGGGACGCTATCTACCCTTACTTGCGCGGCGGGCTTTCAATCATTTTTCGCCGAGACAGACGATCGCGGTCACGTTGGACGAACCGGCCGCTTCGAGATTGCAGGTCGCCAAGTACAATCGGCCGGCAACGACGACCGGGCCGCCGTAACTCATGCTCGGAGCCTGAATCTCCGGGTGCGTCGCCAGGTCGAGCTTCCACTTCTCCTCGCCCGACTTCAGGTCGATGGCGTGCAGCACACCCTTCAAGTCACTGGCGTAGACGAGGTTGCCGGCGATGGCGACGGGAGCGAACATCGGCGCCTTGGCGTCGTAGATCCAGCGGCGCTCGCCCGAGTCGATCTCGAAGGCGCGGACCTTGCCGTCGCTGGCAGTCACTACCGCGGCGCCGTCGGCGAGCGCGGCGCAGCTCACCACGCCGCCGGTCACGTCCTTGGTCCATTTCACTTTGCCGTCGGCGAGATTGAGCGCAGTCACGAAGCCCTTGGCGCCTTTCAAATTGTTGGGCGTGTAGCCGATGCTGCTGCCGGCAACGATCACGGTTTGATCGACCACGCTCGGCCCGCCCCACGGGTTCAGCTTGACCGGCGTGCGCCAGAGGACGGCGCCGGTCTTGGCGTCGAGGCAGAAGACCGCCCGGTCGCCGACCTTTTCCTTGTCCAGGAACGCGGAGGCGACCAGTACCTTGTCGCCGACCACGCTCACCGGGGCGTCGACGTGCCATTTCTCCTGGCCCTGTTGCCAAAGGAGTTTCGGCTTGGCCTTGGGGAGTTGATCTTCGCTGGGGGGGAGGGCGAAGTCGTCGGTCTTCTTGTCCTTCTCGTACTTGGCGACGAGTTCCTTCCACTTGGCGACCTGGTTTTTAACGAGGGTGGGGACGTCCTCCTCTTTGCCGTCCAGGGTCGCCTTGGCCGCGTCGACGCAGAGCACGCCCGCGGCGCCGCCGCCCATGTAGACTTTGCCGCCGACGATGGCGGGGGAACCTTCCAGATGAACGAGTTCGCCGGGTACCTGGATTTGCCAGGCGGGGAGTCCCGTTTCGACGTCGAGACAGTGGAGCGTGGCGCCGTTAGTCTGGTGCATGCCGTCGCCGAAGATGACGGTGGAGCCGAAGATGCCCGGCGAACTTACCGACGGCAGTTTCAAGTAGGGCGTAGTCTTAATCCAGAGGGTTCGGCTCGCAGGCTTGGGGTCGGCGGCGAAGGCGGAAAAGTTGCCGATGTTGAAGGCGCCGAGACTGGAGAGGAAGAGTCGAGGGCCGGCGACGACGGGCGAGGCGATGTAGTGGTCCTTCGATTTTTGCACCCAGAGGATCTTGGGCGTTTGCGGCCCGGCCTGGCCGTCGGACGCGGTGCGCTGCGGATTGTAGCGGTAGGTAGACATATCCTGCGCGTGCAACGAAATCGGCAAAAGCAGCAGCCAGGGCAAACATCGCATGAGACACCAAAGTAAGCCCCGGGGTGAGGTACTCCGAACCCCGGGGATGTCGTTATTGCAAAGCGTGAATCCCCGGGGTTCGGAGTACCTCGCCCCGGGGCTTGTGATCAATTCTCGTCGATGGTCAAGCGCACCGGGCTGGGGCCGACCTGGAGGGATTTCATACGCGTGAGGCCGCTGGTGTAACGGACCTGAACCTGGTAGGCGCCGGGCTCGAGAGCGAAGCGCGGGAAGGGGGATTGCTGCCCGCCGCGGCCGTCGCCGCCGGAGATTTCGTAGCCTGCGAGCAGATTGCCGCCGGCGTCCAGCACGCGGATCGTCGAGCCGACGGTGCTCTGCTTGCCGGCCAGTTTCATGGTCACGGGGACGCGTTTGGTTTCGCCGTTGGGGTTGCCCAGGAGGATGACCGATTCTTGGCCTTCGTTGTTGAAGATGACGTCGAGGGCGCCGTCGGCGTTCAGGTCGACGAGGGCGACGGCCTGGGTGTTGAAGATTTTCTGATCGAGCCCGAGTTTGTCGCTAATGTCTTCGAAGCTGCCGTTGCCCTGGTTGCGGAAGACGCGATTGTGGCCCTTGAGGCAGCCGACGACGAGGTCGAGTTTGCCGTCGTTATCGAGATCGCCCCAGGCGGCGCTGGTCGCCCAGCCGGTGAACTTGGCGAGGTCGCCGGCGCGTTCGGTGACGTCGACGAACTTGCCGCCGTGATTTTCCAGGAGCCGGCAGCCTCCTTTGAACGGAAGGCAAATGTCGATGCGGCCGTCGCCGTTACAGTCGCCCAGGGCCGGATTGAT
This sequence comes from Gemmatales bacterium, assembly GCA_038217425.1. Classification (GTDB taxonomy): domain Bacteria; phylum Planctomycetota; class Planctomycetia; order Gemmatales; family Gemmataceae; genus JAIEPT01. The sequence goes on from JBBQPM010000166.1 coordinate 15,575, forward strand.
TTTGTGTTTGAAGTCGAAAGTGCTGAGCGAGGACATCTCTCCTTGCTGGTTGAGCATGACGTGCGTCTTGTCGGCGCCGAGCAGGAAGTGCGT
>JBBQPM010000167.1:0-15629 GCA_038217425.1 Gemmatales bacterium
CAACAAATCAATGAGGATCCAAGCAGGAAGCACAAGCACGTGCCAAGACATCGGTCATGGATGCCGGAATTTTTTCCAGGACAACCACCGAAAGCGCACTTCGTGCGCATTGCGTATAGGATTTATTCCGGATAGCCAGTAATTGTCGTCTCCATCAGCGCCTCGATCGTCGACGAACAGGGAATTGAACAACTCAAGGCGATCAAGAACGGGACGCAGCTCAGAACGATCATGCTTCATGGCATGGCCGAGAAGAGCTTTATCAGTAAGGTCCAGAAAGAACTCGAGGCGATGAAAGTGACAGTGGTGCATAGCGATCCGATGGGGACCTTTGCCCCGCCCGCGAAATAGCGTCTGGCCGGAGGGGCATCCTGTTGTCCAGCGTCAAACGCGACAGAGACACGCTCGGCCAGTTCTGCTCGTACCAGACCGAACTGTATTGCGCCAGGTTGTCGGCACGCTTTCCTTTCCAGCCCTTCTTGGGTTTCTTGCCGCGCGGCCGTCTCGTCAGACAACGGAAATTGCGAGGAATTTCGCCGACGAAAAAGGTCCCCGAGTGCGCATCGCCGCGGCGAATATCAAACGCGAGAACGCGCGGCGATAAAGCGGCTTGCCATTGGCTTGAGGACGAGCAGTGCTAGAAATGCGGTGATCAGGTCGAACGCAATTGCGATCTGGAGAACCGGCTGCCAACTTCCGTAATGCTCTTGAACCAGGCTTCCAATGGGAACCATGAGGGAAGCCGTGCCTTTCGCCGTGTACAGCAATCCGTAGTTGGTCGCTGCGAACTTTCGGCCGAAGACATCGGTGCATAAGGCGGGAAAGAGGCTATAGATTTCTCCCCAGGCGAAAAACGTCAGGCCGGTGAGCAGGACGAACATGATTGGGATGTGAGCGTAATTGAGCAGTAGCATGATGGCGAAGCCTTCGAGCGTGAAGGCGATGAACATGGTATTCTCGCGTCCCCAGTGATCGGAGATCCAGCCGAAGAAGGGGCGCGTCAAGCCGTTGAGAATGCGATCCAGCGAAAGGGCCAATGGAAGAGCCGCGATCGTGGAGCCGAAAATCGCAATGGGCGCGTCGGCCACGCCGAAACTTCGGGCCATCGTTCCGATCTGCGCGGCGACCATTAAACCGCCCATGGCGACCATGACGAACATTACATAGAGAAGCCAAAAGAGGGGCGTGCGAATCATTTCGGACCAGGAGAAGTCAGTCGATATTGGAGACGAGGTCGCCGAAGGTTCGCCGGCTGCGGCGAGAGTCGGCGGGCGCATGCCGAAAGCGCACACCAAGATGACGGCGCCTTGAACGAGGCCGAACCAGAAGAACGCCGTCTGAAAGCCGTCGTCGCGAATCATGTTGCTGATGGGGAGAACGGTGAGGGCCGATCCGGCGCCGAAAGCCGCAGACGTCAGTCCCGCGGCGAGGCCGCGGCGGTGCGGGAACCACTTGAGTGCGTTGCCGATGCTGGCGCCGTAGACGATCCCCGCGCCGATGCCGCCGACGATGCTATTGGCGTAAAGCCAAACGAGCGTATCGGCGTAGGCATTGCCGACCCACGAGATTCCGACCAGCACCCCGCCGAGCAAGAGCATGGGGCGCGGCCCGAATCGATCGATCAGGTAGCCGTCCAGCGGAACGGGCCAAGTTTCGGTCAGCACGAAGAGCGTGAAGGCGACTTGAATCGCCGCCTTCGTCCAACCGAACTTTTGATGCAGCGGATCGACGAACAACGTCCAACCGTATTGCAGATTGGCAATGGCAATCATGGCCAGGATGCCGATGGAGAGTTGCAGCCAGGGTCGATTCATTTCGTCGTCACTTCAAAGTTTGATTCTTGGCGAGGCTGAGTATAAACGGCCGCTGGTTACTGATTCTGCAAAAAGTGGGCGGCGACATGGCGGCGCTGGATCTTCCCGGTCGCGGTTCGCGGCACGGCGTCGGCGATGTGGATTACCTTGGGCACCTTGAAATCGGCCAGCCGTTCCTTGCAGAACCCTTGGATCTCCGCCGCCGTCGCGGTCCCCTTGAGCACTACGGCGGCATGGACTTCTTCGCCGTACTTGGCGTCCGGCGCTCCGAAGGAAACCGCCTCCGCCACCGCGGGATGTTCGAGAAGGACAGCGTCCACCTCCAGCGGCGAGATCTTCTCGCCTCCGCGATTGATCAATTCCTTCAGCCGACCGGTCAAGATCAGGTAACCCTCCGCGTCGAGGATCCCTTGGTCCCCTGTGCGGAAGTATCCATTCGTAAATGACGACTGGTTCGCCTCGGGATTATTGAGATAACCGTGCGTCACGTTCTTTCCCCGAATCGAGACCTCGCCCTGCTGACCGATCGGCAGAATCGCGCCTTGATCGTCCAGAATGACGATGTCGACTCCCGTTCCTCGGCCAACGGACCCGGGTCGGCGCGGATGGGGCGGCAGGGGATTCGAGGACATCTGATGCGACGCTTCCGTCATGCCGTAGGCTTCCAGAACCGGCGCCCCAAAGCGGCTTTCCAACTGATGGAAGGTCGCCGGCGCCAACGCCGAACTGCACGAGCGAATGAATCGCAAGCCCGATCTGGGCGCTTGGTCTTGATCGGCGCGCGCGAGGAGAATCTGGTGAATCGTCGGCACGGCGGAATACCACGTCGCCTGGTACTTCGCCGCCTGTTGCCAAAAGGCGGAAGCGGAAAACTTCGCCGGCACGATGACGGCTCCTCCCGTGAGCAGCGTCGAAAGGGTTGCTCCGAGCAGGCCATGAACGTGAAAGAGAGGCATCACGATCAGACTTCGGTCGTGCGGGGAAAGTTGATAGGTGCCCGCGATATTGTTGATCGAGGCCATGAGGTTGCCGTGAGTGAGGGGCACCCCTTTGGGTCGGCTCGTCGTTCCGCTCGTGTGCAGAAAGAGCGCGACGTCCTCGGGTTCGGGCGCGGTCGGATCGATATTGGCCGGCAGGTCGCCCGCCACGCGATTGACGTAGACGTTGCCGTCGCGAATGCCGCATTCCCAGACCGGCAAGCCCAGTTCCGCGGCCCCGTCCCGGGCGACATGATCGCCTGGCGGGACGATGACGGCCTTGACGCCCGCGTCCTCCATGTAATAGCGGAACTCCTCTTTCTTGTAGGTCGAGTTCAGCGGCGCCGCGATGGCTCGAATCCAGGTCGTCGCAAGAAACGAAACGACGAACTCCAGGTTATTGGGCAGCACGATCGCGACAGGATCTCCCCGCCGAACGCCGCCGCGCCGCAACGAGGCGCCCACTTCCTCGATCTGCCGCCGGAGTTCGCCATACGTGACTTCGAGACCGTCCGGGATAAAGATTGCGGGATTGGCAGCGAATTCCGAGGACAACAGGTCGGCGAGGGTAGCGTTCATCTCGATCTCGGCTCCAAAATGGGTGTCTCGCAGACGGGAATCTTACGATGTTGAGCGCCATCCGTTCAGACATTAAGGCTCAAATTGCGAAAGACAGCTCGCTCAGTCCGAACCATTTCCCGCGTTCGCCCCGGCTTGGCGATTCCGCTGCAGGCGATCATCCACCAGTGAGACGATCTCGTCCAACGCCTCCAGGTGCGACCCTTGCTGAGCTGCGACCCGGCGGATCAAACAGTCGACACGCTCGATGTGCGGGGCGCCGTTAAAAAGGGCACGAGCCGCGGAGGAGGGCTTGGCGAGACCTTCGGCCGCCTTGGCGTACTTCTCAAAGGGAACCCTATCGGCATCGTCGGCGCCCAGGGTCGTGCAGAGTTTCCAAACCCACTCGTACACTTCGCGCGACTGCCCCAGATTCGAGTGGACCGCTTCCTGGATCGAGATCATGCCGTCGGGCCCGATACAGCGGTAATTGCCGGCGATCAACATCGGCCATTTCGCCAGCGGCACGAAAAGAGAATCATGCACCTTGAGCTTCACCGGGACTTCGAGCGGGCCGTTTCCGTCGTCAAAGCGAGCCTGGTCGATGTCGGTCTCAAGCTGACGCAAGAGAGCGGTCGACGTCTCGGCGCCGAAGCGCGCCGCCTTGAAGTTGGTCGCCAACCCTACCTGGAGGACATTTTTGGGTTGATCCGCCGGCCGAAACGCCTGAGGATCGGGGCTGGCCAGTGTGATCGACTCGGGGCTGAAATCGTCCCAGACGCGCGGATCGGTATAGCACGCTTCGAGCGTGGCGCTCCAAAGCCCTGGAATTCGCTTGAGAAATGTCGGCGGCGGCATGTTCATGATCGCCAGACTGGGCACGCCCGCCTGAGCGATTCGCGCCATCAACTCGCGGACTCCCGGCGATCCGTACTGGGATTCTTGCATCCCCAAAACGGCGAGGTCGAATGAGCCCGGATCCACTTCGTCGGGCGTCGCCGCGGTAAGCGAACCGGAAAGCGATTTCGACGCGACGTCCAGGAGAAGTGCCCGACCTTTGATCGGGAAACGGACCAAGTTTCCTGCGCGGTTAATCAACTCCGCCGTGCGCGGGGTGCAAACCAGCACGACCCGATGCCCGGCCATCAGCAATTTAGTGCCCAGTAAAGAGCCGTAGGAGGCTCCTAGAATAAGAATGTTTCTTTTCACTCGGTGAGTCCCCTGCTTGAGATCGCAAGTTGAACGCCAGCAAGCCGGCCTTCGGTTTGGGCCACGATGCCGCGGGTAATTCTATGGCGATCGGCGGGGCTGAAGGCGAGGGGCGACGAGCGTGCGGAGGTAGCGGTCTTCCTCCGTGGGCTCCATGATTGAGGTCCTCGCGCTCCTCAGCGATCCTCCCGTTTGCAAGCTTAAACCCTCTTTGACCTTGCTCCGACCTCCTGATACAAAGACCCCACCACCCGCTCCAGCCTTCGCTCTTTTCGGAGATTCGTTCCATGCGTCCCAATGCTGCCAAAGCGCTCCTCAAGGCCGGCAAGCCCTCCGTCGGCACCTGGCTTTCCCTCGGAAGCATCACTGCCACCCGCTTCATGGCCCGGGCTGGGTTCTCCTGGCTCACCGTCGACATCGAACATAGCCTGGTCGACTGGGAGACCGCGACGCATATGTTCGCGAGCATCGCCGAGGCCGGCTGCGTGCCGCTCGCGCGGGTGCCGGCCAATCGTCACGATCACATCAAACGCGTCCTCGACAACGGCGCCATGGGCGTCGTCGTCCCCATGGTCAACAGTCGGCAGGAAGCCGAGGACGCCGTCTCCGCCATGCTCTATCCCCCCGCGGGTACGCGCAGCGTCGGCGGCAGCGTGCACGCCCTCAACTTCGGCACCACCGCCAACGATTACTACGAACACGCCAATCAAGAACTGCTCGTCGTCCTGCAGTGCGAACACATTCAGTCGGTCGAGAACGCGGACAAGATTTTCTCGGTTCCCGGCATCGACGCCATCTTCGTCGGGCCCAACGATTTGGCCGCGTCGATGCGCACGAAGGATGGCAAAGGCCCCAGCGCCAAGGCGACGCAAGAAGCGATGGAACACATCCTCAAGACGTGCAAGAAGTACAACGTGGCGCCGGGCGTGCACTGCGGGTCCGCCGACGAAGTCAACGTCCGCATCGACGAGGGCTGGCAGTTCATGGCCATCACCAGCGAACTCAAGATGATGCTCGACGGCGCTTCGTCGCAGGTAAAGAAGCTCGCCCCCTCCGCGCAAGTCGGCGGCAAGGCGGAAATGGCGAAGTACTAACAGGATGTCCGAGCCGGAAGCATGAGCGACGATTCTTGCGAAGATCGTCGCGCACGCTTTCGGGCTCGGAAGATTCGCATCGGCGTTAGCGCGGCTTCTTAATCCTGGCGGCCGGCTTGGGCGGGTTCGGCAATTTGACCGCCGCGAGAATCCTCCTGATATTGGCGAGTGCCTGATCCGCAACGGTCGGTATGACTTTCTTCGTCTTGCCGCGTGGCGCGGGCTTCGGCTCCGCAACAACCGGTGCGACTTTCTTCGTCTTGCCAAGCGGTGCGGGCTTCGGCTCCGCAACAACCGGTGCGACTTTCTTCGTCTTGCCGAGCGGCGCCGGTTTCTTTTCCGCGCTTTCCAGATCGATGCCGAAGATCTCGCCCAGGTCGGAGTCCGCAAGCGGCGCCGTTGCGTTTCCTGCGAATGCGTTGTGAATCGTGTTGGCGTCTGCGGCTCGGCTGATGAGTTCCAGGTGATCCACGTCGCGCAGCGTGAACAGCAGCTCGGGAGATGCGTCGAGCCGGGCGCCCACGCCGTAGAGCACCGCCGCCACGTGCTTGCACATCGTCGCCCAGTCGGGGCAACTGCACTTCATCTTGATCTCGCTCGGCTGTGGAAACAGGCCGTCCTTCGGCGTGGTAAGCCGCTCCATCACGTGACGGTCGAATTTGCCCTGCAAGAGATCCATGAGCGAATTGACCGAGCGCGAGCAATCCTTCAGGATGCGCGACCACAGCGCCGAGGGCAACGTCTTGATCTCGATGTTGACGTGGTAGATTTCCGACCCGCTGACCAGCGCCTGAATCTTGCCGCGTCCGATCGACAAATCGATGACCGAGCCGTTGCGAACGTACGTTCGGCCGCGCGGCAAGCGGTTCTCGTAATCGCTGTGGCTTTCGAGGTGGTCGCACCAGGCTTTACCCCAGAAGGACGTGGCAATGTTGCGCCCCGCCAGGTGCACGGGCGACAGGTTGCGTTTTTCCTTCTTGGCTAGCTTCGCGGCGTCGGCTTTCGCGTTCTGCTGCCGCTGGGCCACAGATACGTACGGTCGGAATCCGAATCCCCAAGACATGACTCGCCTCCTGCGGTGTTGTTATCTCATAGATAAAAGTATCCGAACGTCAAACAGTGACAAGTGAGCGACGATCGCATTCGGTCGTCGTTGACGCTTCCGGCTCGGGAAATCTACTCCTCGGCGGTCGCTCGGCCGATGTCCAGAGCCACGAATTTCAAGAGCGCGTCGGTGCTCATCTCTGTCAGCAGCGTTTCGCCCTCGGCGCTCAGCACCTGGTCCGCGATCGCTTTCTTGCCCTCGATCATCGCGTCGATGCGCTCCTCGACCGTCCCGCGGCACACGAACTTGTGCACGAGCACGTTCCGCTTTTGACCGATGCGAAAAGCGCGATCTGTCGCCTGATTTTCGACCGCGGGGTTCCACCAGCGATCGAAGTGAATCACGTGATTGGCAGCGGTGAGATTGAGCCCGCTGCCTCCGGCTTTCAGCGAGATGACGAAGAACGGCGGCCCCTGCTCGTCCTGAAACGACTTGACGAGTTCCGGACGTTTGCCCACCGGCGTGCCGCCGTGCAGCACCAGCCCGGGCCGACCGAACACCTCCGCCAAGTACGCGGCGAGCGCCTCAGTGATCGACTGGAACTGCGTGAAGATCAGCACCTTCTCTTGCCGCTGGGCGATCGGTTCGCACAAGAGCCGCAACCGCTGGAACTTCCCGCTCTCGGCCGGCGCGAACGGGGCGCCGGGCAGGAGCTGCGCCGGATGGTTGCAGACTTGCTTGAGCTGCATGAGCATCGACAGCACCAGCCCGCGCCGCGCGATGCCCTCGGCTTCCTCCAGGCGACGCGTACAGTCGGCGACGACCTTCTCGTACAGCGCGGCCTGCTTTTTAGAAAGGACGCATTCCGTCCGCATCTCCGTCTTCTCCGGCAGATCTGGCGCAATGTTCGGATCGGTCTTGAGACGCCGAAGGATGTACGGCCGCACCAACCGGCGCAGAGCCGCGTAGGCTTGCGCGTCCTGGCCTTGATCGAGACGTTTGACGTACTTCTTGAACTGTGCCGCGCCCCCCAGTAACCCCGGACAGCAGAAATCGAACAGCGACCAGAGATCGCCCAAATGATTCTCGACCGGCGTTCCGGTGAGCACCAGTCGGCAAACCGCCGGGAGCTTCTTGACCGCGCGCGTCTGCGTCGACCCGGCGTTCTTGATCGCCTGCGCCTCGTCGAGCACGGCGAGCGGCCAACGAATCTTCTGGAGCCACGGCTGCGTCCGCGCCAGCCCGTAAGTCGTTATCACCAGATCGAATCCACCTAAAGACTTCGCCGGATCTTGGGCGACGCGCGCCAGTTCCTCCGGCGGACATTCGGAGCGATGGGCGAAGAAGACTTTGAGCTTCGGAGCGAAGCGCGTCAGTTCCTGTCGCCAGTTGCCCATGAGCGACGCGGGGACGACGAGCAAGCTCGGCAGCGGTTTGACGCCGTCTTTCTCGCGTTGCCGTTTTCGCATCAGCAGCAGATCGATGACCTGGATCGTCTTGCCCAGGCCCATGTCGTCGGCGAGGCAGCCGCCGAGGCCGAGTTCGGTGACCAGCCACAGCCAGCGAACGCCGTCGATTTGATACGGACGAAGCTGGGCCTGAAGATCCTTGCCCGGCTGACAGGCGTCGATGTTTTCGGGATGGCGCAGCCGCTGGAGCGTTTCCGCCAGCCAACCGCCGGCGCTCACCTGCGACCAGTCGGCCGTCGTCGTTTCGTCCGTGCTCGAAGCTTCGAGCCTGGCGCCGGCCAGGAGTCTCATGCCTTCGATGAAGCTGATGCCGTGGGCGTGCTCCTGCTCCAGCGCCTTCCATTGCTCGAGCGCCTGCTGAATCTGTTCGCGATCCGCCTCGACCCATTTGCCGCGCAGCAGCATCAGCCCGTCCGCGGAGTGCAGGAGTTGTTTGCGTTCCTCGTCCGTGAGCGGTTCGCCGTCGAGCGCGAGATGGACCTGGAAATCGAGCAGGTTATCGAGCCCGAGCACGGCGGCGGGACGTTCCCCGAGCGTGACGTGCACCTGCGGCCGAGGCGCCTTTTGCGCGGACCACCAGTTGGGCAATCGCACGACGACGCCCGCCTGCTCGATGAGCTGCGACGCCTTGAGAAAGCGATAGCCCTCGCGAATCGTCCACGCCTGCGGCGCGAAGAGCGCCTTGGTTTCGAGCATCTCGCGCACCAGATCGCTCTTCTCCGCGGCCCGGCGCACCGGCTCGAGAAGGGCCGCGAGTTTGGTCTGTTCCTTGCCGCCGACGTACGTTTTGAGCGCCTCGGCAAGGGGCAGATGCTGCAGCCGGGATTGCGTGGAAAGCCGATGCGTGAAGGTCGCCAGGAAGGCGAAGGGGCGATCGGGATCGCGTTTGTTCTCGGCCAGATGAAAGGTGACGCGCCCGAGTTGCCGCCAGAGCGGATGCAGCGACTGCAGCCAGTCGGCGGGCCCCTGAAGATGCTTGCGAGCGCGAATCAGCGACAGCGTCCGCAGATCCTGCCACTGCGAGCGCAGCCGTTTGGCGGACAGATACTCGAGCCCGCGCATCGGCGGCGCGGCGCTCACCAGCTCGCCCAGTTCTTCCTCGTCGGGCGCCTCGAGCGACTCCCATTGATCCAGCGGCGCATCGCCCAGGCCGCAGAGTCGCTGAAAGAAGTTGCGCGACAGGCTGCGAAAGAAGTTGACGTCCGGCGGCAGGTCGCGATCCCATTCCTTGCCGGCCAGGAGCAACAGACCGTCGGCGTTGGATTGTTCGAACGCTTCACGCAGAGCGGCGCGCTCGTCGGCGCCAAGCGGACTCTCGGCGTCCTGGTGTTCTTCTACCCAAAGATGTCCGCTGGGGGCGATGGCCAGGATCGATTCCATGACCTCATTATCGCGAGACGGCCGCGCCTGGACAGGTGCAAACGGGCGTTCAACGCAGGGCGACCACGTTTGGGATAGAAGACGAGGCCCGCCAGTTTCTCATGGCGACGGGTTCCAAAGTCGGGTACGATGAGCCGCTCCGCCTTCTTCTCTAAACCGGAGTTCCCGCCATGAAACCTCTCCACGCGCTCGCCCTCCTTCTCATCTTCGCGTTCGGCGCCTCCGCACAGGAGCCGGCCAATCGAAAGATCGCCCTCAAAAAAGGCGACCGCATCCTCTTCTTCGGCGATTCGCTCACCTACTACGGCGGCAAGAACGAACCCAAACAGCACGTCACCAAGGGCTACGTCGATATCGTCCGCGAAACCCTGAACACGACCCACAAGGATAAAAACATCGAAGTCGACTGGGTCGCGACCGGCGGCCACACCGTCCCCGACCTCCTCAAACGCCTCGACAAGGACGTCCTCTCCAAGAAGCCGACCATCGTCGTCATCCAGATCGGCTGCAACGACGCCCGCCGAATCCCCGCGGAGACGTTCAAGAGCAGCCTCGAAGCGTTGATCGATCGGCTCCACCAGGAAAAAATCCAGGTCGTGCAGTGCACGCTCACCAGCGTCGGGGAAAAGCACGACGGCACAAACAAGGACGACGCCAAGCTCGAAGCGTTCGCCGAGATCCAGCGGCACGTCATCCAGGCGAAGAAGGTGCCGTACAACGATCTTCGTAAGGCGTTCGTCGCCCACTGGAAGGCGCACAATCCGGACAACAAGGGGAGCGGCATCCTCACGTACGACGGCAATCACTGGAACGACGCCGGCATGCGTTTCGTCGCGGCGGAGATGCTCAAGCGTTTCGAGTAAGTCTAAAAGCCCAGCGGGTGAGGTACTCCGAACCCCTGGGTTAGGTGTTCGCAAGCGATGGATCCCAGGGGTTCGGAGTACCTCACCCGCTGGGCTTAGGGTTCCCCATGAATCGATTCGTAATCACCTGCCTGCTGCTCAGCACGATGTCGCTCGCCGCCGACGAACCGAAGCGCTTCCCGCCGCTCAAAGTCCCGGCCGGGTTCACCGCGACGCTGTTCGCCTGCGATCCGCTCATCGAATATCCGAGCGTGATCGCCGCCGGACGCCGGCCCGGCGCTCTCTTCGTCGCCGTCGACTACATGACCGGCCTGGGGACCGACGGCATCCGCAAAAGCGAAGTCCGCCTCCTCGAAGATACCGACGGCGACGGCCACGCCGACCGTGCTCCCGTCTTCGCCGACGGCTTTAACTCGATCCAGGGAATCGCCTACCATGACGAAACCCTCTACGTGATGCACGCTCCCTTCCTCACCGCCGTGCAGGGCAAAGATCGTAAGAATCTCCTCACCGGCCTGGGACTCACGCCCGAACAAAATCCCGTGCGGCTGCACTGCGCCAACGGCGTCACCGTCGGACATGACGGTTGGCTCTACCTCGCAATGGGCGATAACGGCGTCGACGTCGTGCGTCCCGAAGGCGATCGACTCGTGCTCCAGGGCGGCGGCATCCTCCGTTGCCGATACGACGGCCGAGATCTCCATGTCTTCGCCAAGGGGCTGCGCAATATCTACGACGTCGCCCTCGACGCCGAGCTGAACGTCTTCGTGCGCGACAACGAAAACGACGGCGGAACCTACATGAATCGGCTGTGCCGCAGCTTTCACGGCGCCGACCACGGCTATCCTTACCTCTACGCCGACCGCCCCGACGAAGCCCTACCGCCGCTCGCCGACCTCGGCCTGGGCTCCTCGGCGGGGGGCGTTTGCTACCTCGAAACGCAGTTCCCGCCGGAGTATCGCGGCAACCTCCTCTTCTGCGAATGGGGCAAGAGCGTCGTCCGCTATCCCCTGAAACACGACGGCAGCGGCTTCGAGCCCGTGAAGGAGTTCGAGTTCGCAGCGGGCGATAGCAAGGACACGTATCCCTTCAAGCCGACTGACGTCATCGTGCAGCGCGACGGCAGCGTCATGATTTCCGACTACGCCGACGGCCAACGCCCCAAACGCGGCCGCGGCCGAATCTTCCACATCCGCTACGACCCGGCGACCGCCGCGAAACCCGGGCTCGACTCGGAAAGTTACTTCGAACGCTGGGAAGCCCAAAAGGCCATTGAGCGCAGCGGCATGGCCCCGAAGATCGCTGGATCCGCACACGCCAAGATGCACGCGATTTGGGCACTCGTTCACATCGAGGGTCCGAAGGCGATTCCCGAGTTGCTGCGCATCGCGAAGACCGATGCGAACCCGCGCGTGCGGGCCCAGGCGATCCGGGCCATCGCCGATCTCGCGGATCCGATCCTCATCGAGCACAAACTCGATGCCGGGCGCGGCGACGCCAAGCTGGCAAAACAGCTCGCAGAACTGGCGGCCGGCGAGGATCTCTGCGTGCAACTGGAGGTCGTCGTCGCGCTTGGTCGGCTGCGCTGGGCGGACGCTCCCGGCTTTCTTCGCCCCCGCCTGTCGACGCGCGACACTGCCCTGGCACACGCGGTGATGCAGACGCTGCGTCGCTGCGAGAATTGGCCCGAGGTCGTCAAACTCCTCAGCGGTTATGGCTCCGGCGTCACCCTGCGTGCCTGCGCCGAACAATATCAGCCGACGGTCGTCGACGGGCTAATCGCCCGGCTCGACGCCGCGACGGATGCGTCACGTAGGCGCAAGCTTGCCGACCTTCTGACGCGCGTCTACAAGAAACCCGGGCCGTGGAAGTACTGGGGCTATCGCCCGGGGCCGCACCCCGCCAATACCGAGCGCTGGGAGCGAACCGACGCAATTCTCCAGACGCTCGAAAAGGTCCTGTCAACAGGCCGCGATCACGAAGTCCGACTGGCCGCGCTGCGCAGTATGCGGCGGGAGAAGGTGCCGATTCGCCCGGCGTTGCTGGTCGCCTGGTTTAAGGAAGAAAAGGCGCCGCCGTATATTGTCCGCGATCTGCTCGCGGCGTTGGAAGAGCAGTCCTTCGCCGACGTTGGCCCGACTTTCGAACACACGATTCGCGTTCGCGAGTATGGCGACCCCAATCGGCTCAAGGCGTTGGAGCTGTATGCGAAACATTGCGAACCAGCCGCTCTGCTCGGCCTGGCCAAGGATTTGGACGAAGGCCCGGTCCTCGCGGAGGTGCTGCGCCGCCTGCCTAAATTCCCGAAGGCGGCGGGGGCGGAGTTGTTTGTCGGCCGGCTGGATTCCTGGAACGCCGAGGTGCGCGCCGCCGCCCTGGAAGCCCTCGGCCAACTGCAGGCGCCGGCGGGCCGCGAACCCGCGCTGCGACTGCTCGAGGACAAAGACATCCGCGTCCGCCGCGCCGCCGCCGCCGCGGTCGGCAGGTTGTCGGCCCGTGCCGCGATGGAGACGCTCCTGAAGTTTGCGAGCGATCCCGACCTCGAACTGCGCCGCGCCAGCCTCGAATCTCTACGCTTGCTCAAGGAGCCGCGCGCCGTGCCGTTCGCCGTCGCTGCGCTCAGCGAGGGGGCGCTCGAAATGACGGCGCTCGATTGCCTGCGCGAGTTGGGCGGGCCGGCGCAAACGCAGGCGCTGCTCGAATTCGTCCAGCACAACCGCGCCGTCGAGAGCTCCCTGGCCGCGGTCCGCGCACTCGATGAATGGAGCCGACGCACGCCCAAAGAACTTGCAGCACTCGAGGTCGCCATCGCCGAGGTGCAGGGCCGGACCGGCATCGCGGCGTGCTGGCATGTGATCCCCTTCGAGGCGTTCGAGAAGTTCTCGATGCCCGGGACCGCGCCCGACCCGGCGACTCGGCGCACGCTCCTCGCCGGCGGGGCCGAGGCGCGCGTCGCACCGGGCGCCAGCGACGACCCCAAAATGCCCTGGCTCGTCTACGCCGACGTCCTGGCGCCCGACGCGCTTACCGTGGAGTTTCTCGCATCGAGTCAGGGGCCGCTCGAAGTTTGGCTCAACGGCAAGTCGCTGCATCAGAGTCCCAAGACGAGCAAGTTTCAGGTCGATTCGCAGCGTTTTGCGGGCAAGCTCACGAAGGGGATGAATCGCCTGGTCGTTCGCTCCGACGACTTTCACCTACGTTTTCGCCGCAAGAGCGCCAAGGCGGACCACGAGAAACTGACCCTCGCCGCCCTCGCCCGCACGGGCAACGCCGACCGCGGTCGCAAGATTTTCCTCGATAAGGAAAAATCGTGGTGCCTCAAGTGCCATCGCCTGGGCGAAGCGGGCGAACGCATCGGCCCGGAACTCACCGGCGTAGGCGGCCGCTTCTCGCGCATCCACGTCATCGAATCGATCCTCGATCCGAGCCGAACCATCGCCGCGAGTTTCGGCGCCGTCGCGGTATCGCTCAAGAACGGCAAAGTGTTCAGCGGCGTGAAAGTCGCCGACGCCGAGACCACGCTGACGCTGGCCGACAACCAGGGCGTGAAGCACGTCCTCGCCAAGGCCGACATCGAAGAAGTTCTCGCCTCGGTCGTGAGTTCCATGCCGGAGGAGTTGGAGAAACGACTCAGCGAAGACGAGTTCGTCGACCTGATCGCGTTCCTGATGAGCCAAAAGGAACGCAGCCGCTAATGTTAGACTTCGATAAGCCCAACGGGTGAGGTACTCCGAACCCTTGGGATCCAACGACCGGCGTGAAAGCCGCAAAAGTGGACAAGCATGTTTTTATTTGACCGTATTTCGCGCAAGGCGTAACGCGTCGGCATGGCAACCACCAGAGACTTACTCGTAACCTCTTATATAGATCGGCGAGGAAGCTAAAATTGATTAGAAATTAAACATGCCTGTCACCTTTTCCGCTTTCCGCATTCGCTTGCACTTCCTGCCGCCGTACTGTCCGAAGCACAACAAAATCGAGCGGGTGTGGAAGGATCTGCACGCGGAAGTGACTCGAAATCACAACCGCCCCCGTATCTCCACCCTGATGAATGACGTAAACTATTACCTCCACAAGCGGAACCGACGAAAGCAGAGACTCGCGAATCTGGCGGCTTGAATCTTGAATCAGCTGCGGAATCGCGCACGGCTATTTAGTAGCTCTCGAATTAGATTTAGCCGCTGGTAACCCTAGTTGCTCCTCATATGAAGTTCACAACCTGATTAATTCTTTTTGAGGCCCTGATGTCGATTGCTAAAATACTTGAAAAGCAACTCAAGGCATTGTCAAAGTGGGTTTCCAAAGCCGACAACCGGACACTTCTCTTTGACCGGTCCGTAGCGAGAATTTTCGAGTTGCGGAGATTGGCAGCGATTCCTCCGTCGATATGCGGCCCGCTAAGCCAAATTGCAGTCTGGGAACTCAAGACCGGGCAACATCAACTCTTATCCAAAGATATATTGGGGTGGCAAAAAACCGTCAAAGGGTACGCATATCTCTGGTGGGCCAATCGGCTGAATTTTCAATTCTTGAATCGTGGACTGGTTAAGCAAATCTACTTTTTCAACGAGATGCCATTTCATGTTCTGCTTCACGCGATTATGGCTCAAGACGAGAACTCGGCTGCCTGGTTGGGCGATCAACTGTCGGAATGCGTTTCCAAAGAAGACAAACGCGTTATTGGTTGGGGAACAAACGAGTTTACGTGGTTTTCTTGTTGGCTTTATCAGCTCAGCCGCGGCATTAACGATGTCCGATTCCGCAATAAGTTTGGCGGCCCCTACGAGGAAATCGCTTCAGCGTTGGAATCCAAGCAGAAACTCGAGGCCGCAGTTTTCAACATGTGCGAGTTCCATCTTGAAAAATCCGTAGAAGAAGACGGTTATTCTGATTTTTTTCATCCTTTCTATAACATTTTTCCGATTGAGGTGTTGGCAGTGTTTGAGATTTGTCGCCAAAATGGGATGACGCAACCTACGGTCGAGCACCCGTTGTTGAAGCTGCCGTTTTCTTTCCCCCCTCTCCCGCAGTTTGCTGGCAACTACCACGACGAAGTGCTGGATTCAGTGATTGAAGCCACTCGACACATTTGGATGGATGAAAAGGCGGGTTGAGTGCAGGAAACTACCGCATCGGAAATCGTCAACTTGATGAATGCGGGCGAGAATCCTGCCGCCAGAAAAGGGGTCAGGTTAGAATGGCATCAAGTTAAGCCGCAAC
>JBBQPM010000168.1:0-15561 GCA_038217425.1 Gemmatales bacterium
AGGGGTTGCATCCGTATGGCCGCCTCGATGCAACCCCTTCGGGGTATGTTTCCACGGATACCTGTGCCCTGGGGTTGCGAGTACGCAACCCCAGGCTTTGAGATTCAACCCCTTCGGGGTAGAGACAACCTGTGTTTGCCCGTGACGTTGTGTTGACAAGGCCAGAAAAGTGGCGCTGTCCAACTAACAGAGATGAAATACCAATGCGAACCGCTCTAAAGAGTTCGCTCCACGCGAAACCATACGCTCGAGATATTTACGAGGTCGACGCGCAGCGAACGTCCCGTCTCGGCGAGTTCGACGGCAAACGCCTGCACGCCGTCGACGCCGGGGAACATCTGATAGCCCGCGTGCCGGCCGTCGATCATGGCGTAGACTTCGAGCGGGCCGGAGCATTCGCCGAGGATTTCGCCGAGCAGTTGCGTCCCCATGACGCGGACATTCTTGAGGTAGGCCGAACAGCGCACCTCGAGCACCACCTCTTCCCAGAGAGGCCCGGCCGTGGGAGCCGTAGGCATCTCGATCTCGAGCAGATTGCGTGGCCGCAAAAGCGACGTGACGTTCCATTCGTCGGCGTCGCCCAAGATGTTGCCGTTGAGCACGACGCTGGCCGGGCGGTGCAAATTCTCGGCGACGAGCCAGACGCGTTCGAAGTCGTCGATCCGGCCGGGATAGCCGAAGGCACGCGCGATGCGGACGGGACCGGGGTCGGGCCAGGGGCCGGGCATCTGCACTTTCTTGCCGTCGGCGTTCCAGGGCCCGCGCAGGCGGATGCGGTGCGGATACATTACTGGACTCGCTTCTTGCGTCGGGCCTTTTTCTTCTGAGGGGCCATGGTCGGCTCGCCCTTGAGCTTGGCGATCTTGTCGCGCAGTTGGGCGGCGCGTTCGAAGTCGAGGTTCGCCGCCGCCGCCATCATCTCGCCGTGCAACTCCTCCAGGTACTCCTCGGTGATGTAATCGTCCTTGTGCCCGGCGATCTCGGCGACCATCTTGCGCGCCTCGATCTCCTCGGCCAAGCTTTCGGTGATCGCCGACTTCACGCTCCTGGGGGTGATGTTGTGCTCGACGTTGTACGCCAGCTGAATGTCGCGGCGCCGGGAGGTTTCGTCGATCGCCGTCTGCATCGAGTCGGTCACCCTGTCCGCGTAGAGAATGACCTGGGCGTCCAGATGCCGGGCGGCTCGGCCGATCGTCTGGATCAGCGAACGCGCGCTGCGCAGAAAGCCTTCCTTGTCCGCGTCGAGAATCGCGACCAGTGATACCTCCGGGAGGTCGAGCCCTTCGCGCAACAGATTCACGCCGATCAAGGCGTCGAACGTTCCCTGGCGCAGTTCCTTCAGAACTTCCACACGCTGCAGCGCGTCGAGTTCCGAATGCATCCATTTGCAGCGAATCCCGGCGTCGTGAAAGTAGTTCGCCAAATCCTCGGCGCCTCGCTTGGTCAGCGTGGTGACGAGGACACGTTCGCCGCGCCCGGCGCGCTCTTTAATTTGCACGACGAGATCGCCGACCTGGCCGCGCGCGGGCTTGATGTGCAGCACCGGATCGACGAGCCCGGTCGGACGAATCACCTGTTCGACGACTTCGCCCCCCGCGGTTTCGAGTTCGTACTCCGCAGGCGTCGCCGACATGAACAGCGCCCGGCCGATCTTCTTCTCCCACTCGTCGAAGCGCAGCGGGCGATTGTCGAGCGCGCTGGGCAGACGAAAACCGTGCTCGACCAGCGTCGTCTTGCGGCTATGGTCCCCGGCGAACATCGCGCGAATCTGCGGCAAGGTCGCATGCGATTCGTCGACGATCATGAGCATGTCTTCGGGAAAGAAATCGAGCAGCGTGTAGGGGGGCTCGCCCACGGCTTTGCCGGAGAAGAAGCGGGCGTAGTTCTCGATGCCGGAGCAGTGCCCCGTTTCCATGAGCATTTCCATGTCGAAACGGGTGCGGGCGCTGAGCCGCTGGGCTTCGAGAAGTTTGCCTTCCGAACGAAACTGAGCGAGGCGCGCTTCGAGTTCCAGGTTGATCCCCTCGACCGCGTGCCCGATGCGATCTTCGGGCGTGACGAAGTGTTTGGCCGGGTAGACGTAGAGTTCGTCGAGGACTTTGAGGGTATCGCCGGTGAGCGGGTTGATGATGGCGAGGGCGTCGACTTCGTCGCCGAAGAGTTCGATGCGGAGGGCGTACTCTTCAGCCGCGGGCCAAACTTCGATGACGTCGCCGCGCACGCGGAATCGGCCTCGCTCGAAGGCAGTGTCGTTGCGGTCGTACTGGATGTCGACGAGTTTGAGGAGCATCTGATCGCGTTCGAGGATATCGCCTTTCTTGACGTAGACCATCATTTTCTTGTAGTCGGCGGGCGAGCCCAAACCGTAGATGCACGAGACGCTGGCGACGATGATGACGTCCTCGCGCGAGACGAGCGCACTGGTGGCGGCGAGGCGCAGGCGGTCGATGTTCTCGTTGATGCTCGAATCTTTTTCGATGTAGATGTCGCGCTGCGGGATGTACGCTTCGGGCTGGTAGTAGTCGTAGTAGCTGATGAAGTAGTGGACGGCGTTGTGCGGGAAGAAGGCCTTGAACTCCTTGGAGAGTTGGGCGGCGAGCGTCTTGTTGTGCGAGAGGATGAGCGCGGGTTTGCCGAGTTTCTGAATGACGTGGGCGGCGGTGAAGGTCTTGCCGGTGCCGGTGGCGCCCAGGAGCACCTGGCGATTCTGCCCCGCCTGGAAACCGGCGACGATCTTTTCGATGGCGGCGGGTTGATCGCCCGCAGGGGCGAAATCGCTGACGACCTGAAACAAGGGAGCCATATCGCATTCCTCCGTAAATTTCCGAGCCGAAAGCGTGAGCGACGGACATTTACTTGCGTCAGTCGATCGCCCGTCGCTCACGCTTCCGGCTCGTACATTCTACGCCGACTCGTCGAACTCAATCCAGGGCCCAGTCCGAGACCAGCGTCACCGCCAGCACCTCCGCCCGTGCCACCAGCACTTTCTTGCGGTTGCGCTTGATGCCCGTCGTCAAGGCGCCGACGATGTAGTTCTCGCGCGTCGACTTGGTGTCGCGCAGATCGTGCAGGTCGGCGTTCTCGATTTCGAGGAAGCCCTCGTCGATCCGCGTCAAGACGCCCAGGCAGACGAAGGGGCTGCGCAGGTCCACGACCACGGGTTGGCCCAGATACGCATCGAGCATGGTCATGCGGTGCTCCTCTCGCCAAGGGGTCACCCCCCCTCTAAACTATTTGTGAGTCCCGCATTTTACACGGAAATCGGCCCCACCGAGGAAACCGCATGGCCACCGAGATTGTACTCCCCGCTTTGAGCGAAAGCGTCTCCGGCGGCGACGTCGTCGACGTCAAAGTTAAGGTTGGCGACAGCGTCAAGCAAGGTCAACCCCTCTTCGAAATCGAAGCCGAGAAGACGACGGCCGAGGTGACCGCATCGGCCGCGGGAACGATCTCGCAACTCCTGGTCAAAAAAGGCGACCACGTCAAGACCGGCCAAGTTCTGGCCATGCTCGACGGCGATGCCAAAGCCCCGGCGCCCGCGGAAACCCCCAAGTCGACCCCCGAAAAGCCCTCGACGGATACTCCCAAGTCTACGACGGAAGCACCCAAACCGACGCCTGCCGCCCCCGCGCCCAAGGCGACCTCGCCGTCCGTCACGCATGCCGATCAAGCGATCGTCCCCGCCGGGCCTGCGACCCGAGCCCTGGCGCGCGACCTCGGCGTGCCCATCCAGCAAGTCCCCGCGACCGGGCCTTTCGGACGCGTCACCAAGGAAGACGTCAAGAACCACATCCGCGACTTGGCGAACGGTCACGCCGGCGGCGGTTCGGGCATCAAAGTTCCGCCCCTACCCGACTTCGCCAAGTGGGGCCCCGTCGACGTCAAGCCAATCGAGTCGATTCGCAAACGGACCGCGGAACACATGACCCTGTGCTGGAACCTCATTCCGCACGTCACCCAACACGATCTCGCGGACGTCACCGATGTCGAGGCCTTCCGCAAACAGCAAGAAGGCAAGGGCCCCAAGCTCACCGTCACGGCGTTCGTCATCAAGGCTGCCGCCATCTTGCTCAAACAATTCCCCGCGTTCAACAGCAGCCTCGACTGGGAAAAAAAGCAGCTCATTACAAAGAATTACTACCACATCGGCATCGCCGTCGACACCGAGCGAGGACTCGTCGTGCCGGTGCTGCGCGACATCGACAAGAAGAGCGTGCACGAGATCGGCAAGGAGATGACCGACATCGCGGAGAAGGCGCGCAACGGCAAGCTCACGCCGGACGACATGCAAGGCGGAACGTTCACGATCAGCAATTTAGGCGGCATCGGCGGCACCGGGTTCACGCCGATCGTCAATTGGCCGCAGGTCGCGATTCTGGGACTGTCGCGTTCCCGGCATCATCCGGTGCTGGACAAGGCGGGCGAGTTCAAGCCAAGGCTGATGATGCCGTTATCGACGTCGTACGACCACCGCGTAATCGACGGCGCCGAGGCTGCCCGTTTCACGCGACGGTTGGCGGAACTCTTGGAAAATCCAATGGTCATGTTGCTCCACGCATGAGCGACGACTACGACAGTCCCTGGAAAGAGGCGCTCGATTATTTCTTCGATGCGTTTCTGGAACTGGTGTTGCCGGACGTCTACGCCCTGGTCGATTGGACCCGCGGCTACGAGATGCTCGATAAAGAGTTGCAGCAGATCGTTCCGGAGAGCGACAAGGGCCGACTCTACGTCGATAAGCTCGTAAAGGTTTTTCTGAAGTCGGGCGCGGAGGAATGGATTTTGGTGCATGTGGAGGTGCAGACGCAGAAGGATCGGGAGTTTGCCAGGCGCATGTTCCTGTACCATTTCCGCCTGCACGAGCGTTATAATCGAGATGTGCTGAGCCTGGCGGTGCTCGCCGACGAGAAGCCCGGTTGGCGGCCGTCGATGTACAAACATTCGTGTATGAAGCATTGCCGGCTCACGTTCAGTTTCCCGAGCGTGAAGCTACTCGAACTGGCGAAGAACGAAGAAAAGCTCGAAGCCAGCAAGAACCGATTCGCCCCGGTCGTCCTGGCCCATGTGCGAACGGTGCGGACAAGCAAGGATCCGGAGAATCGCCGGGCGTACAAGACGGAGTTGGTCAAGAACCTGTTTCGCAGCGGCATGGGCAATGAGGACATTCGCAAGTTATTTCGCGTGATCGACTGGTTGATGGACTTGCCGAAACCGCTGAGCAATCAGTTTTGGCACGAACTCAAGATTTTCAAAGAGGAGAAGAAGATGCCATTTATCGACACGTTGGAACGGATGGCCATAGAGGAACGGGAAGAGGCGAGAGCGGCAGGATTGGCGGAAGGGAAGGCCCAGGGGATGTCCGAGGGGAAGGCGCAGGGGAAGGCTGAATTTTTGGCCAAGGAACGTAACAAAACGCTTCCGCGTCTGTTGAAACTTCGATTCGGCGAAGCGTCGCTGTCGTTACTTGCCACGATCCCGGAAGTTCCGAATCTGGAGACGTGGGATCTCCTAAACGACGCCGTCTTCGAGGCGCCGACGCTCCAAGACTTCGAATCACGTCTCAACCGGATCCTTGCCCAACAAACTTGAACCGTGCTCACGAAACGACTCTTTGGAAACACTCATGCCTGATCATTCGACGGAATTGGTTGTCCTGGGCGGCGGGCCCGGCGGATACTCGGCGGCGTTTCTCGCTGCCGATCGCGGGATGCAAGTCACCCTTATCGACGCCCTCGCCAAGCCCGGCGGCACCTGCTTGCACATGGGCTGCATCCCCTCCAAGGCGCTGCTCCACGCCGCCCACGTCATCGACGGCGCCCACGAGGCGCTCCAGTACGGCATCAAGTTCGCCAAGCCCGAAATCGACCTCAATACGCTCCGCGCCAAAAAGGAACGCATCATCGACATGATGGCCAGCCATCTGCTCGAACTGTGCAAGAAACGCGGCATCACCTACATCGTCGGCCGAGGCGTCTTTACGGGGCCGAACGAAATCCAGGTCGACGGCGCCAAGGTGACCTTCAAGAACGCCATCGTCGCGACCGGCTCCGTGCCCGCCAAGATCCCGACCTTCGAGATCGGCAGCAATCGCGTGCTCGACTCGACCTCGGCCCTCAAGCTCGAGAACATCCCCAAGAATCTACTTGTCGTGGGCGGCGGCTACATCGGCCTCGAAATGGGCTCCGTCTACGCCGGCCTGGGGAGCGATGTCACCGTCGTCGAACTCACGCCCACGCTGCTCCCCGGCGTCGATGCGGACCTCGTACAACCTCTCTACGCCCGGCTCAAGACGCATTTCAAGGCGATCCACCTCAACACGAAGGTGACCAAAGTCGCGGAGGCGCCCGAAGGAATTCGCGTCAGCCTCGAAGGCGAGGCGCCCGAAAAGGAGATGATCTTCGAGAAGATCCTGGTCTCCGTCGGCCGAAAGCCGGCGTCCGCAAACCTCGGGCTCGACAAGGCGGGCGTCGCGGTCGATGCCAAGGGCTTCGTCACGGTCGACGCGCAAAAACGCACGAATGTGCCGCACATTTTCGCGATTGGAGACATTGCCGGGGAACCGATGCTGGCGCACAAGGCGGCGCACGAGGGCAAGCTCGCGGTCGAAGTCCTCTCCGGGGAGAACGTCGTCTGGGACAAGCGCTGCATCCCGGCCGTCGTCTTCACTGATCCCGAGATCGCCTGGGCGGGCATTACCGAGAACGACGCCAAGAAGCAGAAGCTCGACTACGACGTCGGCAAGTTCCGCTGGGGCGCCTCGGGCCGGGCGACCACGCTGGGCCGAAGCGACGGGCTCACGAAAGTCCTCGTCGACAAGAAGAGCGACCGTATCCTGGGCATCGGCCTGGTCGGGCCCGGCGCCGGCGAGTTGATTGCCGAGGGGGTGCTGGCGATCGAAATGGGCGCGACGGCCAAGGATTTGGCCATGTCCGTCCATCCGCATCCGACGCTTAGCGAAACGATCAGCGAGGCGGCGGAATCGCTACACGGGCTGTCGTCGCATCTGTTCATCGCGAAGAAGAAAGTTCACTAACTCCACAGGAAAGCCCAGGGATGGCTATCCCTGGGGACGTGCCAGAAACTGTCATTTTCCGGCTTGCGATATTGGGATCACGATTGGGGCATTCCCCCAGGGATAGCCATCCCTGGGCTTTCGCTTGCAACTTAGAACAGGACCGGCTTCCCCAGCAATCGGCGAATCACCGTGAACTGCCCCGAGTGCATCGTGGTGTGGTTCCCGACGAGAACGACAAGATCGCCCAGCGTCGGAGCAAGCATTTTCAGGAGCCCGTTGGAACGAATATCGAGGTCAGCGTCGTTGAGGCGATCGACGTTCGCGATGCTGGCGGCGCGCACCTTATTAAACAATTCTACGTATTCCGCTCGGGTGAGCCCGCCGCCGTCGCGGTTCGTCTTGGCCGAAGCGCCCGTCGTCGCATCTTTGATCTTCTGGGGCAACTCGGGGTAGGTAGCCCCCGGCAACTCGGCCATCAGGTGCGTTTCCGATGCGATAATGTGAGCCATCTGCCAGGCGGCGTTGTTTGCGTTTTCGACGGGACGGACTTGCATGTCGGCATCGGACAAATCTTTGAGATACTCCGTCGTGATCCATTGCGTGGAAGTGAGAACGCTTTTAAGAACGTCTTTCGCGGTCATCGGTGCTCCAATTAGACAAAACGAGCGGCGCGGCCGGCAGGTTGCCGACCGCGCCGCTCGGAAGCGGCGGCTAAACAAATCGTCTTAGCCGATCAACTGGCGTACCGGTCGGCCGGTCGGGACCAACTCGATCGGTCGGCCGTCGAACGAACGATACCAGGTGTGCAGCGGGATGCCGAGCGCGGTGTAGATCGTGGCGGCCAGGTCCTGCGGACGGACCGGAGTGTCGACGACGACCTCGGCCTGAGCATTGGTGGCGCCGACGACTTCGCCCATGCGCACGCCGCCGCCGCCCATGCACGCGACGCCGGACGTCGCCCAGTGATCGCGGCCCGCCGACGGGTTGACCTTGGGCGTTCGGCCGAAATCGCCGAACCACACGACGAGGGTGTTTTCCAGCATGCCGCGCTGGGCCAAATCCTGAACCAGGGCGGAATACGCGCGGTCGAGACGGGGCAGCAGTCGGTCCTTCAGGCTGCGGAAGTTATTCTGATGCGTGTCCCAGCCGCCGTCGGTCACGGTCACGAAGTGGACGCCCGATTCGATGAGTCGGCGGGCGAGTAGGCACGATTGGCCGAGCTGATTGCGGCCGTAGAGATCGCGCATGCGGTCGGATTCTTGTTCGAGATCGAAGGCGCGCTTGGCGGCGGGCGAGGTGATGAGCGAATGAGCGCGATCGTAGAACGTGTCGCGGGCCGTCACCGACGCCGACTCGATCTGTCGTTGGTAGTTGTCGACTTCTTGCAGCATGGCATAGCGGCGTTCCAGGCGCGAGCGTTCGCCGTCGGCGACGGTGAGGTCGCGGACGCGGAAGGTCGGGGAACTCGGGTCGTCGTGGACTTCGAAGGCGTTGTACTGGTCGCCGAGAATGCCCGCGATGCCGCCGTTAAATCGGCGGTCGATGTTTCGGCCCAGTTGGACGAAGGGGAACATGCCGTTCTGGTAGCCGCGCTCTTTGGCGATGACGGAGCCGAAGGTGGGGAACGGGAGCGAGGGGTTGAAGCGATGGCCGGACATCATGATATGGTCGGCAGTACCGTGGCTGCCGTTCATGGGGTCGTGGCCGCGGATGACGCTGATTTTGTCCAGCTGCTGCGCGACGAGCGGCAGATGTTCGCTGAGGCGGACGCCGGGGAGTCGGGTGGGGATGGTGGCGAAGTCGCCGCGAATCTCGGCGGGGGCGTCGGGTTTGGGGTCGAACGTATCGATGTGGCTGGGTCCGCCCTGCATCCACATGAGGATGCAGTTCATGTTGCTTCGGCGAGTGCCGGCGCTGGCGGGAGCGCTGGCCTGGGCGCGGAAAAAGTTCGATAGCGTGAGACCCAAAGCGGAGAGCCCGCCGATCTCGAGAAACTCACGGCGATTGGGACCGGTGCAGCGAGGCAACATGAGAAACTCCCCGGATGGAAGGAACAAGGTGGGAAGAGGAGGCAGGTCGGCAGACGCTAGTATATAGCCTGACGTCATTTTCGCAAATGTCAAGCACGAAAAAGCGGTTCTTCCGAGCCGGAAGCGTGAGCGACGACCTTCGATTGAATCGTCGCTCACGCTTCCGGCTCGGAAATCAATCGTCCAGACCTTCGATTGAATCGTCGCTCACGCCTCCGGCTCGGAAATCATTCGTCCAGCACGATGGGTTCGGCGGGGGCGTCGATCTGGTTGGCGACGAGGCGGACGCCGGGGGTGAGGCGGATGAGGGCTTCGCTGAGGCGCTTCTCGCGCGCGGTGGGGACGCTGCCGCGGAGGACGACGACGCCGTTCTCGACGCTCACGCGAATGTTCTGCCGATTGTTCAACTTGGTAGAGCGCTGGATGATGGCGTTCAGTTCGCTGGCGAGGATGCCGGGGTTGTGGAGCACAATGGGGATATCTTCGCTGAGGCCGGTGGTGTAGAGCGGGGCCTTGCGTTGCCCGACGGTGCTGTAGCCGGCGGGAGTCGTCAGGGTCTGGGTGCTGGTGACCGTCGTCGTTTTGGTGCCGGTGACCGCGAAGAGAGGTTGGCCGAAAGCCACGGTCGGGACGCCGTTGCCGACGGAGGAGCCAAGCTTTTGGCTGGCGGCAGACGTGTTGCCTTCGCCGCTGCCGATGGTCGCGGTGGAGACCGTCGCGGTGTAAGGGCTGACGTAACTCTGGGCGAGCGGGTTGACGTAGGTGGTTTTGTAGGGATTGTACGTCGAGGGGATTGCCGCGGCGGAGGAGGCGCCGCCGCCGGCGGTCGTTTTGGGCGCGGCCGTGCCTTGCCCGACTTGTCCGAGGCCCCCGCCGAATGATCCCGTGCCGCCCCCCGTGGTCGGCGCACCGGTCGTGCCGCCGCCGATGGTCCCGGTCGTTTGCGCCTGGACCGCGAGGGCAGTGACCAACCAACCGACAAAGAGCGAGTGGATTCGCAACATGAGAGTCTCCCGGAATCTCCATCGACCGTCGCCCGGCCCGACCTTGAGGCACGTGCGAAAAATCGCTTTCTGCAGACGGGTCGATTCGTGTAGGATAGCAGCATGAATCAGGGGTTGGAAGCCTATTACGAGCGGGAACTCGCTTACTGGCGCGATTTCGCGGGGCATTTTCAGGATCGCTATCCGGGCGAAGCGGGTCGGCTTTTACACGACGAAGGCCGAGTCCCCGATCCGCATCTGGATCGATTCCTGGAAGGCTTCGCGCTGCTCGCTGGACGCATCCATCACAAGCTCGATAGCGAGTTCCCTGAACTCACCGAGGCGCTGCTGCATTTGCTCGCGCCGCATCTTTTGCAGCCGATCCCCGCGCTGACCATCGCTCAATTCCAGGCGCCGGCGCCGCCGACGGGGCTGCATTTACCGCGGCATCTGCAACTGATGAGTCAGACCGCGTATCGCCCGAAGCTCACGGATCTCGAGAACCGCGAACTCTTCGAACCGCTGCCGTCGCGCTGGCGCACCGGCTATCCCGTCAAACTTTGGCCCATCGACCTGACCGGGGTGCAGCTGCTCAAGGGCCCGTTCCCGGAAGTGCCGCGCTCGCAAGCGCGGCTCCGCCTCACGTTTCGGTGTCAGGGGGATGTCGCCTGGCCGCAGCTCAAGCTGTCGTCGCTGCGCTTCTTTCTCAGCGGCGACAAGCAACTTGCCGCCAATTTGTACGAGGCGTTCTTTCATCACGCGCTCAAGGTGGTCGTGTCGGCGCCCGAGAAGCCGGGGACGACTCTCTCCTGGGCGGCGGACAAGGTACTCGCGCCGGTCGGCCTGGGAGTCGACGAAGGCGTGCTGCCGTTCCCCGAACGCAGCTTCCCGGGCTACCGCCTCCTCATGGAGTATCTCACCTATCCGACGAAGTTCTTGTTCGTCGATCTGAAGGGCTGGGGGAGCGTGACCCAGGCGTTCCCGGGACAGACGCTGCACTGGGATTTGTATCTGAATCGCTATCTGGAAAACTTGCAGCAGGGATTGTCGCCGCAATCGTTCCTGCAGGGGTGCACGCCGATCGTGAACGCGTTTCCGCTCAGCGCGGCGCCGATCGACGTCAATCAGACCAAGAGCGAGTATCAGGTCGTGCCGCAGCGGCACTACCCGCTGGGGTTGGAAGTTCTCAGCGTCGACCGAGTGATCGGCGTGAGCCAACAGTGGCGCGAGCCGGCGGAGTACGTGCCGTTCTACGAATACGGCATCGACCGCACCCGCGCCAACGCTCCCGTCTTCTGGCATGCCACGCGCCGCGCCAGCACCATCGTCGGCGACCGCGGCACCGACGTCTTCGTGTCGCTTTTGAACCCACGCTGGGAGCCCAGAGATCGCGCCGATGAGGCGCTCGACGTGCGGACGACGTGCTGCAATCGCAACATGCCGCCGGACTACCCGACCGGCGGGACGGGGATGACGATCGAGCGGACGGCGTTTCCGGGGACGATCAAGACGCTGCAGAGTCCGACGCCGACCTTGCCGCCGATGCTGCGCCGCGCGGCCCACTGGCGTCTGCTGGCGACGCTCGGACTCAACCACAAGAGCCTCACCGATCCGCACGACGGCCTGGCGGCGCTGCAAGAGATCTTGCGGCTGGGCGATTTCACCAGCCACGTTGCCGACTTCGGCCAGGCGCCCGTGAATCAAAAGATTCTCGCCGGCATGGTCGCCTGGCAGACGCGGCGCGTCCTCGGCGTCCTCTCGGGCGAGCAGGGCATCGGCCAATGCCGCGGCGTCGAAGGGACGCTCACCGTCGACGAATCCCATTTCGTCGGCGCCAGCCTCTTTCTGTTTTCGAGCGTTCTGGAACGCTTTCTCGGCTGGTACGCGGGGCTGAACTCCTTCAGCCAACTCGTCGTCCGCGGCAAACAAGGCGATTTCGAAAAACGTTGGCCCCTTCGCAGCGGAGGTTGATGCCTGTGAGCGCCGCTCCTCTTGCCCGCAAACGCCGACCGTACTGGCGCCGAGTCGCGGTTTCCTGGAATCGCTTCTGGTTCGCACGCCGCGATCCGACCGTCCTCGCCCTCATGCGCTGGTGTTGCGGCGCTCTCACCTGTTACACGATCTTCGCCTACAGCTTCGGCCTGCAAGAATTCATCGGCGCCAACGCCTGGCTCAACGTCGACATTCGCATGGGCAGCGTCCAGGGCCGGCCCAATTCCACCGTCATCTTCTCCAAGATCAACCCCCTGCCGCATCCCACTCCCGCACCGACCGGGACCGCCGAGGAAGAACGCTGGGCCGCCGAATACAAGGAAGCCATCGGACTAAGGCCCCCCGCTCCGCATCCGCGCACGCAGAGCGAAGCCGACTACTGCATCGAGTACCGCAAACGCTTCGGCATCGACCTGCGCTACTTCGGCCTCCATCCGCCGCGCCATCCCACCCAGACCGTCTACCTCGAACGCATGACCAAGGCCTGGCGCGTCCCTCCCGGGGGATACCCGCTCATGGACGTCGGCTCCGGCGACCCCACCCTCGCCGTGATCGATCCCGACAAGGCAGCCGAGGTCGAAGCCTACATGCGTTTTCATCGGGCCGATCCCTACCTCAACGAGTCGCGCGGCATCACCGCGTTCTCGATCTGGTTCCACGTCACTGATCCCACCGCACAGGCCGTCTGGCACTGGCTGTTCGTACTCGTCAGTTTCCTGTTCACGATCGGGCTCTTCACCCGCTTCACCGGCCCCGCGACCTGGTTCGCCGCCCTCTGCTATATCCATCGCTCCCCCGCCTCGCTCTTCGGCGTCGATACCATGATGATCGTGCTCCTCATGTATCTGATGATCTCCCCTTGCGGCGCCGTTTGGTCCGTTGACCGCTGGCTCCAGGGACACGGCGCGCGCGTCAAGCCGACCGTGTCCGCCAACTTCGTGACCCGCCTCTTTCAAGTGCATCTCTGCTGGATCTACCTCATCGCCGGCTGCGCCAAGTTCCTGGGCGACGCCTGGTGGCGCGGCACCGCCGTCTGGAACACCATGAACAACTTCGAATACGCCCCCATGAACGACTGGTATCTCGGGCTGATTCGGCTCCTGTGCGCGAATCAATACGTGTTCGAAACCGTGATGACGATCGGCACCATCGGCACCCTGGCGTTCGAATTGAGCTACGCGTTCCTGGTGTGGCGGCCCTGGGGTCGGCCGTGGATCCTGGGCGGGGCGCTGTTCCTGCATGGCCTGATCGGCGTCTTCATGAGCCTGCGGACCTTCTCGCTCATGATGCTGACGCTGAACTTGATCTTCCTTCGGCCCGACGAAGTGAAACGCCTCGCGCGCCGGCTCGGCGTGCGATGAATATCGCCCGCCGGCGCGGAGTCTAGTCTTGCGAAAGCCCAGGGATGGCTATCCCTGGGTGTTATTACCGAAACCCCAGTTTTCTCAGGAGAAGCTCATGCGGAAGTTCGTTGCACTGTTCTCGGCCCTCGCCCTGGTCGGCGTTACCGCCGGCGCCCGCGCCGACGACAAGGTCCCCTCCGTCCTCAACTTCAAGATGAAAAGCATCGACGGCGCCGACCTCGATTTGGCCCAGTTCAATGGCAAAGTCGTCATGTTCGTCAACGTCGCCAGCAAGTGCGGCAAGACGCCCCAGTACAAGGGCCTGCAGGCGATTTACGAAAAATACAAAGACCAGGGCTTCGTCGTCGTCGGCGTCCCCGCCAACGAGTTCGGCAAACAGGAGCCCGGCACCGACGCGGAGATCGCCGCGTTCTGCTCGTCGAAGTACAACGTCACCTTCCCGATGCTCTCCAAGGTCGTGGTCAAGGGGATCGGCCAAACGCCGCTCTACGCCCATCTGACCTCGAAGGACACCAACCCGCAGTTCGCCGGCGACATCAAGTGGAACTTCACCAAGTTCCTGGTGAGCCGCGACGGCAAAGTCGTGAATCGTTTCGAGCCGGCGGTCAATCCCGAGTCCCCGGAAGTCAAGTCCGCGATCGAGAAGGAACTGGCCAAGAAGTAAGGAACGACGCCAGGGATAGATCTCCCGCGGTCTCCAGTGAGTCAAGGAGAGGCTTGAACTCCCTGGCGATCGCGACTCTGGTAACCATATTCCTCGCGTGCAGGATGACGCTTGCACGACCGCCTTGGGCACAATCCTGCCTTCGAAACTCCCGCGCCGCAGTCGATAGACGACGTCGTCGACGCGGCGTTCGCCCGCCCAGAACTATCGTCCGAGCTTCGCGAATCCGCAGAGCCGAGCCGCGACTTCCGCCGCTTCCACCAGCGAACGATGGTCGGCGAGGCCCTGGCCTGCGATGTCGTAAGCGGTGCCGTGCGCGACGCTCGTGCGCACGATGGGCAGTCCCAGCGTCACGTTGACCGCGGCCAGGCCCGAGAGGAGCTTGAGCGGAATGTGGCCCTGATCGTGGTACATGGCGACGACGCCGTCGAAATCGCCGCGCTGCGCGCGGACAAAGAGCGTATCGCTGGGGAGCGGCCCGACGACGTCGATGCCCTGGGCCCGCGCGGCCTGGACCGCCGGCGCGATGATCTCGGCTTCCTCCCGGCCGAACAAACCGCCGTCGCTGGCGTGCGGATTGAGGGCGGCGACGACCAATCTCGGCGGGCGCTCTGCCAGCTTGGTCATCACGCGCTGCAAGAGCCCGACCTTTTCAAGGACCGCCGCGGTCGTGAGATGTGCGAAGACGTCGCGCAGCGCCATGTGCAAGGTGACGTGTACCACCCCGACGCCGTGCGGCACCAGCGGGCCCCGCGCGTACAGCATCATGCCGAAGTCGCGCGTGCCGGTGCGGTCGGCGAGGATCTCCGTGTGTCCGGGGAACTTGAGCCCGGCAGCGTAAAGCCCCTCCTTGTGCAGAGGCAGGGTCACGATGCCGTCGGCTTTTCCGGCGAGCGTCAGATCGATCGCCGTACAAAGAAAGTCATATGCCGCGCGACCCGCAGCCGCGCCGACCTGGCCGGCCTGGACGCCGCTTAAATCCTGAGCGCTCCCCGCCAGGCAGGGGATCGCCTCGGCGGCTTCCTCCGCATCGTCGAGCGACTGCAGCTCGCGGACCCGGGCGCCGTAGCGCCGCAGCCAGTCGGCGGAGCCGACGACGACGGGGCGACAGCGCGTAACGAGTTCGGGCCAGGCCTTGACGAGGATCTCGGGCCCGACGCCGGCGACGTCGCCCAGGGTGATTAGCAAACGGGGTCTGGAGTTCATTTCATCATCCTATACTGCCCGCGGGCAGAAAGATGCGTACCATTTCCGAGCCGAAAGCGTGAGCGACGATTTTTGCGAGGATCGTCGCTCACGCTTCCGGCTCGGAAAGAATTGCCGATGCGTCCATTTGCCCCGCGTGCAGTATATCGCCGCCCTGGACCGCAGCGCAGCGGCAGCTTCCTGGGCGCGCCAATGGTTTCCGGCACTCGTCCCGGCATAATCGGCGAGCCAGGTCGCGTAAGCGCCTGGAGTAACCGCACGGGATGCTGTGCTCCAGGCGCTTACGCGACCTGGCTCGCCAGAATCC
>JBBQPM010000169.1:0-15507 GCA_038217425.1 Gemmatales bacterium
CAGGTCGCGTAAGCGCCTGGAGCACAGCATCCCGTGCGGTTACTCCAGGCGCTTACGCGACCTGGCTCGCCGATTATGCCGGGACGAGTGCCGGAAACCATTGGCGCGCCCTTCGGAGCCGATGGTAACTTGATCCGTCTCAAGAAAACTTGGTTACCCTTCTCGCGCCGGCTAGAATAGTCTGCGGTGGGAGCGAGACCGATTCATGCCGCGATTTACTTACAACGTCCGCAATGCGGCTGGCCGCCGCGAGACCGGGACGCGCGATGCGTCCACCGCGCAAACGCTGGTCGCCGACCTGCGCCAACGCGGCTGGATGGTCCTGGACATCCAACCCGCCGCCAGCGCCGTCTCTTTCTCCCTTGGCATGCTCAACCCGTTCCGCTATCTGCCGCCGCGCTCCGTGGACGTCGAAATCAGCCTGCAGCAAATCGCCGTCATGTTGCGCAGCGGCTTGACGTTGCTCGCCAGTCTCAAACTGGTCGCCGAGTATGCGAGCCGGCGGTCGATGCAAACCGTCTGGGCCGCGGTTGCCGACAAGATTCAGCAGGGCTCCTCGCTCGCCGACGCCATGATGGAACATCGCTGCTTCCCCAAGCTCGTCGTCCAGCTCGTCCGCGTCGGCGAACAGACCGGTACCCTCGAAGAGGTCGTCTCCCGCTCCTCCGAAACCATGCAACGGCGCCGACATCTGCGCACCCAGCTCCTCACCGCGCTCACCTATCCCGGCATCGTCCTCTTATCCGCCATCGGCGTCTCCATCTTCATGGTCGTCAGCGTCATCCCCAAACTCCAGGTCTTCCTCAAAGCCCTCGGCAAAAAACTCCCCCCCGTTACCCAGGCCCTCATCGACGTCTCAGACTTCGTCAAGGACTACGGACTGCACATCCTCGTCGGCTTTCTGGCCTTGATTGTCACGCTCGTTGCGTTATACCTCTGGCCGCCTGGACGGCTCTGGCTCGACCGCGCCGTCCTCCGCGTGCCCGTGTTCGGCAAGCTCTTTCGGCTCTCGGCCACGGTGCAGTTCTCCCATGCCATGATGGTCCTCCTGCGCAGCGGCATCACGCTCGTGCAGGGCCTCAAGACCGTGGGAGAGCTGATCCGCAATCAGTTCGCGGCCCAGGCGGTGGAGCGGGCGCGGGTCGCGGTGATCCAGGGGGGAGCGCTGGGCGAACAACTTCAGGGGACGAACGCCTTCATGCCGATGCTGGCACGCATGACGTCGGTCGGAGAACAGGCCGGCACGCTCGACGAGGTCTTGGAGGAGGTGGCGAAGTTTCACGAGAACCAGCTCGCCTCCGCGATCAAGACGCTCAGCACCATCATCGAGCCGATCATGGTCGTCCTGGTGGGAGGTATCGTCGGCTTCGTCTATATCTCGTTCTTCGTGGCGTTGTTTGCGGCCGCGGGGTCGGGGCGGTAAGATTTCTTTCGGAGAAGCGTTAGCGACGATCGTGCAAAGTTCGTCGCTAACGCTTCCAGCTCGGAAATTCGACTGCAGGAGAAACACCATGAAGAAGCTGTTATTTTCGGGACTTTTGGGACTGACGCTGGCGGGTTCGGCGTGGGGGCAAGTGCCGCCGCCGGTCGTACCGCCGCCTGCGCTGCCGCCGGTCGCGCCGGTGCCGCTGCCGCCGCGGACCGATCCGACCGACATCAAGGGGGCGCCTGAGCTGGAGAAGCTGTACCAGAAACAAGCCGTAGCGGCCGCGGCGCCGATGAAGGCGATCCCGGTCGTTCTCAAGGGACGCGTGCTGACGGCCGACTCGCAGTACGCCCTGCTCGAATTCGCCGGGAAGACCGTGCGCGTGCAGAAGGGGTCGCAAGTCACGCTGCAATTCGGCGACGCGCAGCTCACGTATCGGGTCATTTTGATCGACGCCGACGTCGTGGAACTCGAAGTGCTTCCGTACAAGGAAACGATGTACGTTCGTTAGTGGAGGATGCCGAGACAGCCGCGTAGCCAGCGAACGCCAGGCGGCTTATGTCGGAAGCAAGGAGTTCGCCCATGGGTGGATGGGCCTATCCAAGGATGGAGTAGGTTTATGTTCGTTCGCAAGAAGCTTTTCCTTCTGGCATGTACGCTGGCCGTGCTGGGGGGAACGTACGGTCTGAGGGCGCAGTTGCCGAAACTCCCGCCGCTCGGCGGTAAGGCGATCCCCGGATTCGCGCAGCCGCCGCAATTTCCGCCGCCGCCGAACGTCAACGTCGGCGCCCGCGTGCCGCTCATCGAGTTCAAGGATCTCGCGCTCGACGAGGCGATGAAGCTCTTCTCGGAAACGACCGGCATGCGCATCGTCGTCTCCGGCGAAGCGGGCAAGAACAAGATCTCATTCTATGTCCGCGACGTCGCTCCCATGGACGCCATCGTGGCGCTCACCAAGGCCAACAAGCTGTTTTACCGCGAAGAGCCGGGCAGCGGCATCGTCACCATCTTTACGAACGACGAGTTTCGCCGCAATCTCAACAATTACCGCGACGACAAGATCGAAATCTTCACGCTGCTCTACCCCAATCCGCTCGACGTCGCCCAGGCAATCAAGGATTTGTTCGGCAACCGCGTGCGGCTCAATCTGGGCGCGGGGACCGATAACGAAGTGCTCAACGATCTCACCAATCGCTTCAGCCGATTCGACATTCTCGACGCCCGCAGCCAGGGATTGGGGATCTTCCAAAACATCGGCGGGGTCGGAGGCCAAGGGGGCGGTATCGGCGGGCTCGGCGGCATCGGCGGCGGGTTGGGAGGCATTGGCGGTGGGTTAGGCGGCATCGGCGGTGGGTTAGGCGGCATCGGCGGCGGCCTGGGCGGACAACGCGGCGGACTGGGCGGGCAGCAAGGAGGCTTCGGCCGCGGCGGGCTCTCCGGCGCCAACCTCGTCGGCCAGGCCTTTCAGCAAAACCTACTCGGAACCCAGGGCCAAAATCAAGCAGGCAAGACGTTCGACCCCTCCAAGCTCAACGCCGAAACCGTGCAGGCATTGGTCCAGGCGGAAAAAGAAGGCAAGAGCATCGACCGCTTCATCCAAATCCTCGAAGGAAACACCGACCAGGCCGACATCAACGTCTCGGTCGTCCGGCGCAATAACCAGCTGGTCGTCCGTGTCGGCGATGACGCGACGATGAATCAGATCCGCGGCATCGTCCATCAACTCGACGTGCCGACGCCGCTGGTGTTGCTCGAAGTAAAGATCTTGCTCATCGATCTGGACGATAATTTTCGGTCGGCATTCGACTTTCAGTTCAGCGACGGCTTCACGACGGGCAGCTTCTCGACGGGGGACATTCTCGCCCCGTTACCCCCGAATCGAAACACCTCCATTGCGCCGCGCGGCACCGGCTTCAACCCAAACGACTTCCTCCTTCAGTACGCCTCGGCGAACTTTCGGGCTCGGCTGCAACTCCTGGAAACCAAAGGCAGACTGACGACTCTCTCGACGCCGATGCTTCTGACGGCGAATAACGAGGTGAGCAAGATCTTCTCCGGGAGAACGCAACCGATCACGGTGGGATTCACCCCCGCGCAAGTTGTCGACAACGGAGCCGTGGGCGGCGGAACCGCGGTCGCGGGGACCCCCATCACGGTGCAACAGGACATTGGCATGTCGCTCTTCGTGACCCCCAACATCAATGCCGATCGGACCGTAACGCTGCGACTCCTGCAAGAGACCTCGACGCTTGGCGCTCCCACGACCATTCCCGTCGTGTCCGCGGACGGAACGGGGTTCGTGGAAGTTCCCGTCGATACGATCGAACGCCGAAACGTCACGGGCACGTTTGTGGCGCAGGACGGCAAAGTCATCGTGATCGGCGGTCTAATTAACGAGGAACTCGTCGATACCAAAACTCAAGTTCCCTTGCTCGGCGAAGTCCCGGGACTCGGCTTCTTCTTTCAACGCCGCGACAAGACGCGCAAGCGCACCGAGCTGGTCATCATGATCCGCCCGTACGTCTTCAACACGCCGCAAGAGTCGGCGGTGCTGACCAAGGATCTCATGGAAAACCTGAGCCTGCATCCCTCCAGCCCCGCCGCCATCGGCAATATGGGGGCGTTCCAGGCCAACGAAGTCTTGCGGCCGCGTCTGCCCGGCGATCGGGCCGCGCAGCCGAGCTTGCTGAATCTGTTTCGCTTCCACAACCCGGTCGGCGAGGCTCCCCGGCCATGATGCACCCACGCAAAACCATCCGCGAAAGCCCAGGGATGGCGATCCCTGGGAAGCTGCAAGCCCAGGGACAGCCGTCCCTGGGCTTTCGGACGCTCGCCCTCGTGTGCTTGACGCTCGTCGGCTGCGTCCATTCGCCGCCGACCGACGTCAAGAGCAGCGTCAAATCGAGCCCCGTCCCCCGTGCCAAGACCTCGGGCGTCGCCAAGGTCGGCGTCGACGGTTACCTCCTCGGCGAAGGCGAACAGCCCCCCGCGTCGGCGGAGCTTTTCTGGAAGTTCTTCCAGGAACGCTGCGCCATGAACAACGAAGCCCTCCTGGTCTCGGTCATCTGCCGATACCCCGAGGCGGCGCTCGAAACCCTCAAGCGTTCGCGATCCGCACAGGCCAAGGATGCCCGGCTCCTGAAGCTCGCGCAGCTCGTCGATCGCCGGCTGGGCGACAAGGCCGCCAACTGGAGCGAACTCGTGGCCGACAAGGCGCGCACCCCGGCCAAGTATCAGGCGTACGAAACGCTGCGCGAGATCACGCTCAAGTTGCACTCGGCCCAGCAGCACGACAAGGTCGATCTCGCCGGCTGGCAAAAATTGACGCCGAGCTTGCCCCCGATCTTGCAGGCTGAGGCGCTGCGTCTGCAGGCAATCACGCATCTGGCATGTCTGCGGCACGAACCGGCCGCGGCGGCGCTGGAACGCGCGGTCGAATTGGCCTCGGGCTCTCCGCTCGAAGCCGCCCACCTTCGGCTCCTCCTGGGCGACGTCTGCCATCGCTGCGAGAAACACGAACGCGCGGTCGCCCTGTGGAGCCAGGCGATCCTTGCCGCGAGTCGATACGTCATCGGACAAGACCCCGTGCTCGACCCGGCGTTCTGGGAACGCGCCATCGTCGGGCATCCGTACGGCATCCATTGGCCCGCCGCAACCAAGGACGCGCTCGCCGCCATCTTGCGCGAGAACTTCCTCGGCGGTACCAAGTGGAACCTCTCGGCTCCGACCAAGGACGGCTATCAGCATGGCGAAGAGGCGGTCTGGCTGTGGGTCGGCCACGCCCGGCTCGTGCGCAAGGAAGGCAAGTCCGCGTTGGTCGCCTTCAAGCGGGCGGAAAGTCTCGCAAACAACGAGGAGCTCGTCGATCGCCTGCGGATCTGCCAGGCCCAGGCGTTCGCGCTCATGGGGCAATCGGTCGCGGCGTTGCCCCTCTTGGTGGCGATCATTCAGAAGCGACAGGATCTGGCGCCGACGGCGCTGGCGGCTCTGGGTTCCATCAAAGTTTCGGAGGGGATGATCGAGCCGGGCGCCAAGCTGTTGGCCAATGCGCTGCAGCTGGGCAAAGACCGCGCCTGGCAGGGCCGCGCCGAGGCGGAAGCCGACTTTGGTTTGGCGCTGCTCGTGCAAGGTCGAGAAAGCGAGGGACTCGCCAGCCTGCATCGCGCGCAAGCCCGTTTCGAACAGGCGGGACAGCATGAAGAATGGACGCAGGCCTTGCTGAACGAGTCGGCGTACCTGGAAAACATCGGCCAGGCGGGCAAGGCGCAGGACGTGCAGGGGCGCATCGCCAGTCAACGATAGCGAGGATGCCGTTTGGGCGCCGGCAAAAATAAAGTCTTCAAAATAGCCACAGAGGGCACAGAGAACACAGAGCAATAAACCGGAATTTGCGATATTCGCTGAGAATTTCAATTCTCTGTGCTCTCTGTGACCTCTGTGGCTCGAACTTTTTACCTACTTCGGCGCGTCAACGATAGTTCGGCTGAGCGTCGAGATCGAGCGGGGCGAACATCCCGTGCTCCCACTTTTCCACCGCGACGGCGGCCATCGCGGCGTTGTCGGTGCATAACGCCAGCGGCGGAATGAAGAGTTCCGCGCGTTGCTTCTGCGTCATCGCTTCGAGCGCCTTTCGCAACGAACCATTGGCACTGACGCCGCCGCCGACCGCGAGTCGTGACAGCCCGGTGTCACGCAGCGCTTGCCGACATTTGCCGACCAGGACGTCGACGACTGCCTGCTGAAAGCTCGCCGCCAAATCCGCCCGGCGTTTGCCCGGCCCCGGCAACGGCCCCGTCGCCACCCCCTGGCCATGCAGCGCGTAGAGCAGCGCCGTCTTCAGCCCGCTGAAACTAAACTCCAGCCGATCCGTGTTCAGAAACGAGCGCGGTAGCGCTACCGCACGCGGATCGCCGTCTCGGGCTTCGCGTTCGACGGCCGGTCCGCCCGGGAAGCCCAGGCCCAGGGTCTTCGCGGCTTTATCGAACGCTTCGCCGGCGGCGTCGTCGATGGTGGCGCCGAGCAGTTCGAAGTCGAGCGCCGTCTTGCAGTGAAACAGGCTCGTGTGCCCGCCGGAAACGACCAGACCGACGCAGGGGAAGATCTCGCGCCCGGCGGCGAGCCGGCAGGCGTAGATATGGGCCTCGATGTGATTGCAGGCGATCAGCGGCACATCCAATGCGAGGGCGAGCATCTTGGCCGCGGCGACGCCGACGAGCAAGGCGCCGACCAGGCCCGGCGTATTGAGCACGACGACGCAGCCGACGTCGGTCAACTTCCTCTCGGCCTGTTTGAGAGCTTCGTCGAGGACGGGGAGAAAGTTTTGCAGATGCGCCCGGGCGGCGACTTCGGGAACGACCCCCTGGAACTTGGAATGGATCGCATGCTGCGACGCGACGACGCTGGCCAGCACACGCCGCTGATCGTCGAACAAAGCGACGGCGGTTTCATCGCACGACGTTTCGATGGCGAGAAAAAGCATCATAGTTTAGCCGCCGCCTCCTGGCGGCGCGAACAGTGTCAGAGGGGAGTATTCGCGCAGCGAGGACGCGGCGGCTAAACGACGGGCCAATCTTGCCAGCGGGCGCACTGGCGGAAGAACGCGAGCGGATTTTCGTAGACGACCTTGCGAATCGTGCTCTCGGGATGCCCGCGCCGTTTCATTTCCTGGATTAATTCCGGCACGGCGAGCGGATCGGATTTGCCCCAGTCGCCGGCCGAGTTGACCATGATGCGATCGGTGCCGACCATTTCGAGGATGTCGACCGCCCGGGCCGGCGTGCACTTGGTGGTGGGATAGAGCGTCATGGCGCACCAGAAGCCGCCGTCGAGGGCAAGCCGAACCGTGTGTTCCTCGACGTGATCGACGAGCACGCGGTGCGGCTGGATTCGGCGATCGTTCTTGAGCATATCGAGAATCATCCGCGTCCCCTTGTACTTATCTTCGAGGTGGGGCGTGTGGATGAGAATGAGTTCGCCGAACTTCATGGCCAGATCGACGTGTTCCTGGAAGATGGTCGCTTCGTTGCGGGTGTTTTTGTTGAGGCCGATCTCGCCGATGCCGAGGACGTTGGGCTTATCGAGGAATTCGGGGATCATTTGAATGACGCCGCGCGAGAGTTCGACATTCTCCGCTTCCTTAGCATTGATGCAGAGCCAGGAGTAATGGCGGATGTTAAAGAGGGCGGCCCGTTTGGGTTCGACGTTGGTGAGATGGTGGAAGTAATCGCGGAAGCCCTCGACGGTACCGCGATCGAAGCCCGCCCAGAACGCGGGCTCCGTGACGGCGACGCAGCCGGCATAGGCCATGCGCTGATAGTCGTCGGTGACGCGCGAGATCATGTGAATATGCGGGTCGAGCCAGAAACTCATGTCATATCTCCTTTTCTGACATCACTTTATGCAAGTGGCCTGGACGGATTGTGGACGGAATTCGCACCGGTCGGATAGTTTCTATACTACCAAGTTGCTTGCTCGAAAGCCCGCGGATAGCGTTATTGCGAGCGGGCTTTGGCTCCGGGACCGCAACTGCGAAAGAACTGTTGAGGCGGATCAGCTACGAATGTAGATAATAGCTCTTCACCAAACATAATTAGCGGCCCCTCACGTTGCCAGCCGGTGAGCACGCCGAACCGGAAGTCGGGGGCCAAGAAATTGTACGAGTCTCCGTCCGGAAGCACGGGCATGGCCCATTCATCCCGAGTGGCAGCTTGAATGCCACCGTTCGGATCGAAATAGTACCAAGCGTGTTGCCAGTCGATCGCCAGCAGCCGCTCTCCTGGTCGGGTGCAGCGGCGAAAGGCGGCGAGCAACTTGAGCGTGAACTCCGTCTCGACCTGCTCGTCCAAACCGATCAAACCCTTCAGTTCCCATTGGCGGGAGGGCTTGGGGATCTCTACCTCCCCGTGAGGCTGCAAACTCGATGACCAAGCTGCTTTGATGTCGGACTCTTCAGTCGAAGGGATCTCTTCCCAGCCGAGCGAACGCCAATGCCGTTTAACTTCCTCCATGTAACGGAAGTAGGGCTCAGCGTCAGGGTACGCGCCGGGGATGTTGAACCGATGGAATCGCATCGTAGCCTCGGACCAATTACCCGGAAACAGCCCGGACGGAATTGGGACGGAAATGGTGGAAAAAGTGGAAAAAGTAGACAGCCGCGAGCCTCGACCCATCAGAAAAGCCTAGAAAACGAGGCGTTTCGGCAAATAATTCGTGCGGGTCGATGTAATAAGACATTTAATCTATCTCCAAGCCGCACGTCGGTTTGAGTTAAACGGCCTCACGGCTTTCTGCACGGTGATCGAAGTGACGTCCTTGACGTTAATGGCGCATCCGGGCGCAATGTGCTGCGCTGCCGCACCTTCTTCGTGCGCAGCGCAGCAAATCGAGGCCCTCTTAGCGCGGGCGGGCGGGCGCCACAGAAAACGTCCGCTCGATCCGGCTCACATTGCCCTGGCGGTCCTTGACGGCCACTGTCAGCTTCCCGCGCGGCAATTCCGTCAGCGGGGTTGGCAGGCGTAATTCCCAGACGCCGTTCCCCTTGGTCTTGAATTTCGAGGCCAGGTTGGTTCCAGCCGCGGCGCCCGCCAGCGGGAAGTCGGCGACGACCTCGAAGCTTTCCAGATCCAATCCGGTGTAGTAGTCCTGCATGCCGATGACAAGTTGCGTCAGCGGCTCATTGACGCCGGACTGCGGCAAGGGCAAGGACAGCGTCGGACGGCTCTCGTCCAGCATCCAGCCGTAGCCGCGGTCTTCAGGTTTGGTCGGGTTGAAATCGAGGTCGATGGGGCAGCCCAGGTCGATCCAGCGAACGAGGGTGAGGCGGTCTTCGTCGGTCAACGGCGCGACCTTGATCATTTGGCCGTCCGGTCCCTTATAGGTGCCGGCCACCGCCTCCGGTGGCGGCATTGCACCGCCGATATACCCCATGTTGTATGGAGGGGCCTTGCCAGGCGCCTCCGTGTACTGGAGCGTCTTGGGATCCACGGCTTTACCCTTGTGGTGCAGCGAGGTGTAATCGCCGGCGACCGCCTCGATGGTGAAGTCGTCATTGGAAAAGCCGTCCAGGCGTTTGCCGTAGATTTTCCAGACGAGCAGACTACGCCGCGATTGGAACATGCGTACGTAGCGCGAGGCGTTGCCATCTCCCCAGCTGTCGAAGCCGACAGGCCGGGCCGGCGGCTTGTGACCGTAGCGGCCCTCGCGATCTTTGGCCAACCGGAAGTAGGTTCCCGGCGCGGAGTCCGA
Source organism: Gemmatales bacterium (assembly GCA_038217425.1). Lineage (GTDB taxonomy): Bacteria > Planctomycetota > Planctomycetia > Gemmatales > Gemmataceae > JAIEPT01. Next base: position 9,671 of record JBBQPM010000169.1, read on the forward strand.
GCTGCTCGGGTGCAGCCTCCGCAGCTTGTCGTCATCCAGGACCAGATTGCCGGCCGGCTTGTCCCACTTCTGCGTATGGCAGGCGACGCAGCTTCGCTCCAGGATCGGCTTCACATCGCGATAGAACTCCACGTTCAGCGGACCCGACCGGTAGTGCAGACCAGTACTTTGGGCGGTATCCCACTGGATTCCGGACTGGTCGTTCTTCGGCGTGGTCAGCAGCGGCGTCTTCTCCGACAGGTCGAAAATTTTGTAATTGGTTAGGGCGGCGGCGGTTTTCTCGAAGGGAGTGGACTGCTGGCTATGGGCGTGGCAACCGCCGCAGTTGTGGCGAATCTCGCCCGGCCGGACCTGATGCCAGGTCTGGGCCATGTTCAGCACCATGCCGTTCTTGTCGAGCGTTTGAAACGTGAAAGGCGTGTCGGCGGGTATCTTGGCAAGGAAGCTGGTGTCCGGGTTGCCGTCGGGATCAAGAGGTTGCTGGCCTTTCTGGAAGTGGCGCAGCGGAATCTCGCCGAGAATGCGCAACCGTTCCATGGCATGGCTGGAAAACTGCCGCCCGCCCTTGAAGCCGACGTAGCGGTCGGTGGTCGGCTCCATCGTCAGGATGCGGACGGCGTGAATGTCCTCGTTGGCGTACAGGCCAGCGTCTGCGCCCTGGCCCTTCCAGTTTCGGACGGAGTTTTGCCAGTAGAAGAGGAACGGGTCATGGCCCTTGTACGGATCGTTGCCGCCGGCATAAGTGGCGGTGACGCTCCCCTTGGGCACGATGCCGCCGGGGTAGCTTTCGCGCTTGTAGAACGAGGAGGTGCCGACGAGTCCGAATGGCGTGCCGGCCGGCAGGTGCTTGGAGAGCTTGCCGTCGTTGGCCAGCGGGGCGAGGCGGCGCGGCTCGTCGATGCCGTAGATGCGATTGTAGGACGCCAGGGCCCGTGGCCACTGGGCGTTGTAGCGCGGGTCGGTCTTGATAAGGAGCATCTGGCCTGGCTCATCGATCGGCTTGCCGTCCTTGATGAGATAGATGCCGCCATTGGGGGCGGGCAAGTGGAGTTTGCCTTGGCGATTCACCGGCCCGGGTGACCAGATCGTCAACAGGTGGTTGTCCGGCGCTCCCGAGGGGTGCGTGAACTTGCCATGCCGCGGCGAGTCTTTCTTGCTGAAATCAGACAACCCCGCCGCATTGTCCGCGTCGGCAACGAAGGGGGTCAGAGCCGCCAGCCCGTATGGGCTGAAAGGAATGCGGATCAGGCGTGCCTGGCCTTTGAGGTACTCAATGCGGCCTAGACGGATCGGCGGATTGCGCGGGTCATCCAGGTGGGCGGGGCCGAACGGTGCGTACCCGTCCGGCGCCTGGGCCGGCAGTTTCAAGTAGGTGCCGAAGCCGAAGTTGTTCGCGGGGTAGTACTTCTCTACGACAATGCTGCCGTCGGAGAGTTGGGTCTGGAAGTGGTAGGAGTCATCGGCGCCGTTGCCGCGGCCGTTCGTGTCGTAGGCGCTGAGCATCGGCCCCCAGTTCGTGCCGTCGGGATGAATGCTCCACAGGCCCCATAGGTGGCCGCCGCGCAGTCCCTGGTTTTCCATGGAGCTGAACATGAGCCGGCCGTCCGTGAGAATGACCGGGTGCAGCGCCATGCCGAGGTTCATGTGGCCAATACACTCGACGTTGCCGCCGTCATCATCCATCACGAAGAGTTGCAGGGTCGGCCTGGGGCTGTGGGGCGGCAAAAAGCCGTGGCGGTTGCTGACAAAGGCCACCCGGCCGCCAGGTAACGGACAGGGACTCAGGTTCAGCACGCCGTAGCGGAAGCCGTTTTCCCCCGCATTGCCGAGGCGGTAGTCCTTGGTCCAACGGCCGGCCCCAGTGTTGGGAGCGAAAGTTTGATCGGTCAATCGGATGATCTTTTTCGTTGCCACATGGATCTTGTAGATGTCGGCGCCCCCCTGAGGCGCGGGAGTGCTCAGCGGATTCTTGCGGACGTGGACGTAGTAGACCGACGTGCCATCGAAGGAAACGTACGGGTCCATGACCGCCCCCTCGCCGCCCGCAACAAGAACCTCCTCGGTGCCATCGGGACGCAGCAACATCAGGTCCGAGCCCGGCTCGATGCTGACGGGGTTATGGACGTCGGGCCAGTGGGTCGAACCCTCGTCGCCGCGACGTGGAGCGCGAACGTAGACAATCGGGTAGTCGTACTTGACCGACGGATCGCTAGCGATGGCCGGCGGCTTCATGTTGAGTGGATCGGGGAAGTGCTTGGGCGGGTCGGCCGACCAGACTTGAGTCGGACAGGCGAGCAGACTGATGCCGGCCGCGATCAGGACTAGCAAAGCGATGATGACGATCGGCTTGGAAGTGTGCATGGCGGGAAGACTCTTCTGGTGGATGGTGGGCGTTGCCGTTTTCAGCCGTTCCTCTCGGAGCTCCGCGGTGCGACAACGCAAGGGCACTTCTTACGGTACTCGGCGCCGGTGAAGAAGGAAAGCCAATTCCCGAGTTGCATTTCGTTGCCGGCGCCTCGCGCCAGCATCGTGTGCAGGAAACACCGTCTTTGGAAACAGCGCCAAACGCGCGTCGGTTTCATCGACGTTTCATCGACCGTTGCATCAACGCCGTCGCATCGAAGCTTCTGGGCCAGCACGAATGCTTCGTCAAAAGTGCTTTGCGATTATTCTGGCTGCACGGTGTTCGCACGGTTAACGTGGAAACGGTGGAAAACTAGCCAATTCGCCTCGAGCACGACATTGCGGAGACCGACGCAAGTCTCGTATTCACAAGAAATTTGGATGCCAGGCCGAAAATGAAATTTGTGCGGGTCGATGTCGTTCACGGCGGCGCCTATGCCTTTCTGCGAGGAGGGTGAAGTCGCCGTGCGGCACGGCTCTCCCGGATCTTGCCATCCATTCTAACAAAAGGGCTGGACGACGCACCGGAGATTCATTCCAGCTACGTCAGGCGACGCAGGATTACTTGCTCGATGAACTCTTGTGCCAGCTTAAGTCCAACAGCATCGCGACCATAATTGATATCGTCTTCGGAGGCGCCGCCCGGTTTCAGGTAAATGCCGGTCAAACTCGTATCGACGGCGAAAACTTCGCGGAGCAAAATTGGACAATCGGCCAACTTGTAAAGTAAAACGGCATCTTCGTTGGAAAATTGTTCGCTGATCAGCAACGCGACGCGCGGCTCGCTCCGATCCGCATTCGTGTCCAGGTTGTTCCAGAAGTGCTTCCCAAAAAAGAAAATGTAGCGTACGGAGCGATTGTTGTGGCGGAACGAGAGACTGAAAAACCACGTTTGGCTGGCGCCGATGCCGTTGCGAATGTTTTCCCAGGAAACTTCGTCGATCAGCGGGTACTCGCGAAATTGCACTTCCAGGCCCGACTCCGTCATTCTCGCCGCGCAGCGCTGGAAGTCGTTGCGCAGCGATTCCATGACGCGTGACCAACGAAGGTACTTGGCCTTGCGCTGCTCCGCGCTACGCGTTGCGGTTTCTTTGGCAATTTTTGCAGCCCAATCTACCAATTCCATCGCTTGCTGCTGGGCGGCAACGTATTGCCCGAGCGTCGCGGCGGTGCGCTGCGCGATGAGTTGGGTGAGCGGATTCAAGTCTCCGGCGTCGGCGGCAGCGAGCGCATCGTAGTAGCCGTTCTGGTCGCGATCTTGCAGCCGAATGATTGCCGGCGCCAGGCGAGCGCGCAGCAATACCAAATCTTGCCACAGCCGCGCCATACGGCCATTTCCGTCTCGGAAGGGATGTACGCGAGCGATGGCCCAGTGCGCCCAAGAGGCGACCTTGACGGCATTCACATCGCCGGCGTCAGTGAGCGTACCGAAAATGCGGTCGACGAGTGCGGGAATCAGTTCGTCGCGAGGCGGCTGTTCGATCGCGCCGGCAATCATAACGCGCTCGGTGCGGAACCAACCTGCACTCGGTTCAAGATCCTTAAGAAGAATCGAATGCAATTTAAGTAGTTTATCGACAGAGTGCGGAATTAGGTCGGGCAGCAGCACCTCTTCAAGGTACTTGACCGCGAGTCCAAGATTCTTGGCTTCTGTTCCTTCGCGCTTGCGGCGCTGACTGATGTATCCATTCGTAAGGATCTCAATCGTCTCGCGAAGCGTCAGCGTATTTCCTTCAATCGCGTTGCTGTTATAGACCCGCTCGGAAAACAATTTTTTATTCACGGATTCGACGAGGTCAGGCGTCAACGGACGAAACTCGTTCACTCGTTGCGCAAGTTTGTCGACGTCGAGAATCAATGTTTCAGTATCGCCTGAGAATTCGAATGCCGCGAGCGATTTTAGTTCCATGGGTGATCCCTTGAAAATATCACGGAGCCCTACCGCAAATCCATCATTTCGCCCCCCAGGATCACCCCCGCCGCCTGGCCGCGCAACTGCCAACCGGTCAGCGGGGAATTGCGACTCTTGCTGCGGAGCTGCGCCGGGTTGAATTGCCGTGATGCCGTTGGGTCAATAATCGTCACGTCCGCTTCCCGGCCCGGTCGGAATTGGCCCAGATGATCCAGTCCCAGGATCCGCGCCGGCTGCGCCGTCACCTTGTCGATCAACTGCGGCCAAGTCAGTCGGCCCTCGTCGATCAAAAACGTCACGCACAACGGCAGCAGCGTCTCGAGCCCCACCATGCCGAACGGCGCCTGGTCGAGTTCGCGCTCCTTCTTCTCCTGCGCCAGCGGCGAATGATCGCTGACGATGGCGTCGATCGTCCCGTCGCGCAATCCCTCGATGAGCGCTGCCACGTCTTCAGGCCTGCGGGCCGGGGGGCTCAGCTTGCGGTTGCTGTCGTATTCGCGCAGGCTTTCGTCGGTGAAAATAAGGTTCTGCGGGCAGACTTCGGCCGTCACGCGGACGCCTTGCTCCTTGGCCCGGCGGATAAGGCCGACGCCTCCCGCGGTGGAGACGTGCAGGATGTGGAGCCTGCCGCCCGTGAGCCGGGCCAGTTCGATGTCGCGGAAGATGACGACTTCCTCGGCCGCCCGGGGCATACCGCGCAGGCCGAGCCGCATGCTCTCGGCACCCTCGTGCATGATGCCGCCGCGGGTCAGCTCGGGATCCTCGGCGTGACTGAGGACGGGCCGATCGAACATCCGGCAATACTCGAGCGCTCGCCGCATGATCTCGGCATTGACGAGCGGCGTATCGTGATCGGTGAAGGCGACGGCGCCCCCCTCGACGAGCCCGCCGATCTCCGCGAGCTCCGTTCCTTTGCGCCCCTTGGTGATGCTGCCGATCGGAAAGACGCTGGCGTTGCCCGCGCGCTCCGCCTGAAGGTAGACGAACTCGGCGGCGGCCTGCGTGTCCAGCGCCGGTTCCGTGTTCGGCATGCAGGCGACCGACGTGATGCCGCCGGCCAGCGCCGCCGCGGTTCCCGTGGCGATGGTTTCGTCTTCTTCGCGGCCCGGTTCGCACAGGTGCACGTGCATGTCGATCCAGCCAGGGCTGACGATCTTGCCCGCCGCGTCGAACGTCACGTCCGCACGCAGGTCGGGCCGATCTCCCAGGTGGAGGATCTTATCCCCCTTGATCCACAGGTCGCTGACCCGGTCGAAGGATTGACTCGGATCGACGACTCGGCCATTGGTGATGCGAAGTAGGGACATGAAGTCATTTTATGGAAAAGGCGAAACCCCGGTCGAACGCACGGGGCGTTCGTCCGGGGCGTTCGGGTTCGCATCGCTTACTGGCTATCCGGAATAAATCCTATACGCAATGCGCACGAAGTGCGCTTTCGGTGGTTGTCCTGGAAAAAATTCCGGCATCCATGACCGATGTCTTGGCACGTGCTTGTGCTTCCTGCTTGGATCCTCATTGATTT
>JBBQPM010000170.1:0-15480 GCA_038217425.1 Gemmatales bacterium
GTGCTGCTGCTCGACAAGACGGGGACGATCACGCTGGGCAATCGCCAGGCGGTGGAGCTGATCCCGGCTCCCGGCGTGACGCTCCCCGCGCTCGCCGACGCCGCCCAGCTCGCCTCGCTCGCCGACGAAACGCCGGAAGGCCGAAGCATCGTCGTGCTGGCGAAGGAGAAGTATGGGCTGCGGGGCCGAAATGTGCAGGAACTGAAGGCGCAGTTCCTTCCGTTCTCCGCGCAGACCCGCATCAGCGGCGTCGACCTCGATGGCCGGCAAATCCGCAAGGGTTCCGGCGACGCCCTCGAAGCCTTCGTCAAAGCGCAGGGGGGCATCGTCGCTCCTGAAGTTCGGCGTTCGCTCGACGAGATCTCCAAGAAGGGGGGCACGCCGCTCGTGGTGGCGGAGGGGTCGCGCATCCTGGGCGTGATCTACTTGAAGGACATCGTGAAGGGGGGCATCAAGGAGCGGTTCGCGGAGTTGAGGCGGATGGGGATCAAGACGGTGATGATCACGGGGGACAATCCGCTGACCGCCGCCGCCATCGCCGCGGAAGCGGGCGTCGACGACTTCCTGGCCCAGGCGACGCCCGAGGCGAAGCTGCGCATGATCCGCGAATATCAAGCCGGCGGCCGACTCGTCGCGATGACCGGCGACGGCACCAACGACAGCCCGGCCTTGGCCCAGGCCGACGTTGCCGTGGCCATGAACTCCGGCACGCAGGCCGCCAAGGAAGCCGGCAACATGGTCGATCTCGATTCCAATCCGACCAAGCTCATCGAGATCGTCGAGATCGGCAAGCAGCTCCTCATGACCCGCGGCGCCCTGACGACGTTCAGCCTCGCCAACGACGTCTCGAAGTACTTCGCGATCATCCCCGCAGCATTCGCGACCACCTATCCAGTGCTCAACAAACTCAACATCATGGGCCTGGCGACTCCCGCGAGCGCCATCCTCTCGGCGGTCATCTTCAACGCCCTCGTCATCGTCGCCCTGATCCCGCTCGCCCTCCGCGGCGTGCGCTACCGAGCCGTCGGCGCCGACCGGCTGCTGCGCGACAACCTGCTCATCTACGGGCTGGGCGGATTGTTGGTCCCGTTCGCGGGCATCAAACTTATCGACATGGCGCTCGCGTCGCTCGGGTTGGCGTAACGCGCCGAAAGCCCATGGATGGCTATCCCTGGGACGTTCCCCAGGAATAGCCATCCATGGGTTTTCTTAAGGAGTCTTCTCATGCAAACGATCCGTCCCGCCGTCGTCGTCTTCCTGGCCCTCACCGCCGTCACCGGCATTCTCTATCCGCTCGCGATCACCCTCCTCGGCATGGTCGTCATGAACGGACCCGCCCACGGCAGCTTGATCCGCGACCAACAAGGAAAAGTCGTCGGCTCCGCACATCTCGGCCAGCCATTCGACGACGCCAAGTATTTCTGGAGCCGACCCTCGGCGACCAGCCCCGCGTACAACGGCGCTGGCTCGACAGGGAGCAATCTCGGCCCCACCAACGAGGACCATCACAAGACGGTGGCCGAGCGCATCAAGACGTTGCGCGAGGCGCATCCGACGCAGACGGGCCCGGTCCCCGCGGATCTCGTGACCGCGTCCGCCAGCGGGCTCGATCCGCACATCAGCCCCGCCGCCGCCGAGTATCAGGCCGAGCGTATCGCCCAGACGCGCGGCATGAAAATCGAGGACGTACGCAAACTTATCGCCGAGCACACGTCGGGCCGAACCCTCGGCGTTCTCGGCGAAGCCCGCGTGCATGTGTTGCGTTTGAATCTCGCGCTCGAAGGGAAGTAACGTACCGTGTCTTGTTTCCTGCGACGAATCTGGCGACGCCTTCACGTCTGGTTGATGACGAACCCGCCTTGTCCGCTGGTGTGGTGGGCGCCGCAACGCTGGCCCGAAAAGCGTACAAAGAACGACACCGACCATGAGCGACAAGCGACCTAATCCTGACGAACTCTTGGCCCGCGTGGCGCGCGAGGAAGCGCGCACGCAGCGCGGCAAGCTCAAGATCTTCTTCGGCTACGCCGCCGGCGTCGGCAAGACCTACGCCATGCTCGAAGCGGCGCGGCGCGAGAAGGCCGCGGGGGTCGACGTCGTCGCCGGCTACGTCGAATCGCACGAGCGGGCCGAGACGGAAGCTCTCCTCAACGGTCTCGAGCAACTGCCGTTCAAGCAGGTCGAATACCGCAATGTCGCGCTGCGCGAGTTCGATCTCGACGCCGCCCTCGCCCGCAAGCCGACGCTGTTGCTCGTCGACGAACTCGCCCACACCAACGCCGAGGGCTGTAGGCACGCCAAGCGCTGGCAGGACGTCGAGGAACTGCAGGCCGCGGGGATTGAGGTTTGGACGACGCTCAATGTTCAGCATCTGGAGAGTCTCAACGACGTCATCGCCCAGATCACCGGCGTCGTCGTGCGCGAAACCGTTCCCGACACTGTGCTCGAACGGGCCGACGAACTCGAGCTGATCGACCTCACGCCGGAGGAACTCGAGGAACGGCTGCAAGCGGGCAAGGTCTACCGCAATGCCCAGGCCGAGCGTGCCCTGGGGCACTTCTTTCAGAAGACGAAGCTGGCGGCCTTGCGTGAGCTGTCGATGCGGCAGTCGGCGGATCGGCTGCGGCGCGACGTCGAACAGGCCCGCACCGGCGCCGCTCCGTGGGCGACCAACGAACGGCTGCTCGTCTGCATCAGTCCCAGCCCGACGACGCCGCGACTCATCCGTACCGCCAAGCGGATGGCCCAGGCGATGGGGGCAGAATGGCTCGCCGTGTGCGTCGATCGGCAGGGCGCCGTGCCGACGCCTGCCGCCGTTCGCGAACGATTGTCGAGTCACTTTCATTTGGCCGAGCAGCTCGGCGCCGAGACACACACGCTGGTCGGCGAAGGGGTGGCCCAAACCATCCTCGAGTACGCACGCACCCGCAACGTCACGAAGATTATCGTAGGAAAAACGGCTCAGCCGTGGTGGCGACGCTGGTGGGACGGCGCCGTCGTCGACGAACTTCTGGAACACAGCGGCGACATCGACGTCTACGTCATCCGGGGCGAAGCCGAAACGACGCCGCGCCCGCTCAAGGCCCCCGCGGTTCCCCGCGCCGTCGCCTGGCCTCCGTACGCTTGGGCGGCGCTCGTCATCGCGCTGTGCGTCCTGGTGAGCGTTGGCTTTCGCAGTCTTGGGTTGGCCGAGGGGAATATCGTCATGGTGTTCCTGCTGGGCGTCGTCGTCACGGCGACGCGGTTGGGCCGCGGGCCGGCGATCTTCGCGTCGATCGCCGGCGTCCTCACCTTCGACTTCGTGTTTGTGCCGCCGCAACTGAGCTTCACCGTTCACGACGCCCAGTACGTCCTCACCTTCGCCGTCATGCTCGCCGTCGGGCTCCTCATCAGCACCCTCACCGCCCGGCTCCGCGATCAACTCAAGGTCTCGCAACAGCAAGAACTGCGCACCGCGTCGCTCTATCGGCTCACCAAGCAACTGGGCGAAGTCTCGGGCATCGAGTTCCTGTTGCAGTCGGCCAGCGCGCAACTTCGCGGCATCTTCGGCGGCGAGGTCGCCCTCTACCTGCGCGAGGCGAAGACGACGCTCCGCCTGCGCACGGGACAGACGACGAGTCTCGCCAAGCTCCCCGTCAATGACGTCGTGGCCCAGTGGGTCGCCGATCGCGAGCAACCCGCGGGTCTGGGAACCGATACGTTGCCCAACGCGACCGGACTCTTCCTGCCTCTCGCGGGTTCGCGCCGGGTTCTCGGCGTGCTCGCGATTCGGCCCGAACCGCTCGATCGCTTGCAAGATCCCGAGCAGCGCCGCTTGCTCGAGTCGTGCGCCAGCCTCATCGCGCTGTCGCTGGAGCGGGATCAATCGATCCTCGAGGCGCACGAGGCCCAGGTCAGCGCCCGGACGGAACAGTTGCGCAGTTCGCTGCTCAGCTCCGTGTCGCACGACTTGCGCACGCCGCTGGCGACCATCGCCGGCGCGGGAGCGAGTCTTCTCGAACGCGACTCGACTCCCGGCAATCGCGAACTGTTGCAATCGATCGTCGAGGAAGCGAGTCGGCTCACCCGGCTAGTCGAGAATCTGCTCGACATGACGCGTCTGGAATCGGGGGCGCTGGGGCTCAATCGCCAGTGGCACGTGCTCGAAGAGATCGTCGGCTCCGCGCGGCACGTGCTGCGCCGCGAGTTGGCGGGGCGCAAGGTGCGCGTCTCGATCCCCGCGGAGTTTCCGCTGATCCACGTGGACGGCGTGCTGCTGGAACAGGTATTCATCAACTTGCTGGAGAACGCGACCCGTTACACGCCGGCCGGGAGCGAGTTGACGCTGGCCGCCCGCGTCGGGGATACGGCGGTCGAGATCGAAGTCGGTGACGAGGGGCCCGGTTTGCCGGCGGGTGACGAGGGGCGGATTTTCGATAAGTTCTACCGGGGCAAACGCGAGAGCCCCGACGGTCGGCGCGGCGTCGGTCTCGGCCTGGCGATCTGTAAGGCCGTCCTGCAAGTTCACGGCGGCAGCATCGCTGCGAGCAATCGCCCCGGCGGCGGCGCCAGCTTCACCCTTTCTCTGCCGCGCGAAAGCCCTCCCCAGGTCGCACTCGATGAGTAACGGCCCCCTGATCCTGATCGTCGAGGACGAGCCGCCGCTGCGGCGCTTGCTCCGCACGTCGCTGGGCGACGCCGGATATCGACTCGTCGAAGCCGAGACCGGCGCCCTCGCGATCAAACTCGCCAGTCAGCAGCCTCCCGACCTTGTCATTCTCGATCTGGGCCTGCCCGACATGGACGGACTGGCCGTGCTCGTCCGGCTCCGCGAATGGCTCAAGGCGCCGATACTGATCTTGTCGGCGCGCGATCAGGAGAAGGAAAAGATCGCCGCGCTGGACCAGGGCGCCGACGATTATCTGACGAAGCCGTTCAGCCCGGGAGAACTGCTCGCGCGAATGCGCGTGGCGCTGCGGCACGTGGTTCGGCAGGGGGAACCGAGGTCGTCGACGTTCGCGCTGGGCCGGCTCAAGGTCGATTTCGCGACGCGCCGAGTCATGGCCGGCGATGCCGAAATTCATCTGACGCCCCTGGAGTACAAGCTTCTGACGACGCTGATCCAGCACGCGGGGAAGGTGCTGACGCATCGGTTTCTGCTGAAGGAAGTGTGGGGCCCGCTGCACCTCGCCGAGAATCATTACCTGCGCGTGTTCATGGCGAGTCTCAGGCGCAAGATCGAGGAGGATTCGTCGCAGCCGAAGATTTTCCTGACGGAACCGGGCGTGGGGTATCGCCTGGCGAGCGAGTGAACCGGCAGTCCGGAGGTTTCGCCCGGAAGGCGCCGCTCTTGATTTCGGCCAGAACGGCCGGCGCCTATCGTTCAGGGGACGAGGTTTTTGTCGCGTCCGTCATTATTGCCTGTAGAAAGATGGGCGCAGTCCAATGAAGGAAAGTTTGTCGTACCGACCGCACGAATCCTAAAAAGAACGACATAAAAAACAAATTGCTTTCCAGGGGTGGGTCGGAGTAGTTCACCCGCTGGGCTTGATTCGAAGGTAGGAGCCAACCATGCCGATTCCCTGGACCCAGCCGCTTCCGGAAGCCGTCGCTCCGCTGCTCGCGGGCTATCCGATCGTCGTGCAGCAGCCGATCGCGTGGGGGGATATGGACGCCAATCAGCACGTCAACAACGTTCTCTACTTTCGCTACATGGAGAGTTCCCGCATCGAATACATGGCCCGGCTGAGGTGGGACGAACTCCGCAAAGAGACCGGCGTCTGGGGCATCCTCGCCGACGCCCATTTGCGTTTCCGCAAGCCGGTGCTGTTTCCCGATACGCTTTTCGTCGGCGCCCGGGTGTTGTGGATGGGGGAAGATCGTTTTACGCTCGAGCACCGCATGGTCAGCGTGCAGCGCGGCGAAGTCACGACGGAAGGGCAAGGAACGATCGTCGCGTTCGACTACAATCATCAGCGCAAGACCGCGCTTCCCGCAGTCGTAATCGAACGATTGGAAGCGATCGAAGGTCGCAAATTGTCCGCGACTGGCATTCCCGAGCCGCGACCGTGAGGGAGCAGATTGGTTTCAAGCCGCTTTGAGCAGCACGCGCTCGGGTTCCTGCAGCGCGAGGTTTGCGAGCTTGAGATTGGCGACGTTACGACCGCCCCCCTGTCGCTGAATTTCGTCGCACAATATCCGCCATTGCTTGCCGATCGTGTCCGCATGATAGAGCTTGACGCGTTCGTGGCCGCGCTCGATGAGCTTGGGGCGCAGAGACTCGCGCTCGGTGAAGACCAGACGCTGGAGCGCACGCCGAAGATCGTCGTCGTCGAACGGATCGCAGTAGAGCGCCGCGTCGCCGTAGACCCAGCGATGCGTCGGAATATCGGACGCAATCGCCGGCGTGCCGCACTGCATCGCTTCCAACGGCGAATACCCGAAACCTTCGTAGAACGACGGAAAGACGACCGCCTCGGCCTGCGAATACAGCACGCGCAGCTCCTGCGGCGGTACCTTGCTCAAGAAGTAGAGCCGGCGCTGACGCACCAACGGCTTCATCGCCTGGAAGATCTCCTCACTTCGGCTGCCCAGCGAGCCGACGAAGATCAATGCCAGATCGGTCGGCTGCTCGGCGGTCAGTTTTTCGAACGCACGGATCAGGGCCAGATGGTTTTTCCGCGGCTCGATCGTCGAGACCATCAACAGGAACGGCGGAAACGGCGCGGGCGCCGGCGCGGGGAAAGTGCCGTCGCTCAGCGGCGCCGCCCGGCTGTCGCAGATCCTCGACACCATGTTCGGCAAGCGGTCCGCATAAAGATCTTCGCCCAGCAGATCGGGGATCGTGACGCTTCGTTCTTCGAGATCGGGATACGAATGGAGCAGGTCGCGGCGCGTCGGTTCGGAATTGCACACGAAAACGCTGTCGAGCCGCGAGCGCTGGATGCCGCGCAGATGCGCCTTGATCTGCTGGGACGAGCCGACCATTTCGGGGCGTAAACCGGGGATGAGGTCGTGGTAACGAATCAACTTGCAGGTCGACGCCGGGACGCGAATCGGCGCGGGCTCATGCATGAGGAGAAAGTCGAAGCCCGTCGTGTTCAGCGACATCGTCGGCAATTTGAGCCAGGCGCGAATTTTGAGCAAGGTTCGGCTCAAGTTTGCGAGCGCCATCGGGCATTCGCGCGCCAATTCCAGGCCCGAGGCTCCGAGCGATTGCGTCAGAAAGATTCGCCAAATCGATTCGCCGTGCAATCGATTGTCGACGGTCTGCATCTGCGCGAAAAGGCCGCAGGCCATGCGGAAGTATCGTTTGAGCAGGTCCGGGGCGCGAAGCCAGCGAAAGGGCTGCTTGGCGCCGCGACTGGCGAGCTTGAACAGATAAAGGGCGTGGTTCTCCATCTTGCCGGGAAGATCGTCCTCCGCGCCGAAGCGATGGGTGAGGACCGAGAAGCCATCGTCGTAGAGGAGCGCCGTGGGCGCCAGCGACGGCGTCTTCCAGAACGCGTGCAGCAGTAGCCGGGCTTCCTGTGCGATGCCCGCAAAGCCTTCCGTTGCGGGGCCCAAATCGACCAAGATTCGATGTCCGGTCTTGCTCATGCGTCCATCCAGTGAAGCAATAGAGTCGACATTCCAGGTCCGTGTACCGTTCTGGCCGAATTAAAAAAAGACGAATCGCCAGGGATATTGGCACTCTTCCCGGCAGACCTGGCTTGCCGGAATCCGTTGGCGCACCCTCGTGTGCGGCAGAGGACGACCTTGAATTTTGCGGACGCTCGCGTTATGTAGAAGGCCTTCACTCCGGAGGAAGCCATGCCTTTTCCGTATCACGACCGCTGCTGGACCGAAACTTCGCAGTTCATCAAGCGATACCATCACCCGGGCGAGATGCTGTTGGCGCCGGGCGAGTTCGTCGATGAGTTTCCGACGACGCACGCTTACGCCGCCACGTTCCTGGCTGAAACGGCGGAGTATGCTTGGGCGGTGCTTCACAAGGGCCAGCTCGAGTGCTTGAGCGAAGCGTTCCTGGGAAAGCTCAAACGCCGGGCGCGACCCGTATTCGCCAACGAGGTGTTCGTCGTCTACACGCGATCGTCTCGTCCCTCCCGCGTCTATCCGTGGGATCGGCATTACCACTCGTTCAAACGGATGCTTGCGAAAACTCAATCGAAGCAACCCTCGGCGACGGCGCTCGCAGAATGCCTGAAGCCTCGTCCCGATATGTCCAAACTGACGACGGAGCAGGTCGCCGAGGAAATGAATCGGCGTTTCGCGAATCAATGCCTTGATGACGAATTCTGCGGCTACGAGCATCCTTTCCTGTGGGACAAGGTTCGCTACCGTGAGGTGGACGGCATTATCCAGGAGATGATCGGCGACGTCCGCGGGCTCAGTATTTTGGAGTTGGCGTGCGGGCAAGGAAGGCAGGTAAACAGCGTGCTTCCGTGCTCGGAGTATATCGGCACCGACATTTCGCAAGTCGCACTGGAACGCGTCGCCCAACGGTACCGGGATCGGCCGAACATCAAGGTCCGACTCATGGATTGCCAGAAGAATGACTTCCCCGAAGGCCGTTTCGATCTCGTCCTGGCCATCGAGATGATCGAACACATTCACGACGTACAAGCGACGCTCGCGGGCGCTCATCGCGTCCTGAAACCCGGCGGCAAGCTGATTCTCAACAGTGCCAATCGCGACAGCTTGAACCTACGTATGATGCGCAGAATCGGCCTACCCGATTTTCGTGCGACCAGCGAACACATTTGCGAACTCAAGTACTCGGAAATGAAGGAACTGCTCGAACGGATCGGCTTCGAAATCGATCGCGCCGAAGGTTCCTTTCTCCTGCCCTATTACGGCATCCCCAAGATCGACGAACACGTCCGCACCCTGACCAACGACGATCCCGAGACGGTCGAAATGTTTCGCGAACTGGGAAGGCGTGCGGGCCCAGAGTATGCATACGAATACATCCTCGAGGCTCGCAAAACACGGAACTAACTAAGAATCTGCCGCACGACTCGACCATGCACGTCCGTGAGGCGGTAATCGCGTCCCTGAAAGCGATACGTGAGCCGGGTGTGCTCGAGTCCGAGTTGGTTGAGGATGGTGGCTTGCAGATCGTGAACGTGGACGTGGTCGGCGGTGACGTTGTAGCCGATCTCGTCGGACTGTCCGAAGGTGAAGCCGGGTTTGACGCCGCCGCCGGCGAGCCACATGGTGTAGGCGTCGATGTGATGATCGCGTCCGAGGGAGCCGCGATTTTCGCCCATGGGGGTTCGGCCGAACTCGCCGCCCCAGACGATCAACGTCTCGTCGAGCAAGCCGCGGCGTTTGAGATCCTTGACGAGCGCGGCGCTGGCTTTATCGACGTCTCGGCAAACGGCGTCGAGGGCGCTGCCGAGGTCTTGTCCGCCGCCGTGATGGTCCCAATCGGTGTGATAGAGTTGGACGAAACGTACGCCGCGCTCGACCAATCTTCGGGCCATGAGGCAGTTGTTGGCGAAACTGCTGGCGCCGGGCCGGGCGCCGTAGAGGTCGAGGGTGGCCTGGGTTTCGCTGCGCAGATCGACGACCTCGGGGGCCGAGGTTTGCATGCGAAAGGCGGTTTCGTAGGCGTTGATGCGGGTCTCGATTTCGGGATCGCCGACGCTCCCCAGACGGATGCGGTTGAGATCGCGGACCGCGTCGACGAACTCGCCTTGCTGGGCGCCGGTGACGCCCGGGGGATTCTGCAGATTGAGGATCGGCGTGGCGCCGCGGAGGAAGGGGACGCCCTGATAGAGCGACGGCAAGAAACCGCTGGACCACAGCGCCGCGCCGCCGCGCGGTCCTCGGCCGCCGGACTGCAGCACGACGAACGCGGGGAGATTCTGCGATTCGCTGCCGATGCCGTAGGCGACCCAAGAACCCATCGACGGCCTGCCGAACTGGGGCGAACCGGTGTTCATGAAGACCTTGGCAGGCCCGTGATTGAAGACGTCTGTGCGCATGCCGCGCAGGATGCACATGTCGTCGGCAATGCCCTGGTGGTAGGGGAGCAGTTCGCTGAGGGTTTGCCCGCTTTGCCCGTAGCGACCGAACTTGCGGCGCGAGCCGAGAAGCTTGGCGTCGCCGCGGATGAAGGCGAAGCGTTTGCCGCGCGTGAAGGACTCGGGGATGACTTGCCCGTCGAGCCGATTGAGCGCGGGCTTGGGCTCAAAGAGTTCGAGATGACTGGGCCCGCCGGCCATGAAGAGGAAGATGACGTTTTTGGCCTTGGCGGGAAAATGGGGGGCGCGGGCGCGGAGGGGATTCTGCTCGGCCGCCGCCTTGGCGCCGTCGCGTTCCAGGAGCGAGGCGAGGGCCATGCCGCCGACGCCGACGCCGCAGTTGCGGAAGAAGTGTCGGCGCGTTTGCAGGAGGGAGAGGGCATCGATCGGGTTCATGGGTTACCTCGTTTGAGTGCTGCTTCGAGTTCTTGGATGCGTTGGGACAAGGCGTCAGCACGCTGCTTTTCGGCGTCGGCCCGCGCTTGTTGGGCGTCGGCACGCGCCTGTTGAGCGTCGGCTCGCTCCCTGTCGGCTGTCGCTCCATCGTAACGCTTGCCGGCTTCGTCGTAGCAATACAGCCGATTCTCTTCCAACCCAAGCCACAATTTGAGCTTGTCCAGCCAAAGAAATCCACGTCCGTCGAGCGCCATCGGCTGATACTTTCCCCGGCCGCGTTTCATGCCGTGAAGGCTCCACCGTCCGCCAAATCCCTGGCGGTCAAGTATAACGTAGGTCGGCACGCCCGCCTGGTAGTACTCGCGAACCTTATCTCCCCAGTCGCTGCTTCGGGTACTCGGTGAAACCAATTCCATCACCAGCCACGGAAGCACGCCTTCTTCCGCGACGCTGTAGCTCGACCGCTCTTGATCGCGCGGAATGCCGAACACGACCGCGACGTCTGGGCAGTGATGATCGAGGCCGGGCGTATCCCAATAGATGCCGCAATCGGAGAAAACCTTCGTCATCGGATCCTTGGCCAGATGGGTTTCGAGCGTCGTCCGAAGGTAGGTGCGGAGCCAATCGTGAAGGTCTCCATTCATGATGTGGTCCCCTTCCTGCGGATGCAATACATCCCAGCGCGTGAGAGGCACGTTGACCAATCGGCTCGTGCCGTCGGGCAACATTTCGCGCTGGTGGCGAAACCCGTAGAAAAAGGGATCCGACGCCGCCTCGGGAGGGGTCGCGAAAACATCAGGGGGAATGTAACTTTGCAGCGTACTCATAATTCGCCTCCGCTCACTCGCGCGTGATGAACTCGTCCAGGTTCAGTAGCACCCGCGATACCATCGTCCAGGCTCGGCCTTCGTTCGCGGCCTTCTCCAGCGCCAGGTATTTTAACACACGCGCGCTTTCCCCCGAACTCGGCGCTCGGCTAAAACAGAGTCGAAACGCATATTCGACCCGGCCGGCGTCGTCTGCGGGGCCCTCTTTCTGGATGCGCGCCGCCAGACCCGCTGCGAACTCCAGGAATGTCGGATCGTTGGCCAAGTGCAGCGCCTGCAGGGGCGTGTTCGATCGGCTGCGGCGCGTGCACGACGTCTGCGCGTCGGGAGCGTCGAACGTCGTCAGGAGCGGATGCTGGCTCTGCCGCCAAATGTACGTGTACATGCCGCGGCGATAGCGATCCGGGCCTTTCGATTCGGGCCAAGGTTTCGCCGCCTGCGTGAAGCTGAAGACTTCGAGCGGTTGCGGCGGATAGACTCCCGGGCCGCCAATCTTCGGCGTCAGGAGTCCGCTCGCCGACAGGGCGGCGTCGCGCAACAACTCCGCCTCGAGCCGCAAACGGAACTGCCGACCCAGGAGCAAATTCTTGGGATCCTTCGCGGTGAGATCGTCGCGCAGTGTGGACGATTGCCGATAGGTCGCGCTGCTCACGATCAGACGATGGATCTCCTTTTGGCTCCAGCCGCGTTTGACGAACTCGACCGCGAGCCAATCGAGCAGTTCCGGATGCGTCGGCAAGGCGCCCTGCATGCCGAAGTCATTCTCGGTGTCGACGATGCCTTTGCCGAAGTATTGCTGCCAGAGGCGATTGACGGTGACGCGGGCGGTGAGCGGATGCTCGGGGCTGACGAGCCAGCGCGCCAGGTCGAGCCGGTTGGGCTGCTTGGACTTGATGGGCGGCATGATCGCGAAGCCGCCCGGTTGGACGAGGTCGCCCTTTTGCAGGAAGTCGCCGCGAATCTGGATGTGCGTCGGCCGAGGGGTTGCCGTCTCGCGCATCACGAGCGAACTGGCGATGCTCGCCTCGAAAGCCTTGATCTCCTTCTGAATCCGCGCGACCGGATCGTCGACCGTCCTGGCCTTCTCGGCCGGATTGGACTGAGCCTCTGCGAGTCGTTTGCGCTGCTCCTTCGAACGCTGATCGGGAGCAATCGCCAGGATCTGCTGCACATCGAACGGTAACTCGAGGAATTGATCCGACGCGTTCGTGAACGACATGCGGAATCTACCTAGCATGTAGCCCTTGGGCTGTTCTCCCGACTTCAGAATGAACGTGACCGGCTGGCTCTTCTTGATGGTGAAGGGCTTCTCGGCGATGAAGATCGCCTGGCGATCGACGTGATCCTTGCTGCCGACGGCCCAGCCCTTGTCGGCTTTGCCGAGGAGGGCGTCGCCGGGGGCGAAGCCGGTTTGTGTGAAGTCGGCGACGGCGCGGTTGAAGGTAATCGGTTGGCCGTCGATTTCCATCTCGAAGAGATGCAGCACGAAGTTGCCGTTCGCCGCCCGGCCCGGTCCGTTCCTGGGGAGATCGGCATGTGTGAGGGCTTCGAGCCGAACCGCGGTGAACGTCCCTTCGGGCGCCGAGCCTTGTACGTTGTAGAGATCGCCGGCCGGTTGCGGGCCGCTCGCAAGAATCGAGTGATCCGCGAGCCCGGTGATGACGGTGCCGTTCTCGGTGCGGAACAGCTTCGGCTCGAAGTCGCCCCATTTCTTGCCCGCTTCCTTGGCGAACTCCTCGAGCGGCTTCATCTTCGTCGGCGCCGACTCCGGCATCGGCGTCGGCTTCTGCGTCTTGGCGAGGTTTAGCTTCTCGTTCAGCTCCTTGAGTTTCGCCTGTTCCTCCTTGGTCGGCATCGCCAGGAGCGGCTCGTCGCACTGGTTGAAGAACGCGTAGAACTGGAAGTACTCTTTCTGCGTGACCGGATCGTACTTGTGGTTATGGCACTGAGCGCAGCCGACCGAGAGCCCGAGCCAAACGGTCCCGGTGGTGTTGGCGCGATCGACGGTCCGTTCGACGCGGAACTGTTCACGGTCCGTGCCCCCCTCCTCGTTGAACGACGTGTTGCGATGGAAGCCGGTCGCCAGCGTTTGATCGCGCGTCGCCCCGGGGAGCAAATCGCCGGCGAGTTGTTCGATGGTAAACTGATCGAACGGCAGATCGCGATTGAAGGCCTCAATGACCCAGTCGCGGTACGGCCAAATCGACCGTCGGCCGTCGATGGTGTAGCCGTTGGAGTCGGCGTAGCGGGCGAGATCGAGCCAGTGTCGGGCCTGCTTCTCGCCGTAGTGGGGCGACTTGAGCACCGCGTCGACCAGCTGCGCGTACGCATCGGGCCGGGTATCCTTCACGAAGGCATCGACTTCGCTTGGAGTCGGCAACAGGCCGAGGAGATCGAGATAGAGCCGGCGAATGAGCGTGGTGCGGTCGGCCTCTGCGGAGGGTTTCAAGCCTTCCTTCTCGAGTTCCTTGAGGATGTAGAAATCGATAGGGTTTTTCGCCCAGTCTTGGTTTTTGACCTTCGGCAGGGGCGACTGCTTCGGTTTCACGAAGGCCCAGTGCGGCGTGTACTCGGCGCCCTGGGCGATCCACGCCTTCAGCTTCGCGATCTGGTCCGGCTTGAGCCGTTCGCCCGCCTCGGCCGGCGGCATGCGGTTGTCTTCGTCTTCGTGCAGACGTTTGAGGAGTCGACCCGCATCGGGCTTGCCGGGCACGATGGCGCGCTTGACGGCGCTAGAGCGTTCGTCGAGACGTAGCCCGCCTTCCTGGGCCGCGGGGCCGTGGCAGCGGTAGCAGAAATTCGAGAGAATGGGCCGAATTTCCCGCTGGAAGTCGACCTTGTCTTGAGCATGCAAGCAAGTAGCGGCGAGAAGCGCAACGAGAGAAGCGAACGGACGCCAACGCATGGCGAATCTCCGAGAAGCGGTCGAAACGGGGAGGAACGAGCGGCGGGATACGTGTGTAGTTTACACGATGCGATCGGCGAGGTCTATTTCGAAGACGTGAAACGTCGATTTTGCGGGGTGGCGATATTCGTTTAGCGCTCGCATCGGCCGATCAGGATCATGTGCCCGACAAGTGACGCGAGCGCTAAACGAAGCGATTAATTCTTGACCGTGAGTCCGCCGGCGCGGAGGGCGATGCGCATCTTCTCGAGTTTGTCCGGCGGTAACGGCGCCACCGGCGAACGGCTCGGCCCGATCGACAGCCCCAGGAGCCCCAGCGCCGCCTTCACGCCTCCCGGCGCCGTCCCCAGCGTCAGGCTCATGCGGATCGGATTGAGCTTGAGCTGTGCCGCCTTCGACCCCTGGATGTCGCCCTTCACGAAGCTGTTGTAAATCTCCGCGAGCAGATGCGGCGCGATGTTCCCCGTCGCCGGCACGGCGCCGCGGGCTCCGAACATCATTGCCGAGAAGATCAGCGTATCGCGCCCCATGAGGACGCTGAAGCGATCGGGGACCAACCGGACCATCTCGACGGCGTTGTGCAAGTCGCCGCTCGAATCCTTGATGGCGACAATATTCGGAATCTCCGCCAGGCGCGCGACTGTTTCGGGATCGATCTTGATTCCGCCGCACGTTGCGGGATTGCTGTACAGGATCACGGGGAGCGACGTCTGTTCCGCGACTCGACGATAATGATCGATGAGTTCCGACTGCGTCGGCAGCACGAAGTACGGCGTGATGACGGAGACGCCCTGGACGCCTTCCTTCTCCGCCATCTTGGTGAGGCGAATGGCTTCGCGCGTGCTCTCGGCCCCAGTCCCCGCGTAGACCGGCACGCGCCCCTTGACGTGCTCGACGGCGGTCGCGATGACTTGCTGTTTCTCGTAATCGTCGAGGGCGTAAAACTCGCTATTGGTGCCGAGGACGAAGATGCCATGCACGCCGTTGGCGATGAGATGATCGATGAACCAGCGCAAGCGCGGGAGATCGAGATCCTCGTTGTCTTTCATGGGCGTGGCGACGGGGGGGATGATGCCTTCGACCTTGAACATGGTGACCTCGCGAGAGTGAATAGTGGATTCGGTCTTTGTCTAGCGTTCGCAAAGGCCCATGCGACAGCTAAACGAGAAGCGGATGTCAAGCGCCCGCTTTGACGATGGCCAGGAAGTCCGCCGCCTTGAGGCTGGCGCCGCCGACCAACGCGCCGTCGACGTCGGCGACGGCGAAGATCTCGGCAGCGTTCGAGGCCTTGACCGATCCTCCGTAGAGAATTCGCAGAGCGGTGCTGGCCGCTCCGAACCGGTCG
>JBBQPM010000171.1:0-15450 GCA_038217425.1 Gemmatales bacterium
AACGATCTGCTGAAAAGCCGTTTCCGCCGCGATCAATGCAAAAGCCATGGGAGGAACCTTCCTTGGTTAATATGGATTACCCCCCTCTTTTAACTCATCGCCGTATTTTGTGCCAGAAAGAATTGGCGCGCCCACATGAAACAAAGAGAAAAGCCCAGGGATGGCGATCCCTGGGGAAGCGCCGCGGATTCGACTTTTTTCGCTATGTCAAGAGGGTGCCCCGGATGAGAATTTGATTCCTGGCGCTTTCCCCAGGGATCGCCATCCCTGGGCTTTCACGGGAGTCGTATATTCAAATGTACACTATTTGGCGCGACGTGTCAAGCGGAATTCGCGAGATGCGCGCAGCTTACCCAGTTTAATGTTCCGCGCGGAACATTAAACTGGGTAAGATTGACGGCGAGCGGGGGACGTTAGTCCCCTGGTACGTCGGCCATCTGCGTATCGCAAAGTTAATCGCAAAGTCCGCGCCAAAAAGCGCTCCCGGTGAGTGAAGTACCGGGGGACTGACGTCCCCCGCTCGCCTTTGCATTTTGCACTGGCCGTTCCCTGCGCTGCTTGCGAGAATTGCTCTACCGCTTTCCTCATTCCTTCACACGCGCTCGCATCATGGCCGCCACCAAGAAAATCCTCGCGCTCGATCTCGGAGCCGAAAGCGGACGCGGCCTCGTCGGTAAGTTCGACGGGCAGCGCCTCTCTCTCGAAATCCTGCATCGCTTCCCCAACGGCGGCGTGCAGACGCTCGACTCCCTCCACTGGGACGTCCTCGGCCTCTACCGCGAAATGGTCGCGTGCCTGCGCAAAGCATCGGCTGAGTTCGGCGACCTCGCTTCCGTCGGCGTCGATACCTGGGGCGTCGACTTCGCCCTCCTGGGCCGGGATGGGTCGCTGCTCGGCAACCCGCGTCATTACCGCGATCCCCATACCGAATCGATCATGGACGATGCGTTCAAGATCGTCCCGCGGCTCGAGGTCTATCGCCAAACCGGCATCCAGTTCATGCGCTTCAACTCGCTCTTCCAGCTCCTCGCCCTGGTCCGCGACGGGTCGCCGATCCTGGATGCCGCCCATTCGTTTCTCATGATCCCGGACCTGTTTCACTACTGGTTCACCGGCGTCAAGGCGGTCGAGTACACCAACGCCAGCACCACGCAGATGATCGATCCGGTGCGTCGAACCTGGGCCGGCGATCTGCTCAAACGCTTCGCGCTCCCCGATCGGCTGCAGACGACCATCGTTCAACCGGGGACGGTGCTCGGTCCGCTACGCAGTCGACTGGCGGCGGAGACGGGATTGCGGGCGATTCCGGTCATCGCACCGGCGACGCACGACACCGCCGCCGCGGTCGCCGGCGTCCCCGCGCGCGGCGATTCGTGGGCGTATATCAGTTCCGGCACCTGGTCGCTCATGGGCGTCGAAACGCGCGCGCCGATCACGCATGCCCGCGCCCTCGAAGTCAACTTCACCAACGAAGGCGGCGTCGACGGCACCATCCGACTGCTCAAAAACGTCATGGGCCTTTGGCTCGTGCAAGAATGCCGACGCACCTGGGAGAACGACGGGACCGCCTACACCTACGAGGCGCTCATGAAACTCGCGGAGTCGGCGCCGGCCTTTGCGAGCGTCGTCGATCCGGACGATGCGTCGTTCATCCTCCCCGCGCGGATGCCCGACGCCCTCGCGGAATTCTGTCGCAAGACGGGACAGCCGGTTCCCGAGACGCCCGGCGCGACAGTACGTTGTGCACTCGAAAGTCTCGCCTTGCGGTATCGCTGGGTGCTCGAGCGACTGGAAGAGTTGGCGGGCCGGCGTTTGGACACGATACATGTGGTTGGCGGCGGCAGCCAAAATGTGTTACTCTGTCAGTTCACTGCCGACGCTTGCAATCGGGTCGTCGTCGCCGGCCCGGTCGAGGCGACGGCACTGGGGAACGTTCTGGTTCAGGCGCTGGGCCTGGGCCTGATCGGCGATCTGGCGCAAGGACGCGAACTGATTCGGAATTCGTTCGAGGTCCGCACGTTCGAACCCCACGCCCCCGCTCGCTGGCTCGAGCCGTACGACAGGTTTCTGGGACATCTCTCAAGGAGTCATGCATGAAGACCCGCTCATGGACGATGCTGCTCTCGGCGCTCTTCGCCGTCTCGGCAGTCGGCCAACCCTCACCGCAAGCCCTCAGCGAATCGCTGCGCGGCGTCATCAACACCGGCGTCAAACTGTTCAACGACAACGGCGATCACGTCGGCTGTTACCGCCTCTTTCACGGCAGCCTGCTGTCGATCAAGCCGCTGGTCGCCGACGAACTGCAGCGCGACATCGACGCGTGCATCGCCCGGGCCGAGGGGATGGCGAAGTATGACGATCGGGCGTTCGAGCTGCGCGGCTGTCTGGACCGGGTGCGGGCGAAGCTGAAAGCGGATACGGCCCCGGTGGTGTTGCCGCCGCCGACTCCGGAGGTGAAGCAACCGGCGCCGCCGGTGATCGAGGAGAAGAAGCCGACGGTCACGTTGCCGACGATTGAGAACAAGCCGCCGCCGCCTCTGGTGGTGGAGGAGAAGAAGCCGTTGCCGCCGCTGGTGATTGAGGAGAAGAAACCGCTGCCCGTACCGCCGTTGGTGGAGGAGAAGAAACCGCTGCCGCCGCCGCTTCCGGTGGTGGAGGAGAAGAAGCCGCTGCCGCCGTTGGTACCGCCGCCGGTGGTAGAAGAGAAGAAGCCGCTGCCCCTGCCGCCGCCGGTGGTGGAGGAGAAGAAGCCGCTGCCGCCGTTGGTACCGCCGACGCTGACGCCGTTGCCGCCGCCGCCGTTGCCGATCGAGAAGAAGTCGCCGGAGGTCGTTCCGCTGCCGAAGCCGGCATTCGAGAACAAGACGCCCGTGGTTCCGCCGCTGCCGCCGGAGGGGAAAGACGTGGAGCCCAAGGTTCCTCCCGCGGTCGTCAAGGGGAAGGTCTACGGCAAGGTCACGTTCCAGGGCAAGCCGATCCCGGCGGGCACGACAACCATCGATTACAAGGATCAGCCGCGCCCGGCGGCGTATCTCGTCTTCATCGGCGAACAGGGCCAACGGCTCAGCACCGCGATCAACATGGACGGCTCGTACGCCTTCAAAGTCGCGATTGCGCCCGGCATGTACAAGGTTGCGATCGAGGCCGCGCCGGAAACGACAATCGACCCCACGGACGACATCCCGGCCCGCTACCGCAGCGCCGACTCGACGACGCTGATGGTCGAAGTGTCGGCGGGGCCGCAGACGCTCGATTTGACGTTGGTGAAGTAACGACCGGCGAGCGGGGCACGTTAGCCCCCCGGTACGTCGATAGCTCCAGAACCGTTGACGAGTTTTGTATCTTCCGAGAACATGACGTACCGGGGGACTAACGTCCCCCGCTCGCCTTGATGGGGTGAAACATGCGCGTCGGCATTATCGCGATTCTGCAAGAATCCAACACGTTCATCAACGGCGTCACCACGCTGGCGCACTTCGAACAAGACTTGCTCGCCGAGGGCGCCGCGGTCGCCGATCGGCTGCGCGGCAGCCATCACGAGACCGCCGGGTTCTTCGCGGAACTCGACGCCAGCGGCATCGAGGCGGTCCCGATCTTCGCCGCCCGAGCCTACCCGTACGCCACCGTTGCGGACGATGCGTTTCAGCACCTCATGGCCCGCCTCACCGCCTGCCTGAATCAAGCGGGCCCACTCGACGGCGTCCTGGTTGCGCCGCACGGCGCCACGGTCAGCGCGAAGGTTCCCGACTTCGACGGCCATTGGCTCAACCTCGTGCGCGAACACGTCGGGCCCAAGATCCCGATCATCGGCACCCTCGATCTACACGGCAACGTCTCGCCCCAGATGGGCCAGGCCTGCGACGCCCTCATCGGCTACCGCACCAATCCGCACTTGGACCAGTACCAGCGCGGCCTCGACGCCGCCCGCATGATGGTCCGCACGCTGCGCGGCGAAATCCGCCCGACCATGGCGTGTCAGTTTCCGCCGCTCGGGATCAACATCGAACGGCAGGCGTGCGCCGAGATGCCGTGCAAGGCGATGTACCAGCTTGCCGACGACATGCTGAAGCAACCGGGCGTTCTCTCGAACACGCTGATGCTCGGCTTCCCGTACGCCGACGTCGCCGAGATGGGCGCCTCGCTGATGGTCGTCACCGACAACAATCCGGAGCTGGCCAGGAAGCTGAGCCGAGAATTGGCCCAGGCGTGGTGGAACAGGAGACACGATTTCATCGGCCAACTCATCCCGACCGAAGCGGCGCTCGACCAGGCGGAAAAGCTCCTCGGCCCGATCTGCCTCCTCGACATGGGCGACAACGCCGGCGGCGGTTCCCCGGCCGACGGTACCGAGATCATTCACGCCCTCTATCGCCGCAAACTCGGGCCCGCGTTCGCCAGCCTCTACGACCCCGAAGCCGTGCAACAGGCCCTCGCCGCGGGGGTCGGCAGCACCGTGAAACTCACCGTCGGCGGGAAGACGGACGATCAGCACGGCGCCCCGCTCACGGCGACGTTCCGCGTCCTGGGGGACTTTGACGGTAAGTTCGAAGAGACGCAGCCCCGACATGGGGGATTCACGAAGTTCGATCAAGGCCGCACCGCGCTCGTCGAAAGCGAGGGCCTCACGCTCATGCTGACGAGCCGACGCATGGTCCCGTTCAGCATTCGCCAGCTCACCGCCTTCGGCGTCGACCCGGCGAAGTTCCGCTACCTGGTGGCCAAGGGCGTGCATGCTCCGGTCGCTGCGTATCGCCCGGTGAGCCAGCATCTCATCCGCGTCGACACCTCGGGCGTGACCTGCGCCGACATGACCAAGCTGGCGTTCCACCATCGGCGTCGGCCGATGTTCCCGTTCGAGATGGATACGCAGTGGACGCCTGAGTAGGCATCAATAAGCCCAACGGGTGAGGTACTCCGAACCCTTGGGATCCAGCGCCCGGTTCGTTTATCCCCGGGGTTCGGAGTACCTCACCCCGGGGCTTTTACGCCGCCGCCTTCTTCTTTTTCACCCGCACCGCCGGCTGACTCTTCCACCGGCGATGCACCCAGAAGTACTGCTCGGGTGCCTGCCGTACCAGTTGCTCGAGGTCGCTGGTGAAGCGCTGCGTGATCTCCTTGATCGCCTCGGGGCTCCGTTCGTACTCTTCCGGGAAGATGACGTCGGCGGGGACGATATGATACTTCTCGCCCTTGAGCATGGTGCCGCACACGACCATGGGGACTTTGTGTTCCATGGCCATCAGCGCGACGGCCTTGTGCGTCGACGCGGGTCGGCCGAAGTACGGGACGAAGACGCCGCGCTCGCCGGCGTCTTGATCGGCGAGCGTCGCCAGCGTGCCGCCGTCGGCGAGGACCTTTTCGATCTGGTCGAAGTCGCCTTGCTTGGCGAGGATCTTTTGGCCCGTCCCCTCGCGGAAGTCGCGCAGGTATTGGTCGAGGTACGGATTGTCGATGGGCCGGGCGATGGCGTGGGTGCGGAAGCCGAACAAGTTGAGCGCGTAGCCGGCGATCTCCCAGTTGCCGAAATGCCCGGTGACGATGAGGAGCGGCCGATCCGCGAGCAGGGCGCCCATCATCGCCTGCGACCCTTCGAGCGTTGCGTAATTCTTCCAGTTGCTGATGTGCAGCTTTCGCGGCATCAGCACGATCTCCATCAACAGCCGGCAAAAGTGGACGTAGACCTGCCGCACCATGGCGTCGATCTGCGCGTCGGAGAATTGGCCGGGATAGGCCTTGGCGATATTGTCGTGGGCGACGAGGCGATGGCGTTTGTTGACGCGGTAGATCACCCAGCCGAGATGCTTGGCCAGCGAATACGCGGTCTCCAGCGACAGCGTCTGCAGCACGCAAACCGCGCAGCGAATCGCGAGATAGACGAGATAGTCGGCAACGGGCGAACGCTTCTTGCTGGCCATGGCTCCCCTCCGTGGATATCGGGCGGATTGTAACGCAAGCGTGCTGTTCGATACAATCCCACGAAGCTTTCCCGGAGTCCTCCATGCTATTCGCCAACGCCTCGCCTCAGTCCTGGCAACTCGTGCTCGGCCTCGTCTGCATCGCCCTCGCCATCTGGGGGACCGTGCGCCGGCTCGACGTCCGCCTGGTCCTGCTCGCCGCCGCCTTCGCGCTCGCCGCCCTGGCCGGCAGGGCCGAGACGATCAACATCACGTTCCTCAATACCTTCGCGGACGAAAAGTTCGTCATCCCCATCTGCACGGCCATGGGCTTCGCGTACGTTCTCAAGCTCACGGAATGCGATCAACATCTCGTCCATCTGCTGGTGAGGCCGCTTCGGAAGGTTCGCTTCCTCTTGCTCCCCGGAACGGTGCTGGTCGGCTTCCTCGTCAACATGCCGATCGTCAGTCAAACGTCGACCGCGGTCACCATCGGCACCGTGCTCATTCCGGTCCTCCTGGCGGCGCGCATTCACAAGGTCGCAATCGGCGCGGCCCTTTTGCTCGGCAGTTCCGTGGGGGGCGAACTCTACAACCCCGGCGCCCCGGAGTTCATCACCACCATCACCGGCAGCAAGAAGGCCGCGATCGACCTGCAGAAAAAAGTCGACGAGGCGGAGAAAGCCGGCGAGCCCTCGCCGCTCAAGGTCGAGGGTGTCAACCTTCGGCCCGAGACGTACACGCCGGCCCACTGCGTCCGTTCGCTCATCGGACTCAACTTGCTCGCCCTCGGGGTGGCGACGCTCTCGTTCTGGGTTTTGATCTCGCGTGCGTTTCCCACCGAGAACGAAGTCCGAGCCGGAAGCGTGAGCGACGACCCCATACCATCGTCGCTCACGCTTCCGGCTCGGAAAGAGGAGGAGCCGCCGTTCCGCGTCGATCCGCTCAAGGCGATGGTGCCCATCGTGCCGATCGTGCTGCTCTATTTGACGTCGCCGATGTTCGACGTCTACAACGTCACCAAGCTGCACCCCAACTGGTTCGTCAGCCCCGAGCGCGGCGGATCGGCGGATACGCGCTTGATCGGCGTCGCCATGCTCGTCGGCTGTCTCGTCGCGGGGCTCGCCAACTATCGCAAATTCCTGGGCGTCGCCGACGCCTTCTTCCAGGGAGCCGGGTATGGCTTCACGCACATCATTTCGCTCATCATCATCGCGAACTGTTTCGGAGTTGGGCTCCAGCAGATCGGCCTGGCGGAAGTGCTCGGTCGTTCGATCGGCGATCAGCCCGGTTTGCTGATGCCGCTGGCGGGATACTTGTCGCTCGGCTTCGCCACGTTGTGCGGTTCGGGGATGGCGACGGCGCAGAGTCTGTTCGGCTTCTTCGCGGAGCCGGCGCTGACGCAGAACATCGACCCGGCCCACGTCGGCGCGGTCGTGTCAATCGCCAGCGCCGCGGGCCGAACGATGTCTCCCGTCGCCGCCGTGGCGCTGATGACCGCGAAGATGACCGACGTCTCGGTCTTCACGCTCACGAAGTATGTGGCCGTGCCGCTAATTCTGAGCACCACGGCGGTGATCGTCGCGGCGATGATCTTCGCCCCGGCGACGTAAATCTACTTCCAATTTTCGAGCGGATGCCGACGCGTTTTGAGCGGCAGCTCCACCGCCGCCTTTTGGCGGTACGAGTCGTAGATCGACTGGATCATCTCGACCGTCCAGCGCGCGTCGTACATGCTGCCGCGCGGTTGGCGGTCCTTCTCGATCGCCTCGATCAGGTCGAGTGCCGCGAAGACGTTCCCCTGGCCCAGGCCGCCGTCGCGCAGTGGTTCCGGCCGACCGACGCCGGCGCTGCTGATTTCTTGCCAGACGCGTTTGGACTTCGAAGGAAACCACGACGGATCTTGCAGGAAGCTGGCCGCGGGCAAACTGCCGGTCGTCACCTGGATGATGCCTCGGCTGCCGTAGAGCGTGAGATGGAAGCGCGAGCCGGTGTCGCCCTTGATCGGCGCCACTTTCTGCGAGGAGAAGTAACCCATCACACCCTTGTCGAACGCAAAGGTGCTGTGGATCGAATCGCCGACGATGTTGCCCATTGCTTCGCCGCCGGGCTTGACGTCGGCGGCGACGGCGGGGCGGAAGTTGTCTTTTTCCGCGATGAGAATTTGCGACGTGCAGGTTTTGGGATTGCCGGCGAAGACGCGCATGAGGTCGAGGATGTGCGAGCCCAGGACCATGAGATCGGTGCCGCCGACGCGGGTGTCTTCTTTTCCTCGGCCACGCATTTCCATGAGTTCGCCGAAGTCGCCCGAGGCGATGAGTTCTTTGATGCGCGGGATGCGCGGGCTATAGCGCGTCTGGTGGGCGATGGCGAGTTTGACGTGCGCCTTCTCGCAGGCGGCGACCATTTCATCCGCCTCGGCTGCGGATCGGCACATCGGCTTTTCCATGTACATGCTGGCGCCGACCTCGGCGCACGCCAGCACCATGTCGCGATGTTCGTCGAGAAACCGGGGCGCCACGCTGACGATGTGCGGCCGTTCCTTTTGCAGCATCACGCGATACTCGGCGTAAGCCTGCGTCGCGCCGAGACGCTTTTGTGCCGCGATGCGCCCCGCCTCGTTGGCGTCGGCGACTGCGACGATTTGCGCGTTGGGGATTTCCTTCCAGACGACGTCGAGTCCGTGCCCGTAGTTTCCGCGCCCGGTATGGCCGATGACCGCGACTTTATAATTGCGTGGCATGCTTGCTTCCCCGAAGAGTGATGGACGATGCGTCCACTCTACCCGCGAGGAAGCGCGAGATCAATGACGTGGGATCAAAATCGGCGGCGTTAGTTCGACTCGGCGCCTTTGGATTCCGCGAAGGCGCGAACGGATTCTAGGGGAATCCGAAAAATCGTCGCGATGTCGTTTTCGGCAATCCCTTTGGCGAGCAATTGAGGAATCGAAGTGGCTAACAGGAGTTGGCGTTCTGCCTCGCGACCCTCCTCGACGCCCTGTTGAAAAACACGAATCTTGCGAATGTCATCCACGAGCAGCATGGCTTGAATCTCCTGCAAACCCATTTGCGGTAACTTGTACATGATAGCTGTCTCGATCCATTCTATCATCTTCCGAGCGGTTTCCGGAACCGGAATTTCACATCGCGCTCGCTGGATCAAGTTCCGCCCATGCGTCAGCGTGACTTCCTCAGCACATGTCACAATCTGCAGAATCGAAAGTCCGAGCGGCGTCGTCTCGGCGAGTTCCAGTTCATCCAAAAAATACGGCACGACATGCCCGCTCTCCAGCAACGGCCGGTACGGCCCCAACTCCTTCGGCTCCAGCGAGCGCGAGGCGAAGAGAACCACGCCGCGGAAGTCCAGAGCCGGGTCGTTCTGCTTGAGGTACAAGTAGATCTTGGCAAGCAGGTTCGCGTAAACTTCGCGATACGAATAGAACTGCACTTCGACGAAGTACGTCGGCAACCCCGGCTCATGGGGCAGGAAGGCGCCGTCGAGCCGCTGGGCCGTCTCCTTCAGTTCGAGCGACGCGAACCTATACGACTTGGCCAGCGAACCGGGCTGACCCTGAAGCTCGAAGAAGGCTTCGGGGTATCGGCCGAAAAGCTGAAAGAAGAGGGCGTCGGTTTTCATGGGTTCCTGATGCGCTCGTCCATCGAGACATTTCGCAGACGATCCCCGAAATGCGATTCCAAGTCCAGAGTTTTTGGCTCCCGCCATTGGAGTACGTTCGTCGAGAGAACGCGAAACTCGAAGATGACAGCGGCGATCGGCAAGCATGCAATGCTCCCCAACCACAACCAATAGCCGATCCGGAGTCCGCCGTTTCCAGGCGTTGCATACGGCGCGACCAGAAACGACAAGGCAAACGCCGTTGCTGCGAGACCGTAGTTCCGGGCGCGTGCAAACCGGCCCTGGGCAAAGGCGATCAATCCCGCCCACAACAACGGATTGGCGAGCCAAGCGAAACTGACGTACAACCCGATAATCGTCACCGAAAAGAACGCGCCGTAGAGAAACAACACGTAACCGGGCATCCCGTCCAACGCATTCGGGAAGAACGATATGCCGTAAAGCGTCGAGATCACGGCGACCGCGATCCCTCGTCCTGTTGTACGTTTGGGGAGTGAAATGTCGGGTACGATTAGCGGGTCCTGGAAATGCGGATGCATTGTGGTCTCCTTCGCGGAGATCAACCGCAACGTCGGACGTTCGTTAACGTGCGGGACTCACGAACTCGGATCCGCATGAGCCTGAACTTCCGCCTGTGGGATTCGTAGAATCGAGGCAATCTTCGACAACGGCAGCCCTTCGGCCATCATCTCAACGACGAGACGTTTACGCTCCTTCATCTGCCCCTTCTCGATTCCCTTCTCGATTCCCTTCTCAATTCCCTGCTCAATGCCCTCTTCAAGCGCTTCTTGATAAAGCCGAATTTTGCGGACGTCGTCGACTAGCAGCATGGCTCGGATCTCCTCGCGCGTCATTCTCGGGATCTTGTACAGGACCACCGTCTCCACCAATTCTATCATCTTCTCGCGAAACTCGGGAGCCGAAAGCTCCCGCTCGGCCCGTTCGAGAAGATCGCGGGCCACTTCCTTGGCGTTGGCTTCCGCGCACGTAATCAAGCGAAGGACGTCGGAGCCCAGCGACCTTCCTGTTGGCGTCGTCAACTCGTCCAGAAAGCAGCGCACGACTTGCCCGCTCTGAAGCAAAGCCTGATACGGCCGCAAGTCTTTCGGTTCGAGCGAGCGCTCGCCAAAAATCACGACGCCGCGAAAGTCGAGGGCCGGGTCGTTGCGCTTCATCCATAAGAAGATCTTGGCGAGCAGATTGGCGAAGATAGCCGGGTCGAGGTAGAACTGCACCTCGACGAAGTAGGTCGGCAGTCCACCGATCTTCGGGATGAAGACGCCGTCGATGCGCTGGGCCGTCTCCTTGAGCTCCAGCGACGAGAAATCGTACGACTGCGCGAGCTCCGTCGGCATGCCTTGGAGCTCGAAGAACGCCTCGGGGTATTGGCCGAACAATTGATAGAATAGAGCGTCGGTCTTCATGGCTTCCTGATGCGCTCACGGGTCCAGTCGTCTCCCATAGCATCGAAATATCGAGTGTGAAAGTCGAGATCTCGCGGTTCGGCGTAATAGGTTAGCGGCTCCTTGTCGACGTCGAACCACAGAGCCGCCATGGGAAGACCGGCAATGCTGCCGAGCCACGTCCAGTAGCCGAGCCCCAATTCACCCGTCGACCGATGCGATTGTGCCGGCATGAGCACGACGAACGAGCCGGCCAACATCGTCGCCACGGCGCCGTAGGTGGCGGCGCGGGTATACTCGCCACGGTACAGGGCGATCATCCCGCGCCAGTAGAACGGATTGGCGAGCCAGGGGAACGTGATCGGCAGGCCGACCACCAACAGCGAAAAAATTGCGCCCGTGAAGAAGACCTGAGCGCCGCAAACGCCGTCGAACACTTCCAGGAAGAAGGAGACGCCATATAGAACCACGAGAAGCGACAAGGCGACTTTCTCGCGGTTGGGCCGGGTCGGCAATGATATATCGGGGACAACGACGTCGTTTTCGATGAGCGTTCGCACGATGGTCTCCTTCTGGAAAACCAACCGCAACGCACGCGGCCCATTAACTTCCGGATGCACACGCCGTCGAATGGACCATTTCGCATTCGGATGTTGATGGAAAATTCGTTTAGCCGCCGCCTCCTGGCGGCGGCTAAACGAATCGAAGTTACTTCGGGCTCCCCGCGATCTTCTTCGCCGTCTTGTCCGTTGGCGGCTTGTCGAGCGCCAGGTACGCGAACAGGTCCGCGATCTCTTGCGACTTGAGCTGCTTCTCCACGTCCTCCGGCATGTACGACAACTTTCCGCGCAGTACCTCGTCGATCTCTGTGCGCGCGATCGTTTCGATCTTGCCGCCTTGCGTCTTGAGAATCACGCGCTGCTCGTTGTCCTCGACCAAAAGGCCGGTGACGATCTGCCCCTTCTTGGTCGCCACGATGGTCGCCTGATACCCGGCGCCGATCACCAGGCTCGGATCGAACACATTGGAAACGAGCTGGTCGAACGTGCTGCGGCCATTGCCAGTGAGATCGGGCCCGACCTCGGCGCCTTCGCCGTGAAACTTGTGGCACTGAGCGCACAGCTTCTTGAAGACGAGCACGCCCTTGTGGGCGTCGCCGGGCGTCTTGTGGAGCATCTCGCGCATGCTGTCGACGAGCTGTTCGCGCTGTGGATTGCGCCCCTCGCGGATCGTGCCCCAGACCGCCGTTACCGACTTGACCAGCTCGGCGTCCTTCATCGTCAGTAGCTTGCGGAGCTGGTTGACGTTGAGCGCGGAGGCCGGGATCTTCTTCGCCTGCACCTCGGCGACGAGCCTTTTGCTCCACGCGACGCGCTGGGTGAGCAGGTCGATGGCCTTGGGCTGCAGTTCCGGCTCCATGCGGGAATACTCGCTGAGCACGACATTGGCGACGACAGGGGCGTCGAGTTTACCGAGCACGGTGAGGACCTGGCCGCGATATTCGAGCGTCTTGGCGCCGCCGCTGCCGTAGCTGGAGAGGGCCATCATCATGAGATTCTCCGCCGACGGATCCTTGGCGGCGATGAGGGCGGCGAGTGCGCGGACGCGCAGATCGACGCCGTGCCGCGGCTGGCTGGCGTACTTCCGCGCCGCGTCCAATCCCGCCGAATCGTTGACGCTGGCGAGGAACATCGCCGCCTCGATGCCCGGGGCGTCTTCCTTGTCGATCAGCTTCGCGAGCGTTGGTTGCAGCTTGGTTTGCAGCGTCTTCAGCTTGGCGCCGGCTAGTTCGCCCGATTGCACCTTCGCGGCGAGCATGGCGATGCAGCTCGCCGCCGACTTGGGCTTCGCGTTCTTGCCTTCGGACAGCATCGCGACGAGCGAGGCGACGGCGTCGGGATTCGGCTTGCTTGCGCCGAGGATGCGATCGATGACGCGCGGCAGGAATTGCTCCATGACCGGAGCGTCGCCGAGCTTGGTCGTGGCGACGAGTTTGAGGAACTCGTCGCCGCGTTCTTCGAGAAGCGGATGCAGGTTTTGCCAGACGATGTGCGGGATGAGTTTGTCGTCGCCGGCGTTTGCCAGGACCTCCGCGAGGACAGGAAGAGAATTGTACCCGTCATCAGGATTGCCTTGATCGAACTTGTTGGCATCCTTGAATTTGGGTGCCTGAATCGCGACTTGTAGCAACACTACCGGCGAAGGATCCTTCGCCAACGCCTTGAAGGAGTTGTCAAACTTCCCATCAGGTACAACCCAAGAACAGCAACGCTGATAGGCTCGCACTCCCCAAGCTCGCATTACAGGATCTTTGAACTTCGAAATATCTTCCCAGAAGATCTGTTGAATGCTGCCGTTCGTCCAAAGCGCATGGAGGCGTTTGGTTCTCGAAACGTTGTCGTCAACCATGAGCTTGTTCAAGCTCAACACGCTGTCTCCAAAACCCGCTCTTGCTTCAACGGCTTGAGAATGCTCCACGAGAAGCCGTTGTGCGATCTCGCGGTAGTAGATATTCGGGCTCCCCAGCAGTTCCAACAACTTCTCATCACTCTCCTTCGTCAGATCGAACTTCCCCGCCGGCTTGTAGTCCTTGTAGACCACTCGATACAGCCGGCCCTTGAGCCGATCGATGCCCGCCGGGTCGCGGTTCGCATCCTGGTAGCAGTGATAGCGGTCGTACCAGTCGAGGATGTACAAGCAGCCGTCAGGCCCGACCTTTTGCACCACCGGCATGAACCACGGATCGTTCGCGGTCAGGAAGTCGGGCCTCGGCTTGCCCTGGTAGGTCGAGCCGTCGCGCACCAGCTCGTCGCTGTTGATGCAGTTGCCGTGGATGTTGCCCATGTAGAGCTTGCCGCGGTACTCCTCTGGGTAAGCGTCGGAGTCGAACCAGGTGAGGCCGCAGTAGGCCGCCTTCTGATGTTTGTGCTTGACGATGGAGCCAATCTTCCACGTGAACGGCGGATAGGGCCCGCCCTGGCGGTGGTAGTAGCCGGTCTCGGTGAGGTGCCAAAGGTGATCGATGACGCAGGCGGAGACGAAGGCGTCGCCATTCTCGTTGAAGGCGATGCCCCACGGGTTCGAGGTACCTTCGCAGAAGATCGAGAACTCTTTCGTCTTGGGGTCGATGCGGAACATGGCGCAGGTGAAGTTGAAGACCTTGCCTTTGTGTTTGATGCTCGAGAAGTTGAAGACGCCGTTGAGTCCGTAGAGGTAGCCGTCGGGCCCCCAGGTGAGCGAGTTGGGCAGTTCGTGCGTATCAGTTCGGCCGAAGCCGGTGACGATGACTTCGGGTTTTCCGAGCTTGGGCGTTTCCCAGTCGGTGAACGGGTAGAAGAGGAGATCGGGAGCGTTGGCGAGCCAGACGCCGCCGTGGCCGACCGCGATGCCGGAGGGGATGTTGAGGCCTTCGAGGACGGTGGTGACTTTATCGTAGACGCCGTCGCCTTTGGTCGATTCGAGAACCTTGACGCGATCCTTTCCCGGGCCCGCGGCTTTCTTGGGATATTCGACGCTCTCGGTGATCCAGAAGCGCCCCTTGTCGTCGATGGCCATGGCAACCGGGTTGACGATATCGGGCTCGGCGGCAACGAGTTCGACGCGGAAGCCGGGCGGGACTTTCATCTTCGCAATCGCCTCTTTGGGCGAAAGCGCAGGGCCGGGCATGGTCGTTTGGCCGCGCGGGATCTCCTGAGCGGACAGGGACGCGGCGAACAGGAAGACCAGCAGGGAGAGATATTTCATGTCGGATGCTCCGGGGAGGATTGCGATGGGGTAGATGGTAAACGGAAGGCGTTCGAAATGCCAGCGAAAGCCCAGGGATGGCTATCCCTGGGGAAGTGCCAGGAATGAGAATCCAATTACTGCTCTCTCGATCGGAAGCGGGACAACGTTTCTGGCGCTTCCCCAGGGATAGCCATCCCTGGGCTTTCAAAGTCGGTTGACGATGCCCACGCAACTCGTAATTTTCCAGGATGAAAAAGAACCCCGGCGGCCACAAGTATCTGCACAAGATCAGCCAAAAGCGCATCGATCCGCCGCTGCTCACCGGCGACGCGTCGGTGACGCACGTCATCGACGAGATTTTCCTCTCCTACAACGGCGGGCGCACGCGCGAAGCGTGCAAACTCTTCGTCAGCAAATACCTCGACGCCAAGACGACCGTCGGCCTCTCGCTCTCAGGCGCCCTCACGCCGGCGGGCATCGGCATGTCGTGCCTGGTGCCGCTCATCGAGGCGGGATTCATCGACTGGATCATCTCGACCGGGGCCAACCTCTATCACGATACGCACTTCGCGCTCGGCCAGGAGATGCACCAGTCGCGCCCCGGGCTCGACGACTTCGCCCTGCGCGAACACTCCGTCATCCGCATCTACGACATCGTCTTCGACTACGAAAATCTTCTGGGGACCGACAAGTTTTACCGCACGCTCTGCCGCAGCGAGCCGTTTCAGAAAACGATGAGCACAGCCGAATTTCACTATCAGGTTGGCAAGTATATCGCCGCCATGGAAGAC
>JBBQPM010000172.1:0-15403 GCA_038217425.1 Gemmatales bacterium
GATACATCCTTAGAAAGGAGGTGATCCAACCGCAGGTTCCCCTACGGTTACCTTGTTACGACTTAGTCCCAATCAGAAAGTCCGGCGTCGGCGTCTGTGAAGACGACTTCGGCCGTCCCTCCCTTTCGTGGCTTGACGGGCGGTGTGTACAAGGCTCAGGAACACATTCACCGCAGTGTTGCTGACCTGCGATTACTAGCGATTCCAACTTCACGAAGGCGAGTTGCAGCCTTCGATCTGAACTGGGCCGCGTTTTTTGAGATTAGCTCCCTCTCGCGAGTT
This sequence comes from Gemmatales bacterium, assembly GCA_038217425.1. Taxonomy (GTDB): domain Bacteria; phylum Planctomycetota; class Planctomycetia; order Gemmatales; family Gemmataceae; genus JAIEPT01. The sequence goes on from JBBQPM010000172.1 coordinate 283, forward strand.
CGCTTCCCTCTGTACGCGGCATTGTAGCACGTGTGCAGCCCTGGGCATAAAGGCCATGAGGACTTGACGTCGTCCCCACCTTCCTCCGGTTTAACACCGGCAGTCTCCTTAGAGTGCCTCTTGCGAGTAGCAACTAAGGACAAGGGTTTCGCTCGTTATGGGACTTAACCCGACATCTCACGACACGAGCTGACGACAGCCATGCAGCACCTGTAGTAGGCTCAGGATTGGATACCTGTCGCTAAGGTCTTTCAACCCGCTACGTCCTACTTCTTGCGAACATGTCAAGCCCAGGATAAGGTTCTTCGCGTAGCCTCGAATTAAGCCACATGCTCCACCGCTTGTGTGAGCCCCCGTCAATTCCTTTGAGTTTCAGCCTTGCGACCATACTCCCCAGGCGGAGTACTTAAAACTTTTGCTTCGACAGTAAACCCATGAAAGTCTACTATCTAGTACTCAACGTTTAGGGCTAGGACTACCGGGGTATCTAATCCCGTTTGCTCCCCTAGCTTTCGCGCCTCAGCGTCAGATGAGATCCAGTGTGTCGCTTTCGCCACCGGCGTTCCTTCCGATATCAACGCATTTCACCGCTCCACCGGAAGTTCCACACACCCCTACCTCCCTCTAGCACATCAGTATCAAAGGCACTTCGACAGTTAAGCTGCCGGATTTCACCCCTGACTTGATATGCCGCCTACGCGCCCTTTAAGCCCAGTGATTCCGAACAACGTTTGGGCAGTTCGTCTTACCGCGGCTGCTGGCACGAACTTAGCCCGCCCTTCCTCCAGGGATCACTCAAGTTGCCCTTGATCCCCCTCGACAGGATTTTACAACCCGAAGGCCTTCATCATCCACGCGGTGTCGCTTGGTCAAGCTTGCGCTCATTGCCAAAGATCCTCGACTGCAGCCACCCGTAGGTGTCTGGCCAGTGTCTCAGTGCCAGTGGCGCGGGTCGTGCTCTCACACCCGCTACGCATCTTTGCCTTGGTAAGCCATCACCTTACCAACTAGCTAATACGATATAAGCCCCTCCCGAGGCGAAACTCATTTCTTAGCAAAATGATGCCACCTCGCTAAATCGCTGGGTATTACCCGCTCGTTAGAACGGCTATGCCCATCCCCGGGGTAGGTTACCTATACATTACTGCCCCTTTCGCCACTTCCGCCACCGATGTATTGCTACACCAATGACATTCGTTCGACTTGCATGCCTAATCCACACCGCCAACGTTCGTTCTGAGCCAGGATCAAACCCTTCAAAATTTATTAGCTTCCCAGATTTCTCCAGGTCATTCCTACTACCTCGACAAGTTCGAGGGCAGGGATAATATCAGCTAAACTAATCTGACAGTTTGAGGTCGCCTCTACAGGCATTGATCCAAAGGTCTCGACTATTCGATTTTTCAATCGTTTGCGAGGCGAGATCAATGCCGTAAAGGCACTTAACTCCCTCGCATATTGGCTTAAGGTTCTACTCGAATTGTCAAAGATCAAAAAAACAAATAGCCGCCAGAGACAGCTACTCTTTTCTTTGCCGCAGCGACTTTCGTTACTGCGACAATCCTATCATACGAATCCTATCGGCGAAGTGTCAACGCCCTCGTGAAAAATATTTGAAACTCTGCCTTCACCAACCTTTCTTGAACCCGCGATTCTTCTGGTAACGTCTTCTAAATCAAAGACTTACGTGGCCTCCTCCCGGCGGCTTGTTTTTTGGAGAATTCGGCTTCGACTTCCAAGACGCTCTCCAGCGCCGCGGCCCCAACGTTCTGACGCACATCAGATTGATTAGCGTAAAGGGATTCATGACAGTGGCTTACGGATGATCCCGCTCTTTGCGATCCCGGCTCGGCTAGACGGTCGCACCTCGGCGATTGTCACCCACATCACGTCGATTGGCCGTAAATTGTTTTATAACAGTGGCTTACGGGTGATCCAGCTCCTTGGCGATCGCGGTCTCGGTCAGACGGTCACGGCCCGGTTAGACGGCCGCATCTCCTCAAGCACAAACGAAAGAAGCCGCGGAGCATTGCTCCGCGGCCTTCGGGGGCGATCAGGGGATGGAATTTACTGCGGGTAGCCGCCGTTGACCTGTTCGTAGGAAACTACCGGACAGGTCGGGTCGATGACTGTCTCCGTGTAGCAGTAGGTCTGGTAGGGGCAGTAGGTGACCGGGTGATAGCAGACGTCGGTCGCACACCAGTAGTAGTAGCACGTGGTCGAGGGGCAGTGGTACAGGTAGCTGCAGTAGCGCTGATCCCAGTAGCAGTGGCTCCAGTGGCAGTGGTGGTTGCCGTAGTAGCTGAAGCCGTGGTTGTGGCGTCGGCCGTGTTGGTGATGGTAGTTGTTGTGGTGGTGCTTGTTATGACGCATCACGTTGTTCAGGTTGGCCTTGGGGTTGGAGAGCGGGGACTTTCCTTGTTTGTTGCCGAGGTTACCCGGCCCCTTACCGTTCCCCTGGCCGTTGCCCATGCCGTTCCCTTGGCCCGGGCCTTTACCGTTGCCTTGACCCGTACCCTTACCGTTGCCTTGACCGTTCCCCTGTCCATTTCCCATGCCGTTGCCTTGTCCGGGGCCTTTGCCGTTCCCCATCCCCGTTCCGGAGCCGTGCGGTCCCTTGCCGGCGCCGGTACCGTTGCCTTGACCGGGGCCTTTGCCGTTGCCCATTCCGGTGCCGGAGCCGTGCGGACCCTTGTTGACGTTGCTGAAGGGGCTGGACTGCTTGTTGACGTTGCTGAAGGGGCTGGACTGCTTGGTGAAGTTCGAGGGGCCGCTGGACTTGGCCATCGACTGCCCGGCTCCGCCCATTTTCGGGGACCCCATCGAACCGCCGTTGGGGCGTCCGCCTCCGTTGGGGCGACCGCCGCCGCTGGGTCCGCCTTTGTTTGCCGCTTCGACGTTCGCGGCCAAGACCAGTGCGACACCCGTAGCGAATAGTTTGGACAGTAAGCTTTTCATGACGTTCTCCCGTTTGGAAGTTTGAGTGAGTGGTTGTTACACCATGCTCATCGCGGGAGAATCGTCGGGCGGACAGAAGATCGAAAAAATTAGTGAAAGGCCAGGGATGGCTATCCCTGGGCTTTCACCAATTTTTCGCGTTGAGCTCCACGGCCTCCTCCCAGTGCTCGTAGAGCTGGGCGAGCCGGACTTTGGCCTCCTCGAAGACGCGGGCAGTTTCAGTGACCTTGGCTTTTTCCTTGTATATCTCCGGGGACGCCAGGCTGCGCTCGAGTTCCTGGACCTGGGTCTCCGTGGCCGCGATGTCGGCTTCGAGATCCTCAACCTTGCGGAAGGGGAACTTCCGTTTGCGTTTGGCCTTCCGGGCTTCTTCCTCCGCGGAGAGCGGGGGCGGGGCCTTCACTTCCTTCGTCTTCTTCGCCTTCTCCTCGTCGGCGCGGATCGCCATCATGCGGACGTACGTCTCGTAATTTCCGTAAATGACGTGGACCGTGCCGTCGCCTTCCAGGGCGAGCAGCACATCGACGACACGGTTGAGGAAGTAGCGGTCGTGACTGACGACGATCGCGGTCCCTTGGAAATCGAGCAGCGCCTGCTCCAGCGCATCGCATGCCCAGAGATCGAGATGGTTGGTCGGTTCATCGAGCACGAGCACGTTCACGCCCGCGGCAACGAGTCGGGCGAGGGCGGCCCGGCTCCGTTCGCCGCCGCTGAGCTTGCCGACCTGCTGATGCACGATGTCCCCCACCATGCCGAATCGGCCCAGCAGATCGCGCATCTGCTGTTCGGTCGCCTGGTTGTCGTCGTAGGGCCAGACGGCGCGCATGACCGTCTTGTCGTCTTCCAGGCACCTCAAATGTTGATCGTAATAGCCGAACTCGACGAGGGCCCCGTGCTGGATTCGGCCGCTATCGGGCTCCTCCTGTTTCAAGAGGCAGCGCAGTAGCGTCGTTTTGCCCGAGCCGTTGGGTCCCATGATGCCGAGGCGCTGGCCGCGCTTGAGCTGGAAGCTGAGATTTTGAAACAGGGGCCGATCGTACGCCTTGCTCAGCTCGTCGACTTGCAGGACGATGTCGCCGGACCTGCGGACTTCGCCGAAATGCATGTAAGGGGTTTCGATCTGCGTCGGCCTCTCGAGTACCTCGATTTTGTCGAGCTGCTTTTGCCGCGACTGTGATTGTCGCGCCAGCTGACCGTAGTGGTTCTTGCGAATGTACTCTTCTTTCTTCTCGATGAGTTCCTTCTGCGCCTGATAGGCCTTCAGTTGCTGTTCGTAGCGTTCGCCGCGGAGGCGCTGGTAGGCCTGGTAGTTGCCGGGGTAGGAGCTGATACGTTCGTTGTGCATCTCGAAGATCTTGGTGACGACCTTGTCGAGGAAGTAGCGGTCATGGCTGACGATGAGCATCGCCTCGGGCTGCCGGGCGAGGTAATCTTCGAGCCAGCGCGTGGCGGGGATGTCGAGATGGTTGCTCGGTTCGTCCAGGAGCATGACGTCTGGGGCGGAGAGGAGCAGTTTGGCGAGCATGAGTCGGCTTTGCTGCCCGCCGGAGAAGGTTTCGACGGCGCGGTCATAATCGCTTTTGACGAAGCCGAGGCCTTCGAGGATTTCTTCGATGCGGTGATCGAGTTGATAGGCGTCGTGAAAGCGGAGCATTTCGTGCAGTCGGTCGTAGCGCATGGCGAGCGATTTGCGCTGGGTTTCGTCCTGCGCCTGAGCCAGAAGCTCGGCGGTGTGGAGCATGTCTTCATGGGCGGCGATGAGGTCTTTGAGCCCGGACTTGGCTTCTTCAAAGAGGGGCCGACCGCGGACGAACTGGGCGGTCTGCTGCAGGAGCGAGATCCTGGCGCCGGCATGGAGGCGGACGTCGCCGGTGTCGGGTTTGTCGACGCCCCCCAGGATTTTCATGAGCGTGCTTTTGCCGACGCCGTTGGGCCCGACCAACCCCGCGCGCTGGCCGGCGAACAACTCCAGGCCGAGGTTTTCGAAGAGGGGGCCTTGATCGAAGCCCCGGCTCAGATTTTCGCAACTTAGAAGCAGCATGAAGTCCGTATTTCCAAGGGAAAGCCCAGGGATGGCTATCCCTGGGAACGCTGCAACAAACTGTATCCCGCCCGCCGAATCTGACGATTGCGCGGGGTTTCCCCAGGGATAGCCATCCCTGGGCTTTCGCAGCGCCGTCACGAGAGCGCCGCCAGCGCCTTCGCCTCGTCAGGGTAGTACGTGAAGAACTTTTCGACGCCGACGACTTGCAGCACCTTGAGCGCTTCGGGATGGACGTTGGCGAGCACGAGCCGGCCGCCGACCGCGTCGAGGCGTTTCTTGAGGTTGAGCAATTTCGCCAGGAAGACGCTGAACATGCAGCCGGGGTTCTCGGGGCCGAGCACCAGGACGAGGTTTTGGCATCCCTCTTCGTCGAGCAGGCGCGAAATTTCGCTGCCCAGTTCTTCGAGTTCAGCGTCCTCGACGACGCCCTTGAGCAGGCGCACGGAGCAGGCGTGCCCGTGTTTCTGCACCGCAATGAGGCGGAATGGCCGATCCATCAAAACCTCCAGGAGAGAGAGGATTGCGCTAAACGGTCAGCATCCGATCGCGGGCAAGGATTTCCCACGCCCCCGTCACTTCGCCGTTCTCCACCACCAGCGCCTGCTTGTGCAGCGCACACGTCGGACAGATGTGCGTCGGCACCGCGTACACCGGATCGCCCAGTTGAAATTGGCTCGCATTCGGCGTCTCGACCACGAGATGCTCCTCGTTGTGCAACACCGCCTCGTACTGCGGGATGTTGAGCAGAATACAACGTTTGCCCGCGGGGGGATCGCCAGCGATAGCCTTGTAGCCGACGTCGAGCGTGAGCCGGGTGGGCGTTGGTTTGCTGATGACGCGCGAGAAGACCAGCGCCGCCGGCACGAACTCGGGCATGTCGCGGAAGCGGGTGCCGTACCCGTTGTCGTGCAGCACCGCGGTGCCGGGCGAGAGTTCCACGCCGGGCAGATCGATCTTGGCCCAGACCGGAAACGACGGCGTCCCGCCCAGCACCAAGCGCGGCACTGGCAGTCCCTCCTTGAGAAGTTGCGTCCGCATCGCAAGAACCGTTTGCCACGGCTCGCTCACCGTCTTTTGGCGATCCTCGGGTTTCTCCGCATGATTATGGCCATCGTACACGTGCAGCCCGCCGGGAATCAACCCGGGGCTGACCGCGAGCGACTTGTAAAGCGCCAGCGCCTCGGGCCCGGGAGCGATGCCGGTACGGTTTTGACCGACGTCGAGGTCGATCAGCACTTCCGCGGAGACGCCGAGAGCACTCAGAGCGGCCGACAGAAGCTTGACGCCGACGGGATGGTCGACGAGGGTGCTGAATCGGCTCTGGGGATACTTTTGCACGAGCCGGGCGAAGCGGGCGGCGTTGGGGCCGAGCATGGGGTAGGAGAGCAGAATATCGGGAACGCCGACCTGGGCGAGCATCTCGGCCTCGGCGATGGTGGCGCATTTGTGTTTGGCGATGCCCGCGTCCATTTCCATGCGCGCGATCTCGCGCGTCTTGTGTGTCTTGACGTGAGGCCTGAGCCGCTCCGGCGACCCGGCGCGGGCGAGCAGTCCAGCGATGTTTTGGCGGATGAGATCCTTGTAAAAGAGCAGCGACGGGCTGAGGATCTCGTCGGGATGGCGCAGGAGATACTTGGCGTCCATGGAGGGTTTCCTTGTCGATCAACTGCCGCCTGCTGGCGGCGCGGACGTGTGCCGACGGCGGATTTATTTTATGCAAATGCCCACGCCCGCACCGCCAGGAGGCGGCGGCTAAACAGTTAATCCCGAAACAGCCTGCTGATATCGAGGTAAAACACGAAGACCATCAACGACAGGATCATCGCCAGGCCGGCGAAGGTGGCACCCACGCGGACCGACTCGTTGGCGGGTTTGCCACGAAGTTTCTCGTAGATGAGAAACACCATGTGCCCGCCGTCGAGGACGGGGATCGGCAGGAAGTTGATGACGGCGAGGTTGACGCTGATCATGCCGAGGAAGAAGACGAACTCCCAGAAGCCGATGCCGGCGATGCTATACGCCGCCTGGGCGATGAGGATCGGGCCGCCCAGATGCGCCTGGACCGAGATCCGTCCTGTGATGAACTGGCGCAGATTCATAAACACCAGAATGATGTTGCGGTAGGTGTCGGTGAAGCCGATCTGGATCGCGTGCCAGGTGCTGTCCGCCTTCTGGATTCGGCGATCGCTGGGGAGCAAGAGTCCGCGCTCCACGAGTGGCGTCGAACGGTCTTCGGCCGGCTTCAAGACGACGTCGATCGGCTCGGGATTGTTGGCGCGGTTGACTTTGAGTTCGATTTTCGCGAAACTCGACGGCCGCATGAAGAGCGAGTAGACCACGGACGCCCAGTGATTTTCCTCGAGATCCTTCTTGAGCCATTTAGAGGTTTCTTCCTTGCCGTCGTCGCCGCGCACGGTGACGCGAAAGTTCTTGATCTGGTCGCCGGCCTGCAGCGGATTGTCGGCGACGAAGTTGGGCGAATTGTCTTCAGGCCGATGCACCGCCTCCACGATGGAGCTGATCTGGTAGCCAAGCCCCAGCTCCGGAATGGCGATGGGCGAATACGAACTCATGGCCACGCACTGGTCGTAAGTCCAATCGTAGTCCCAGACGAGCGGAACCACGACGTCCTGCTGCTGCTTGCCGCCGTCGCGTTTGAGGTGCAACGTGACCGTCGCGTCTTTCTTGTCGGCCGCCTTGAGATCGCGCGCCCAAACGCGCAACTGGTGCGGCAAACGCTCCGGGTCGAGCGGCGTCTCCTTCGAGCCGTAGACGAGGGTCTTCCCGGCCGCATCGACGACTTCGACCTTGTCGATGCGATCGCCGGCCAATTCGGAAGCGACGATCCCCGCCTCGGCCGCGGGCGATCCCTTGCGCAGCGTGGTGATCTTCCACATCTTCATCCGCACCCCCAGCGCGGAGCGAAACGCCGGCTTGAGGTCGAGCACGACGCTGCTGCCGCCTCGCAGGACTTCGACCTTGACGTTTTCCCCGGCGAGATCTTGCATGCGGCGCAGGAACTCGAAGACGTCGGGCTGCGGCTTTTCCTTGTTGCGCGGGTCGTCGGGGAGCTTGACCAGTTCGTCGAGTTTGTCCCGACGGGCGCTGGTGGCGACGATGACGTCGCCGAACTGGAACCCGGCGTCGCCTGCGGGAGTGTTCGGCTCGACGGGCGCTTTAAGGTGCGGCGTATACTCCTTCGGCGGAAACCGCAGCACGTAGGCCGGGCGAATGCCGATGAGCGGATTGGAGTCGGCCTTGGTCTTGCGCGGCTCGATGTCGCGTCCCTGCGGATCACGGTCGGTCTTGATATGCACCGTCTCGCCTTGCGCGGTGGTGATAACGCGGAATTTAAGGTCGTCGAAGTACGGATTGACGCGGTCGTCGATCTGGGTGATGACCGAGCCGGTGTGGAATCCCTCGGTGAAACCCGGCGAGCCGGTATCGGTGGCCATGACGATGGCGGCTTCGCGGCTTCGGCCCGGGATGCTGTAGACGAGGATGAAGCAGAAGAGCGCAAGGATAACGTTCATGATGACGCCGGCGGAGATGATGAGCATGCGCGCGGAGACGGATTTGTTGCGAAAGGAGCGCGGATCGTCTTCGCTGCCGTCGCTGCCTTCTTCACCGTCGACCTGGCCGACCATTTGTACGTAGCCGCCGAGCGGGAAAAGGGCGAATTTGTAAGTGGTTTCGCCCCATTTGAACCAGCAGCCCGGGATGGTCGGGCCGAAGCCGATGGAAAAGGCGGTGACGTGGACGTCGCACCACTTGGCTGCCAGGTGATGCCCGAGTTCGTGCAAAAAGACGACGAGCGACAGGCCCATGAGAACTTTGAGGATCGTCCACCAGTTGGGTTGGACGTAGTACTGGAGCAGGCCGATGGCGACGATCAGGAAGAAGAAGGTCATGCCGTTTTTGGCGAACCACGTCCCCATCGTATTATCGGGCGCTTCGTCCGGCGGGTAGGCGGCGGAGGCATCGTCCGGCGGGGTCTTCAGCGGTTCGTGTTGGCCGTTCTTGCTATCCAATGCACTACCTCCTGTCGTGCCCACCGATCCAGCGCCTCGAGTTCGGCAAGCGTGGGCCGGGGACTGAAATCGTGATGTTCGAGCGCCGCCCGGCAGACGCGCGGGATGTCTAGAAACTTGAGTCGGCCCGCGAGAAACTCGCCCACTGCCGACTCGTTGGCGGCATTGAGCACCGCCCCGCACGTCCCCCCGCGCCGCGCGACCTCGTAGCCTAATTCTAGTGCCGGGAAGGTCTCGTGGTCCGGGGGCTCGAAACTAAATTTCCGCAATTCCCCCCAGCTCAGCTTCTTCGCCGGACCCGGAAGACGCTCCGGATACGTCAGCGCATACTGGATCGGCAACCGCATGTCCGGCGGCGAAAGCTGCGCCAGCACCGATCCGTCGCGAAACTCCACGAACGAATGAATAATCGATTCGGGATGCAATATCACCGAGATCTGCTCGGGCGCGAGGTCGAACAGCCAGCGCGCCTCGATGAGTTCCAGCGCCTTGTTCATCAGCGTCGCGGAATCGACGGTGATCTTGGGGCCCATGCGCCAGGTCGGATGCTGCAGCGCCTGCTCGGGCGTGACGTCGGCAAGCTCGGCCCGGGTCTTGCCGCGAAAGGGCCCGCCGCTCGCGGTCAGCACGACCCGCTCGACTTCGTGCGCCTTGCCCGACTGCAGCGCCTGAAAGATGGCGCTGTGTTCGCTATCGACGGGCAAAACTGCGGCGCCGCGCTGCCGCGCCAGGTCCATCACGAGCGGCCCGGCCATCACCAGCGTTTCCTTGTTGGCGACCGCGACCGTCTTGCCCGCTTCCAGCGCCTGCCAGGTCCCGTGCAGCCCGGCGGCGCCGACGATCGCCGTCACTACCACATCCGTTTCCGGATCGCTGACCATGCCCGCGATGCCGTCCAGATAGCGCGTTTCCGCCGGCAGCGGACGTTTGCGAAAGATCGCCGCCGACTCCGGATCCGTGACCGTGCAGTATCTCGGCCGATGCGTCTGGATTTGTTGGGCGAAATCGTCGATGCGCGAATGCGCGGAGAGGCCGAAAACTTCGAGACGGTCGCTGAGATGGCGGATGACGTCGAGGCAATTGACCCCGATCGAGCCCGTCGACCCGAGCACGACTACCCTTCGTCGTTTAGCCGCCGCGCCCTCGCGGCGTGGACCGGATGTGGCCATGGGATTCATCGTCGCTCGGGCACAAGGTTGCGCCGCGAGGACGCGGCGGCTAAACAAGATCGTTACACGCCCGCGTCGGCCTTCAGCGCTTCGGCCTTGTCCGTCTTCTCCCACGTGAAATTCGCGAGTTCCCGGCCGAAGTGGCCGTTCCGCGCCGTCTCCATGAAGATCGGCCGACGCAAATTGAGCGTCTCGATGATCCCCTTGGGCGTCAACTTGAAGTGCTTGCGAATCAGCTCGACCAGCTTCTCCTCGGTCACGCCCTTGGAGATTCGGCCGTTGGTGTTGACCCAGATGTTGAGCGGATCGGGGTAGCCGATCGCGTAGGAGAGCTGCACTTCGCACTCCTCGGCGAGCTCGGCGGCGACGATGTTCTTGGCGATGTATCGGCACATGTAGGCGGCCGAGCGATCGACTTTGGTCGGGTCCTTGCCGCTGAAGGCGCCGCCGCCGTGTCGGCCGCGGCCGCCGTACGAATCGACGATGATCTTGCGCCCCGTGAGGCCGCAATCGCCGTGCGGGCCGCCGACCAGGAAGTTCCCCGTGGGATTGATGTGGCAAAGGATGGCGTTGTCGGGCACGTCGCTCGCCTTGAACTCCACGCCCGACGATTGCGGCGGTACGATGTAGAAAGGCCCCTTGAGCAGGTCGGCGCGTTCCGACTGTAGGGTCGGCTTGATCAGCTTTTCGAGAATGAGCTTGCGCGCTTCGTCGGTGAACAGTTTCTTCGCGCCGCCGACCACGCTCTCATCGTGCTGAGTCGAAAGCACCACCGTGTGAATGCGATGCGGCGTGCCGTCGGCGTTGTACTCGACGGTCACCTGGCTCTTGGCGTCCGGCCTCAGAAAGGCGAGCGTCCGATCCTCGCGCAGCCGGGCGTGATTCTCGACCAGCCGATGCGAAAGGTGGATCGGCAGCGGCATCAGACTCTTCGTTTCCTTGCAGGCGAAACCGAACATCATGCCCTGATCCCCAGCGCCGCCGGCGTCGGCGCCCATCGAGATGTCGGGCGACTGCGAATGCAAATGGATATCGACCTGGCAGGTGTCGGCCGCGAAGCCGATGTTCGGGTCGGTGTAGCCGATGGCGGCGATCATCTTGCGAACGAGCGCGTCGACGGTCTTGCGCGAGAGGTCGGCCTTGGTCGTGATCTCGCCCGAGATGACCGCGAGATCCGTGGTCACCATCGTTTCACAGGCGACTCGGCTCGTCGGATCGGTCTGCAGGCAATGGTCGAGAATCGTGTCGCTGATCTGGTCGGCGACTTTGTCGGGATGCCCCATCGAGACGGATTCGCTGGTGAAGAGATAACGGCTAGACACAGCAGGAGTCCTTTCGGCGGATTGTGAGGATTCTTGTCCGAGGGGATTATAGGAGCAAACGCCCGAGTCAACTAGGATCGCGCTCCCCGTTCGCGTAAGATGTTGCCGATGCCCCCCCCAGCGAGACGACGTAACTCGAAAACAGGCGTTGCCGTCAGTTGCGGGAAGATGGTAGTGTCGCGGAAAAGCCAGAGACCCTCCGGCTTCCCTCACGAGAAAGAGACCTTCGGCAATGAAACTCCTCAAAAGCCTGGTTTGGGACTTCTTCGCCAGCAGAAACCAGTTCCTGATCGAATTGACGCCCAAACCTAGCATGCAGTCGCTCCTGCAAAAGCTCCATCCCGTGCGTGCCGGCAAAGAGTTGATTCGTCTGGGACCCAATGGAGACGGCGGCTACCTCGTCCCCGACGACCTCGCGGGAATCGAGGCCTGCTTCTCGCCCGGCGTCAGCATGATTTCAGGGTTCGAGAAAGCTTGCGCCGAACGGGGCATGAAAGTATTCATGGCCGACAAGTCGGTCGATAAACCTGCGGATTCGCACGCCTTATTTCACTTTACGAAGAAATTCGTGGGCGCATCGACCTACGTAGACTACGTCACGATGGACCACTGGGTCGATTCGTCGCTGCCGAAGTCGGGATCGGATTTGCTGCTGCAGATCGACATCGAGTTCAGCGAATACGAGACCTTCCTGAACGTGTCGGACCCGCTCATGAGCCGATTTCGCATCATCGTGGCGGAGTTTCACTACCTCGAAGGGCTCTGGGCCCTGCCCTTCTTCTATTTGGCTTCGCGCACCTTCGAGAAAATCCTGCAAACGCATGCCTGCGTCCACATTCACCCGAACAATTGCAAGCCCCCGTTGGACAAATGGGGATTCTCGATGCCCGCTGTCGCCGAGTTCACGTTCGTTCGCCGCGACCGTCAGGGCGAGTCGGCCCACGTCACGACCTTTCCGCATCCGCTCGACTTCGACAACACGGCTAATCCGCACTTCGCCTTGCCGAAATGTTGGTACGCAAACCCTTAGCGAATCCGCGTGTTGAGGTCCGAATCGTCGTCGCACATCGTCTCCGGACCCTTGTCGCGGATGTCTTCGCCTGCCAAGAAGTGATACTTGCGCGACGCCCGGTCATACGAAGCCTGGCTGTCGCACGCCTGGCAATAGTACGACGTCCGGTCGCCCTCCTTCGTGCAGAACACCCGATGCGAGCCGCCGCACCAGGCGCAGCCCTGATGCTTCTCGAGATAGCACTTCTCGGCAAGCGAGTACCACTCATGAGGCGAATGGTCGGTGACCTTCATAAAGGCGCCCATAAAGACAACTGGGAAAGAGGGATAGATGCGGGCTTTCTTTCTCTACCAGTGTAGCATATTTTAAGTTGAAAGAACGCCTCCCCGCAGGAAAGGACCGCGATGAAACTCGGCTTCGTGAGCGCCCTCTTCGGCGATTGGACGCTGCAAGAAGTGCTATCGTTCGCCGGGCGCGAGGGCTTCGGCTGCGTCGAAGTGATGTGCTGGCCCCTGGGCAAGGCCGACCGCCGATATGCCGGCGTCACCCATCTCGACGCCGGCAACCTCAGTGAAGACGACGTTCGCCGAATCAAAGACTTGTCCGCAACCCTCGACGTCTCGATCTCGGGCCTCGGCTACTACCCCAATCCGCTGCACCCCGACCCCGAGCATCGCCAACGCGTCGTCAGCCATCTGCGAAAAGTCATCGACGCGGCGCCGAGGTTGGGCGTCTCCGTCGTCAACACCTTTGTTGGACGCGACTGGAAGAAATCCGTTCCCGAAAATTGGCCGATCTTCGAAGAAGTTTGGCCCGGGCTCGTCGCCCATGCCGAGGCCCAAGGCGTGCGGCTCGGCATCGAAAATTGTCCGATGCTCTTCAGCCAAGACGAATGGCCCGGCGGCGCCAACCTCGCCGTCTCTCCCGCAATTTGGCGAACGATGTTCGACAAGATCCCGAGCCCGAGCTGGGGTCTGAACTTCGATCCGTCGCATCTCATTTGGCAGCAAATCGACATCCCCAAGGCGCTGCGCGAGTTCGGCTCGCGCCTGGTCCACGTACACGCCAAGGACGCCCGGCTCGATCGCCATAAGCTCGACGACGTCGGCATCCTCGGTCTCGATTGGCACACGCCGAAACTGCCTGGCCTGGGCGACGTCGCCTGGGGCCCGTTCTTCGCCGCCCTGACGGATGCGGGCTACAACGGCCCGGTCTGCATCGAGGTCGAAGACCGGGCCTACGAGAAGACGCTGGAAGACCGCATCCGTTCGCTGCGGCAGAGCAAACGCTACCTCGAGCAGTTCATCGCCTAGGAGACGCCGTTGCAAGTCGCGCTCATGGTCACCTGTCTGGGCGATAGCTTTTTCCCGAACGCGGGGGTCGCCACGGTCAAACTGCTGCGTCGCCTCGGCATCGCGGTCGACTTCCCCGCCGCCCAAACCTGCTGCGGTCAACCCCACTTCAACAGCGGCTACCACGATCACGCCCGCGATCTCGCCAAGCACACCATCAAGACCTTCGCCAACGCAAGTCTAGTCGTCACGCCTTCCGGTTCCTGTGCGGCCATGGTCAAGCTCGAGTATCCCGAACTCTTTCACGGCGATCCATACTGGCACGCCCACGCCCAGCGCCTGGCGGACCGAACGCATGAGCTGTCGGACTTCCTCGTTAACGTGCTCGGCAAGGAAGACGTCGGCGCCCGCTACCCGGCCAGAGCGACGTATCACATGGCCTGCCATCTGCGTGGGCTGAAGATCGTCACCGAGCCGCAACGGCTGCTCGCCAAAGTCGAGGGACTGGAACTCGTGCCGCTGGAGCGCTTCGACGAGTGCTGCGGGTTCGGCGGCTCCTTCGCGGTCCGCTTCCCGGCGATCAGCGGCTCCATGGTGATGGACAAATCGGCTTTCATCGAGAAGACGGAGGCGCAGTGCGTGATCGCCACCGACGCCGGCTGCTTGATGAACATGGGGGGCTGCCTGCATCGCCGCGGCAGCCCGATCCGCACGGTCCATCTCGCGGAGGTGCTGGCAAGTCAGTGAACTTCCGAGCCAGAAGCGTCCGCGACGATTTTGCGAAGATCGTCGCTCACGCTTCCGGCTCGGAAAGAGATTCCGTTTGCACATGATCACCGGCACAAAAAACGCGGCGATGTCGCCCCGGATGGGGCGAAGGATGGTAGCCACGAGCGGAGCGCAAGGCAACTCGCGGACGCTTCCGGCTCGGAAAGAGATTCCGTTTGCACATGATCACCGGCACAAAAAACGCGGCGATGTCGCCCCGGATGGGGCGAAGGATGGTAGCCACGAGTGGAGCGCAGCGCAACTCGTGGAGGCCGCGACCGCCCGAATCGCTCCGGAGGAGCGAAGGAGACCATCTCCGGCAAGGTCGTAGGCTCCTCTGCCCCTACCGGGGCAGTCGATTCCCTCGCAAAACCACGGGTTGCGCTGCGATTCACCCGTGGCTACAACCCATCGCCCCATCCGGGGCGAATATCGGCGCGTCGAGGCCAACGCTCAAATACTGAACGTTCTATCCCGCACGTGGGGAATATTGCTAGAGCCGCGACCGCTATAGCGGGCGCGGCT
>JBBQPM010000173.1:0-15048 GCA_038217425.1 Gemmatales bacterium
GGCGTCGGCGCCGACGAGGCTGACGGTGGCGCTGCCGCCTTGGACGATGGACTGATTGGCGAGGGCGGCGAGCGTGGGCGGCGTGTTCGCGGGGGCGGTGACGGTGAGCGTGAAGCTCCGCTGTGCGGCGCCTCCGCGGCCGTCGCTGACGGTTGCCTGGATGACCGCGGAGCCGACGAAGTTTGCCGCGGGCGTGACCGTGAGCTGATTGCCCGAGACGATCACGGCGAACGAGGCGCCGGCCGGATTGCTGCTGAGCACCTGGGCGCTGTAGGTGAGCGGATCGCCGTTGGCGTCGGCGCCGACGAGGGTGACGGTGCTGCTGCCGCCTTGCACGATCGAGGCATTCGCGAGGGCGGCGAGGGTGGGAGCGGTGTTCGCGGGCGCCGAAACGTTGAGCGTGAAGCTACGCTGTGCGAAGCCGCCTCGGCCGTCGCTGACAGTGGCCTGCACGACCGCGGAGCCGACGAAATTGGCGGCCGGCGTGACGCGCAGCTGGTTGCCGGTGACGTTGATTGTGAACGAGGTGCCGCCGGGATTGCTGGAGAGCACCGTGGCGCTGTAGGTGAGAGGATCGCCGTTGGCGTCGGCTCCAGCGAGCGTGACGACGGCGTTTCCTCCCTGAACGATGGCTTGATCGGCGATGACGGCGAGCGTCGGCGCGACGTTCGTGGCGGCTCCCGAACCCTGGAGGAAGTTGCTGTGGACGTTGCTCGCGCCGACAGCGACGGTCCGCGTGGCCGTGCCGGTGAAGCTGCCGCCGGACACGGTGACGGTGTAGCTGCCCGCGGGGAGTTGGATCTGATACCCGCCGGCCGCGGAGGTCGTGGTGGTGTAGGTGGAGCCGCCGGAGGTGATGGTGAGGTTGACGCCGCCGAGGCCCTCGCCGATGCTGTAAAATCCGTCGGCGTTGAGGTCGTTGTAGACGGTGCCGAGAAAGAAGGCGTTGCCCTGGTTGAAACGGGCGCCGAAATCCTGGGTGACGAGGTAGGGGCCGAGCGCACTCCCCGCGGGGGCGGCGACGACGCTGATGCCGACTTCGCGCAGCACGGAGTTCATGATGTTATTGCGATGCCCGGCCGGGCTTTGAATGCCGCCGGGCCCGTAGCCCCAGTCGACGGCGAAGCCGGCGTGCGCGTAGAAGCTATTTTCGGAATAGGCGAAGACGTTTTCGGCGAGGTTCGACCAGTTGATGTAGCCCGCCTTGGTGATGCGCGTGCCGAGACTCGCCTCGCCCGGCGCCTGATGCGTCTGCTGCCCGGAGTTGGCCATCGCGGTGTTGTGGAGGGCGGCGGCGGACGCGAGGGTGTCGCTCCAGGCCAGCGGCGGCGCAGCCGTCAGCGACGCCCATTGCTGCGTCAAAAGATTGCGGTCGACGCCGAAGTAGCTGAGCGCGCTCTGCACGTTCGGATCGGTCGAGTTGAGCAAGATTGGCAGCTCGGCAGCCGGGTTCTGGCGCATGCGGTTCATGAGTTCGAGCATGTACTGCTCTTGCATGCCCGCGGCCGGGTTGAGTCGATCTTCGAGCCGTTCGAGTTCGAGTTGAACTTTGGATTTCTTACGTACGTAGGATCGCAGTTTGCCGACGAGACCCCGCGCCCACGAGATGGTGCTGGACATGATATGCTTCTCTTTCCGTTGCCGAACGAACCGTTGACCCGGGGAACGGGGCACACCATCATAGTTCACATAATACAACTGTGCAAACTCATCCAACCCGGAGAATCCGTCATGTCGTACGTCGTGCTGCTTTCGCTGCTGCTGGCGCAACCTCCTATTCCCGAGCGAGCGCCTCTCGTGCGGGCCGTCGATCTGATGATCGGCGAGTCGGCGCAGGTGGTCCTGAGCGACAAGAAAGAAGTCGCCGTCAAGCTGTTGTCGGTGAAGGAGGAACGCGACTACGTGCGGGACGCCGTCCGCTCGGCACGCGTCGAGGTTGAAGTCGAGGGCCAAAAGATCATGCTCGGGACGGGGAACTATCTACTTCCGCAGAAAATCGCCGGCGTGCAGATCGACTGCCCCATCACGAGCGGCTACTACAGCAACGTCAACGGCGATCCGTGGGGGCTCGTGAAAGACGCCCGGCTACGGCTTTGGCCTGAGGGTTCGCCCCTGCAGAAACCCGGTACGTTCCGCTATCCCGCCCGGCAGCGCTGGTTCGCCTCGATGACGCAGATGGCGAACGAACCGGTCTACGTCGACGGCGGCGAGAATCCCTCGGTACGCAAGGTTTACTACCACTACGGCCTCGACATCGGCGGCTACGAGGATCGCGTCGAAGTCGTCGCCGCCACCGCGGGGCTCGTCGTTTCCGCGCGGACCGAGCGCCTCCCCGGCTACGAAGACACGCCCGCCAGGCCACGCTACGACGTCGTCTATCTGCTCGACGATCAGGGCTGGTACTACCGCTACAGCCATCTCGCGGTTATCGAACCGAACATCAAGCCAGGCGTGCGCGTGACGCTCGGACAGAAGCTCGGCATGCTCGGCAAAGAAGGCGCCAGCGGCGGCTGGAGCCATCTCCACTTCGACATCACCAGCAAGCAGCCCTCCGGCAAATGGGGCATCCAGGAGGGCTACGCGTTTCTTTGGGAGGCGTATCAGAGCGAGCACAAGCCGAAGGTCATCGCGGTCGCTCGGCCGCATCATGTGATTTGGGCGGGCGAAAAGGTCGTGCTGGATACGTCGCGTTCCTGGGCCAAGGCCGGCATCGCCCAGACGCACTGGAAGTTCGGGGACGGCACGACCTCCGAGGCGCCGGTTCTCGAAAGGACCTACAAGACTCCGGGCATGTACGCGGAGGTACTCAAGATCGTCGACAAGGAGGGAAACGTCGACTACGACTTCGCGATCATCCAGGTGCTGCAAAAAAATGGAACGCTGCCGCCGACGATTCATGCCGCGTATTTTCCGACGCTCGGCATCAAGCCAGGCGATGAAGTGTCGTTCAAGGTGCGGACGTTTCGCAGCACCGAGGGCGAGGAATCCTGGGACTTCGGCGACGGCACGCCGCGGGTCACGGTGAAGTCCGACGGCAACGTGAAGCCGCTCGCGAAAGACGGATACGCGGCCACGACGCATCGTTTTGCCAAGGCGGGCCAGTACCTCGTGCGCGTCGAACGGCGCACGAACGCGGGCACGGCAGCGACGTATCTGCAGGTTCGCGTGGGGATCGAGTGATTGGCGAAAGGCGAGCGGGAGACGTTACGGCATAAATGAGGCAGCGCATTTCCGAGCCGGAAGCGTTAGCGACGATCTTGCGAAAATCGTCGCTAACGCTTCCGGCTCGGAAAGAAAAAGCTCGTCGGGATCTAGCGGGGAGGCATGCGGGCGGCCAGCGAATACGTCTGCTTCTCCTGCAGCGTGATCGATTCCTGCGGCCCGACCCATCCTTTTTCCGTGCGGACCTGGAAGCGAACCATGCCGGGATTGACCGCGGCCATGAGCCGTTGACCGGCCTTCACGCGATGCGGTTCGTCGTTGATCGTGATGAGCAAGTCCTCGTCGAACATGTTCACGAACTCAAACTGGCTGCGCAGCGGCGGTTCCGGTTTGATCGGCGGATAAAGGGCGGCGTCCTTCGGCTTCAAGGCGCTCACCGCGTTCGTCAATTCCGTGAGCTGTTTCGAAATCACCTTCAAATCCGAATTGTCTGTGACCTGAACCTGGGTCGGCGCCGGCACGGCAGGGATCGTCGTTGGGGGAGTGTTCTTCATCTGGATCAACATCGCATGCAGAACCTTGATGTCGGCCTTCAGATTGACGATCTCTTCCGTTTGACCCAGACCGAGCGGTTGATTCTTGAGTGCGACCGCGAGTTGCTCGCCGACGATCTTTTCGAAGTCGCGGATGGTCGGCTGATTCTTGAGCAATTTATCGAGGTTGTCGATCTGCCCCTTGAGCGTCGAAACCTGATTTTTCAGGTCGAGAATGTCGGTATTCGTCTGAGCGTCCGCTCCGGTCGACGAGACCATGAGCGCAGCCAGGACGAGGGACGAAATGGACGGTTTGAGCGGGTTGTACATGGGTGTAGCCTCACGATGCAAGTAGACTTTGTAGTCGTTATCCGTCAGCGGATCGCGCGCCACCTGATACTTGAGCTGCGGCAGGATGGGTTGCTGCAGAACGGGCATCTGGGGGTACGGTTGCTTCGGATCCTTGAAGAAAGGCGTCTGCGGACTCCCCATCATGGGCGGCATTCCCACCAGAAGGGGCGCCTTTATGGGGGTCGGTAGCGGTTGTAACGGCTTTACCGCCTTTTCCTGCTTCACCTTGAGCTTAGGCAGAACATGCTCTGCCCGCAAGTGTTTTTCCGGAAATCCCGACGGTTTTGGAAAAAGATTGAGCGCGCCCCACATCACCAGGAGCAGCGCCACGCCCGCCAACCCGATGGCGACGAAGTAGCCGAGCGTTTGCTCTTCACCCTTGCGCTTCCAGTGCCGCATCCACGAATGGATCTTCTCCCGGCGATTGGGATTCGTCGGCACCGAAGGGAGAACCGGCTTCGGCCGCACCGGTTCGGGACGAACCGCGACCGGCGCCGGAGCCGGCGGAACCGGTTGCGGCGGCGCGACCGGCCGTTCCGGCTTCGGGACGGGCTCCGTGCTGCGCGCGGCAAACAAGTGTGCGGGTAAGTATGTCATTGGCGTTTCGGGGGAAAAACCTGGGTTACCGTGCAGGACGTTCACCCCACCTGATAACGGATTCCCGCCAAACGAAAAAGCCGAGTTTTCGAAATGCACGTCAATCCAGGGCGACCGGGAGGAATAGGCGCCCCCGAACACGCCGTGACACACTGACCTTGCGGAAACGGCGCGCAATCTCTATCGTCCGCGAAAACCCCGTGGTCCTTGCCTATGCGTCGTTTCTCTTATCTTTGGCTCGTATTGCTCGGCTTGCCTCAACTCGCCCTGGCACAGGGGGGCCGTACTTTTTTCGGCGACGCCACCCGCGAAGAAGAGCAAGTCGAGGTCCGCGAGGCCAAGGGCGATTCCAACGTCAGCTTCATCGACAGCGCGATTCCGCTCAACCGCATCCGCACCCGCTACGATCTCAGCTACCTGAATAAACGACCGACGCGGGCCGAGTTCCTTTACACCAAAGAGAGCTTTCTGCTCCCCGAAACCCGCGTCGATCAGCAAGAGATCAGCACCTACGGCGAGTTGGCCTTCAGTCCCTGGATCTCGGTCTTTTTCGAGACGCCGTTCCGCATGGTCAATCCCGAGGTGAACCGCAATATCAGCGGCTCCGGCGACACCAGTTTCGGCTTCAAGTTCAGCGTCTTCGATACCGAAATGTTCCTGACGACGTTCCAACTCCGCGCCTACGCGCCGACGCACGCCGAACCGATCCTGGGTAACTCCTGGGCGCTGGAGCCGGCACTCCTGGCGAATTTCAAGCTGAGCGAATATCTCTCCTTCGAAGGCGAAGTTCGCTACTGGACCGCGCTGAATGACCGCCCCGCGCAAGGCAACGTGCTCCGCTACGGTCTCGGCGTCATCTACGGACATCGCACCGGCGACATGGTCACCATCATGCCGGTCGCGGAGTTCGTCGGCTGGACCGCGCTCGGCGGACAAACGGACATCTTGCACCCCGACGGCTCGATCGAAACGCGCAGCGCATACATGTCGACGATCTTGAACGGCAGCCTCGGTTTTCGCACAGCGCTGGGCGACGTCGCCGACGTCTATCTCGGCTATAGCCGGGCGTTCAGCGGCCCGGCGTGGTACCGGGATCTGTTCCGTCTGGAGGTCCGCTTCATGTATTAGTCGTGGAGCGCTTTCGACAGAGTTTCAACCAGGTCTCCGACTGCCGCGACGGGGTCGGCGCCGGCCAGGTGGCGCACCAAAGCGCTGCCGACGATGACGCCGTCGGCGCATTCGCGCAGCATCTTCACCTGCTCGGGCGAACTGATGCCGAAGCCCACGCACATCGGCAGCGTCGTCTGCGAGCGTAGCCAACGCAGATGGTCCAGAATGTCCGGCGGCAGCACGCTGCGGGCGCCGGTGATGCCGACCACGCTGACGCAGTAGAGAAACCCCGTCGAGGTCTGGGCGATCTGGGTCGCGCGCGGCCTCGGCGTGGTCGGCGTCACCAGCTGAATCAGCTTGAAGTCGCACTTCGCCGCCAGCGCCGCCAGCGCGTCGGATTCCTCGATCGGCAAGTCCGGGACGATGGCGCCGCTGAGCCCCGCCTCTTTCGCCTGGTCCAGAAACGCCTGGGGGCCGCGATGGAAGACGAGGCTGTACGAGACCATCGCCGCCAATGGCACCTGACCCGAGCGGAACGGCTCGCGCTGCGAAACCTTTTTGAGGAGTTCGAAAACCTGATCGATTTTGAGGCCGCGATCCAGAGCACGCGTGTACGAGGCCTGGATGACCGCGCCGTCGGCGATGGGGTCACTGTAGGGAAAGCCGACTTCGATCAGCGAGGCGCCTCGGCGCGCACATTCGACGAGCACCTGTTCGGTGGTCGCCAAATCGGGATCGCCGGCGGTGACGAAGGGGATGAAGGCTTTGCGTTTCTGGGCACGCAGTTTTTCGAACAGAGCATCAATGGAGTTCATGAGACGCGGGGGCTCCCAGGCAGTGGATGCCGAGTATCTTACGCGTCCGGTCGGGATTTGGCAGAGGGGCCGGCCTTTAGCCGGCTTCTTCAAAAGGGATGGGTTCCGCCTTTTGCGTGGGGACGGGATAGTAAATGCAGCGATTTCGCCCCGTCTGCTTCGCCTCGGCCAGCGCCTTGGCCGCCAGGTGTTTCATGACTTCGTAGTCGGCCGTCGCCCCCACGTCGGCAACCGCCCAGCCGATGCTGACGCGCACCGGCACGAGCTGGCCTTTGAACGTAAACACCGCCTCCTCGACCGATCGGCGAATGCGCTCGCCAAGCACTGTCAGACCTTCCATGCTCGTTTCCGGCGCCAGGACCAGGAACTCTTCGCCGCCGATACGCCCGATGATATCGACGTTTCGCAGCGAACCGGTCAGCACCTTGGCCAGGTCCGTCAGAACTTTGTCGCCGCCGGGCAGGAGGAAGCGATCGTTGATGCTCTTGAAATGATCGACGTCGATAATCGCCAGGCCGAGAGAGCTGCCGTAACGTTCCCGTCGTCGAATCTCGCGCTCGGCGAGTCGGTCGATGGCCCGCCGATTGGGCAGGCCGGTGAGCGGATCGGTGAGGGCGAGCTTTTCGAGCATCTTGTTCTTGTGCTCGAGTTCGTGATTCGCCTCTTCCAGCGCCCGCGTGCGGTCGGCGACGCGGTTTTCGAGGTCCTGGTTGAGCGTGCGCAGCTCTTCGTTGAGCCGCACAAGTTCCTGCAGCATCTGTTCGTGGCTGCGTTCCAGGAGAAAGGAGCGCGAGGCGTTGCGCATCGTCTCGAGGAGTTCGTCGGGCCGCCAGGGTTTGAGCAGGAAGCTGAAGATCTTGCCTCGATTGATCGCCTCGACGGCGTCTTCGAGTTCGGCGAAGCCCGTGAAGAGCAGGCGGATGGTTTTGGGGTAGTTTTGCCGAACCCATTCGAGCAGCTGCACGCCCGACATTTTGGGCATGCGTTGATCGGAGAGGACGACGTGGATCTCGTGTTGCGCGAAGCAAGCCTGGGCCGACTCACCGGAATCCGCGGTGTAAACTTGGAATTCAGGCTTGAGCAGGGCCGCCAGCGTCGTGAGAATGTAGGGTTCGTCGTCCACGACGAGCACGGAGCACCGAAATTTGCTCACGGTCAATGCCCCTTAATGGGAGTGCGTGAATTCATGGTTGCCCCTTGACCCTTTGTTCCACGCCAGCATACCTTATTTTTTCGGCCCTGACAAACGGGGGCGGCGATTCGCCGGGCACGTCCCGTGCTTTATCGCACAAATTACCCCGGGCCGGACACCGAATTTGCACACGCAGCCCTCCTAAAATTCGCAGATTCGCCCATTCTGTGCCGACGCCGAAAAGTTTCCCAGCTTTCCAGCTGACGGACCCGGGGTTTGTAATTTTTTCAAATTCGCTATTGACATTCTTACGATGCCTCTTTAATATCCAGGTGTCCGTTTCGGCCTCTTCTCTGTTCCGGCCCCGCTGCTTCGCTCCTGCGGACAGCGGGGTTTTTTTGACCCCCGGAACATCTCCCTTGGCCTGTATCGTCTTAAGTTCGTTCCAGATTCGAAAACTGGTTCAGGGCACTCGCCCCCCGATCGTATCGCTCCGAGATTCACCCCCTTCCGGCAGGCTATTTGCTCGGATATGGATTGGTCACCAATAAAGGAGTCGTGTCATGCTTTCCAACGATTTTATCCAAGAATTGCGAGCCTCCTGGCTACCCCATATGACCCCGTGCGGGCTTGACCGCATTATCCATCTACTCGAAACCAACAGCCCGCTTCTCATCCACGGCAGCTTCACACGCATCGTTCCCATGGGCTGCCTGGCCACCCACGTCGCCTGGAATCATCCGGAAACGGAACACCTGACCCTTGACGCCGGGCTGGAATGGCTCAGCAAAGTCGCTCATCTAAACCCCGCAACCTCTCACGTCATACGCGAGTGGGACCGCTCGGCCGAGTGTTTCGAATTCCGCCAGGATTTGTTGTCCGAATTCAAAGACTTTCGTCAGCAAAGCGAAAAGCCCGCGCCCCACGTCAACCGGATCGCTCATCTACACAGCCCCGGGAAGTCGATTCCCGCGGCTTTGAATTCCCAGGGATAGTACGCCCCGGGCGTTTCGAAATGTTCACTTCAGGACCAGACGATACGGGTGGAGATTGCCCCCCGTATCGTGTGCGTCGATCAGTACCACGTAATACACCTCATCCCCCGGCGCCACGAACTCGAGCACGGAATCGACGTGCTCCGCCTGATCGTCGTTGCTGGCCAACACCTGCAGCGAACGGTTGTAAATCGTGACGAGCGAATCGAGCGACGACCCCTGCCGGGCGGCGCGCACTTCGACGCGGACAGTCTCCCCCTTGCGGGCCTTGAACTGAAAGACGTCGACGTCCCGCGCTTTGCTCACCTCGCCGTCGATCGCACACGGCCGAGTCACTTCCATTGCCTGCGAAAAGCCGTCGTTAGGCTCCTTCTCCTTGACGACCGGAAATGCCGTCTCCAGCAAAAATTCGTACCTCGGCGTTTGCCCCTCCGGCGTCGTCACCGCCACCGTCGGCGGGGTCATGAGCTTTTCGGGAATCTGCACTTCGATCACCAGCTGCGTGTCGCCGACCTTCTCCGGATTCTTGTCCGGCACGCCTGCCTGACCCTTGCTCACGATTTTGACGGGAATCGCCTCGTCCCCCATGAACTCGACTTTCGTCGCCTCGTTCAAATGATGCCCGCGCAGCGTGAATTGCTGCTTCTTGCCCGGTTGCACCGCGAGCGGCAGCGCCATCAGCACGCGCGGCTCCTTCTTCGCATCTTTTTTCTTCTGAGCGATTGCCCCAGTGTCCGAAAGAACCGCGAGGCCGGCCAACAGGGTGCAGAATAGCAACAGCGATTTCATGTCGTGGCCCAGCGAAAGAGAAGCGGTCCCCGGACATCATAGCCCGATTTGGCACAGAAGGTAGTTTCGGCCCGCGCCCGCTTCGTATAAAATGGGTCGGAGGACCAAGGAGGAATAGATCATGAGCAAGAAAGTCGTGTTCATCGCCGACCCGGGCATCGACGGCGCCTTCGCCCTCGCCCTGGCCATGACCGATCCCAAACTCGAAGTGCTCGGCATCGCCGCCACCGCCGGGAACATCGGAGCCGAACAGGCCACCGACAACATCCACATCCTCGTTAACCATCTCGATCCCCCGCGCTGGCCGCGACTCGGCGCCGCCCCCGAAATCGAATACGAACTCGACGGCAAAGCCCTCCACGGCGCCAACGGCCTGGGCAACGTCGACTTCCCCTGCGCCCGGCTGCACAATCTCCTTCCCAGCGAAAAGCTCCTCTTCGAACTCGTACGGCAATATCCCGGTGAGATCGAGATCGTCTGCCTCGGACCGCTCACCGTGCTGGCCCGAGCGTTCGACTACAATCCGGAACTGCCTGCTCAAGTCAAACGCGTCATCATCTTGGGGGGACTTGTACACGAACCGGGGAACGCCGGGCCGACGACGGAGTTCCACTTCGCCTGCGACCCCGTCGCCGCCCGTCAGGTGCTCCGTTCGGGCGCCAACATCACGCTCATTCCGCTCGATTTGATGCGCAAGGTCCTCTTCTCGCCGCTCGATCTCCTGGAACTCCCCGTCGACGCCGGGCCCGTCTGCAAATTCCTGCGGCAGATCGTTCCCTTCGGCATCGCGGCCACGTCCCATCATTACGGCATCGAAGGATTTCATCTGAAGGACGTGCTCGGCGTCATCGCCGTCGCCAAGCCGGAACTCATTCAAACCAAGCACGCCAGCGTCGACGTCGAGACCCGCGGCGAACTCACCCGCGGCATGTCGGTCATTGACCAAAGGCCCTGGCACGAAAAAACCTCGAACGTCGACCTCGCGCACCACGTCGACAGTCAGGGCGTCCGCGATTACATGTTCACGACGCTCGGCCTGCGATGAACGAATCCCTGATTGTGCTCGGCGTCGACACCGACGTAGGCAAGACGACCTTCTCGCTCCTGTGGCTGGCCGCGTATTGCGAAGAGTACGCGTACTGGAAGCCGCTCGAAACGGGCCCCTCCGACACCGAGCGACTCCGTGCGTTGCCGGGCGTCCGCGTCCATCCGCCGATCGCCCGTTTCGAGGAACCGGTCGCTCCGCCGCTCGCCGCGGCGCGTGTCGGGCAATCGATTTCATCGGCGGATGACATGATCAAATCGCTTCCGCCGGGTCGATTGCTCATCGAGACGTTCGGCAGTCCGTTCTCGCCGCTCAACGACCGCGAACTGCAGTGGCACTGGATTCGCAAACTGCAGACTCCGTCGGTACTCGTCACTTCGACAACTTTGGGCGCGATCGGGCGCACGCTGCAAACGCTCGCGGCGCTGGATGCGCTCGGCCTCGCGCCGGCCGCGGTGGTGATGATCGGAACTGCCGACGCGTATGCCCGGCGCGAAATCGCCAAGCATAGCAACGGCATCGCGGTGTTTCACCTGGAGCCACCGACGTCGTGGGATGCCGACGGCATTCGCGCCGCGGCTCGAACACAGCTCGATGACATACGGCTGTCGCTGAGTTCGGAGCCCGCAGCGCAAGCAAGGAATGCTGCGACTCTTGCTGGCGCCGCGGGCCCCGAACTCCTACGCCGCGACCGCGCGGCAGTGTGGCATCCTTATACCCCGTTGCAAGGGCCCAATCCGCTCGTTTGCGTCGGTGCGCAGGACGAGTTCCTCCAACTCGCGGACGGCCGGCGAATCATCGACGCCATCAGCTCGTGGTGGACGATCCTTTTCGGCCACCGCGATCCGGTGCTGCTCGACGCCCTTACCGCCGCGAGCCGGCAAATCGATCACGTGATGTTCGCGGGCATCACGCATCCCTGGGGCGTCGAACTCGCGGAATTGCTGCTCCGATCGCTGGGCTGGACCGGCGGCCGAGTTTTCTACTCCGACAACGGCAGCACTGCGGTCGAGGTCGCCCTCAAGCTCGCGTACCAATGGTGTCGCCTCAAGGGCGAACCAGGCCGAACGCGCTTCGTCGGCTTCGAACATGGCTACCACGGCGACACCTTCGGCGCCATGGCGGTGGGCCGCGATCCGCTCTTTTTCGGCGCCTTCGAACCGCTCCTTTTCAAGGCCGACATTCTACCGCTCGACCCGAATCGGCTCGCGGAGCATCTCCGAAAGCGTGGCCAGGAGACGGCGGCGGTCATCCTGGAACCGTTGGTGCAGGGCGCCGGCGGCATGCGCATGCACAGCCCCGAAACCCTCGCCCAGATCGCCGCCGCCTGTCGTGATCATGGCGTCCTTTTCATCGCCGACGAAGTGATGACCGGCGGCGGGAGAACCGGCACTCTTTGGGCCCATCAGCAAGCCAGCATCGTCCCCGACCTCGTCTGTGCCGCCAAGACGATCGCCGGCGGCATGCTGCCGCTCGCCGTCACCGTCGTGGCTCAGCACCTCGTTTCTCCGTTCCTCTCCCAGGATGCGAGCCGAACGTTTTTTCACGGCCATTCGTTCACGGCACATCCCCTCGCCTGCGCACTGGGCGTCGCCAATTTTCGTCGGCTTCTCAAAGAATTCCCGAAAGAACCTCTTCGTATGCAGAACTTCTGGGAGAAACGCCTCGCCCCGCTGCGCGCTCATCCGCAGGTGAAGGACGTCCGCATTCAGGGCAGCATCGCCGCGGTCGAACTCGCCGGCGAAGCGGGCTATCTTGCGGGAGTGGGACGCAAGATCCGCGCCCGCGCGCTCGAGCACGGCGTGCTGTTACGGCCGCTCGGGTCGGTAGCGTACGCCATGCCCCCTTTCGCCACGTCCGACGATTCCCTCCAGCGCATCGCCGCGGCTCTTGAGACCGCGTGTGATCTCGTAGAATAAAACCATGGACGCGCTCGCTTTCCTGGCCAAGACGCCCGCCAAACTCGGGCCCCTGTATGTCCTCCACGGCGACGAGGCGTTTCTCAAACGCCAATGCCTCCGCCGCCTCCGCGACGTTGCCCTCGGAGATTCCGCTGACGACTCCGCCGTCTCCAATCTCCCCGGCGACAAGGCCACCTTCGCCGACGTCTTCGACGAACTCGAAACCCTCCCCTTCTTCGGCCCCCGACGCGTCGTCATCGTCGACGGCGCCGACCCGTTCGTCACCAAGTTTCGCACGCAACTCGAAGACAAGCTCCAGAAGCTCCCCGCCAGCGGGCTGCTCGTGCTTGACGTGAAGACGTGGATGGCGACGACTCGGCTCGCGAAATCGTTGGCCGAGAGCGCGACGCTCACGTGCAAGGCGCCGACCTCGTACAAGGCGCCCCAGTGGTGCAGCGAATGGTCGCAGCGAATGTATCAAAAAACGCTCCCGGCGCCCGCGGCCAATCTGCTCGTCGACCTCGTCGGCGCCGAGCTGGGGTTGCTCGATCAGGAGCTGCTCAAACTGTCG
Organism: Gemmatales bacterium; assembly: GCA_038217425.1. Taxonomy (GTDB): domain Bacteria; phylum Planctomycetota; class Planctomycetia; order Gemmatales; family Gemmataceae; genus JAIEPT01. The sequence continues at coordinate 13,002 of JBBQPM010000173.1, forward strand.
CTCTACGTCGGCGCCCGAGCGAGTATCGAGCGGGCCGACGTCGATAAACTGGTCGGCAATCAGCGTACGGAATCGATCTGGCAAATCTTCGACGCCATCGGCGCCGGCGACGCCAAGCGAGCCCTCGAGATCCTGGCAAACCTTTTCGAGATGGGCGAGGAGCCGATGCGCATCCTGGGCGCGATGTCGTCGCATCTGCGGAAACTCGGCCAGGCGGCGCGCTACGCTTCCGGCGGCGCGGGCCTGGCAAGCGCCTTGCAGCGCGCCGGCATCGCTCCCTTCGGACTCAAGGGAGCCGAGCTTCAGATGCGACACCTGGGCCGACAGCGTGCGGAGCGAATCTACGACATGCTGCTGAAGCTCAACATGGACCTACGCGGCGAAAGCCAACTCGGCGAACAGGCCCTGTTCGAACGCTTCGTCCTGGACCTGGCACGTAAACTCCCCGGGTAATATTCTCACCTACGGTAAACTTTCTCCCTGCCCAAAGGAGTCTTCCATGGTCCGCTGCATCTGCTCCGTCGCCCTCGCGACGATGCTGTCGTCCCCGAACGGCGCTTTCGCCCAGACGCTCAAACCGCTGACCGTCAAGGTCGACGGCAAGCCGCGCGAAGCGCTGATTCATCTCCCCGATTCCGCTCAAAAAACACCGGCGCCGGTCATCCTCGTCTTTCATGGCCACGGCGAAACCATGAAAATCGCAGCCGACGATTTCGCCTGTCACCAGCACTGGCCGGCAGCGATTTGCGTCTATCTCCAGGGGCTTCCCACCGTCGCCAAGAGCGATCCGAAGGGAGAGCGATCGGGCTGGCAGAATGCAGAGAAAACACAGGGCGACCGCGATTTGAAGCTCTTCGACGAAGTCCTCGCCTACCTCAAGAAACGGCACAAAGTCGACGACAAGCAGATTTTCGCCACCGGCTTTTCCAACGGCGGCAACTTCACGTTCCTGCTATGGGCCGAGCGCAGCGACGTGCTGGCGGCCGTGGCGCCCTGCGCGGGCGTTTCCCAGAACCTCAAGAACCTGAAGCCGAAACCGTGCTTGCTCATCGTGGGCAAGAAGGACGGCCGTCACGAAAAGCTGGACCAAGTCGTCGAAAGCCTGTGCAAAGTCAATAGCTGCGTGCCGGAGGGAAAGCGGTGGACCAAAGATACCAAGCTCGCGTCGTTGTTGTACGCATCCAAGTCGGGCACGCCGTTGGTCTCCGCCGTCCACCCCGGCGGCCACGAGGTGCCGGACCAGGCGGGCCGGTTGATCGTCCGCTTTTTCAAGGAGAACGGACGAAAATAGCCGAGGTATGCCGGGCGAAAGCACGTGGCGGGGGGCAATCGAACTGCCTGGAATGCGCGTAAAGGAAGTTGCCGATTGGTACTGAAAAAGCTTGTCGCGTGATTTTGGCATGGTACATTCACCCTCGGCGTGCGGCCAGGTTGCCCGACGGCGATCGAGAATGCACACGGCGTTACATCTTTGCTTGCGGCGGCGTTGCCCATCGATCGTGTTCGTAGTGTTAGTGTCGCCATCACGTACACGAAGACTCGATCAGCCGGGAAATCACGGCTGCGGTCAAGCGTTCGGGAATTGCCACGCAGGCGACGAGCCATTCGTTCCGGCACAGTTTCGCGACGCATTTGTCCGAAGCCAGTTACGATATTCCAACGGTGCAAGAGTTGCCTGGGCCATGCCGACGTGAGTACGACGATGATCTACACGCACGTCTTGAACACGGGCGGCCCAGGGGTGAAGAGTCCGCTGGATTCATGATGGCTGCGCAAGGCGCGTTATTCATTATTTTGCGCGAGCCTGGAGTGTGGAAAACGCGGAAAAGGTTTGCAGTACGCGACTTCGGCGAGGCGTTCTCGCTGCGGTCAGCGACACGTTGGTCTGCGCGGGCGCAAACCAAAAACTGGTTGAACTAAACCGCTTCGCGGTGGCGGGTTTCACTTCTTTTGATTCGAGTCGGGTTCGGTAGTCGTATGCATCGGATTTTCCACGTACGCTCAGGGTTCGCCCTGGGCGTTTTTCTTTTCCTCGTGGAGACCTGCC
>JBBQPM010000174.1:0-14951 GCA_038217425.1 Gemmatales bacterium
GGTGCGAGAATGTTCCACTGAGCGTCACTGATGTCGCTGCGATAGGGCTTCCGTGCCGGCGTCATGACCTGTCTCCTTGTTCAGGTTGTTGCCATAAATTTCTCCACCTGCAATCCTAGCGACATGAGCGGACTCCGGACAGCCAGTTAATGACGACGGGAGTAATTCTCTTCGGCCTGTAAGGCCGTCTCCTATAGCCCAGGCCGTGAGGCCTGGGTACGTCGATGTCTGGCGTCGGCCCTGTAAGGGCCGCTCGACAGACGCGTGCGGTCGAGCGGCCCCTTCAGGGCCGATCTAAGCGTTATGTCTTACCCAGGCCTCATGGCCTGGGCTATAAGAGTCGGACCTTCAGGCCAAAATAAAGTACGCCGCATTTGAGCCACGAACCTCGACGAAGTCAAAAATCAGCTTCGCCGATTGTGAAAAGTGGCGCTGCCCGCCTAACACTACAGCGATAGAAACTAGCAAGGCGTTGCAGTAACTTCAAATACAGGAAGCATTTACTCCCCTCTCCCTCCGGGAGAGGGGTTGGGGGTGAGGGGAAAATGGCTCAACTCAATAGCACGGCTATTTCCCCTCACCCCCGCCCCTCTCCCGGTGGGAGAGGGGAGAAGATAGCGCTGTAGTACTAAGACCCCAGAAAAAACGGCCCAAACTGAATCGGCTTGCGTATGGGGAGGCGTCTGTTCGCAAAATTGGCCGCTGGACGTTCTGTTTGACAATGCCCCTTCGAATCGCATGCTCGGTCTTCGAAGGAAACCACCATGAATCGCTCGCTGAAAAATATCGTGACGACCCTGGCGCTCGCCCTCTTCGCCTCTTCCGCGACTGCTGCCGAACTGAGCCTGGGTCAGGCCCGGTACGTGTTTCAAACGATGGCCGGGCAGCGCGACATCGCCTATCGCTTCGTGACCGACGGCTGCTTCGCTCGTGCGCATCTCATGTCGCTGCGGATGCAGCGCATGGGCATTCAGCCGGTGAAGGTCTGGTCCTTTCCGCACCAAGGCCGACGCATCCGCGTGTCGACGGCCCTGGCGCGTCGGGGATTTGTGGAATGGACCTACCACGTGGCGCCAGCGGTGTTCGTCCGCGTCAATGGGCGGACGGAGTTGCGGGTCATCGATCCGTCACTGTTTCGGCAGCCGGTGACGGTGGCGGAGTGGGCCGCCAAGCAGAAAAATACCGGCGTCGTCCGCCGAACTCGGCTCGGCGAGGCGCCCGTGCTGCCCACCGGCCGACGCGCCCCCGGCAGCGGTTATTGGCCCGGCGGCGATCCCCGTGAAGGCGGCACCGCTCACGCCCTCAACACCATGCGGCGTTACAAGACCCTTGAGCCGCGCCTGCGTTATGGTTCGTACGCTTCCCTCGAAACGGCGCTCGCGGCGGATCTGGAATATTTCGAAAACGACTTCGTGGCGCAACTCGGCGGGGCGGCGCTCCCCTTCGACGAAGACAACTGGAGCACGCCGGCCGTCGACCGCGAAACGCAGGGGCTGCTGAACCTTTTGTTCACGCCGGAGTAACTTTTTAAGGCGAGCGGGGGACATCAGTCTCCCGCCCGCTTTTTTTTGGCTTACGGCGCCTGGGCGAACGCTTCCTTCATCCCGGCCTGCATCTGTTCCGGCGTCAGATCCTTGATGTGCGTCGCGAACGACCAGCAGTGCCCGAAGGGATCGGTGACGACGCCATAGCGGTCGCCCCAGAACATGTCCATCGCCGGCATCTTGATCGTCGCGCCGGCGTCGACCGCACGCTGGATCGCAGCGTCGCAATTCTCGACGTACCGGTGAATCGTCACCGGCGTCCCCTTCAGCGCCTTGGGCGACTGCGCGTTCCCGCCGCAATACTCCGGAAAGTCGTCCGCGAGAAACAGAAAGCTCACGCCGATCCGCAAAGCCGCGTGCAGGATCCGGCCGTCCGGCGCCGGCATCACCATGATCTCCTGGGCGCCGAGCGCCTTCTGGTAAAACTTGACGGCCTCGGCACACGGGTCGCACACCAGGTGCGGAATCAAGTGCTCGTGCCCCTTGGGAATCGGTTCGGTACTCATGGTCAGTCTCCTTTAGGTAAGATGGTGAATCGTAACGTTTACTCGGCCGCCTGCTGCAACGCGCGGATGTCGAGCTTCTTCATGCCGAACATCGCCTGCATGACGCGCTGCGATTTCTCCGGGTTGGCCCCGCCGAGTAGCTGCGGCAGCACCGTCGGCACGATCTGCCAGGAAAGCCCGAACTTGTCCTTGAGCCAACCGCACTGGACCTCGGCTCCCCCCGCGGTGAGTTTTTCCCAGTAGTGATCGACTTCGTTCTGGGTTTCGCAGTTGACGACGAAGGAGACGGCCTCGGTGAATTGGAAGATCGGCCCGCCGTTGAGGGCGACGAACGATTGCCCTTGGAGTTGGAATTCGACGGTCATCACGGAGCCTTCGGGCCCAGGGCCGGCTTTGCCGTAGCGGGTGACTTTGCCGACGCTGGAGTTGGGGAAGATCGAGGCGTAAAATCGGGCCGCCTCCTCGGCCTGGGAGTCAAACCAGAGGAAGGGGGTGATTTTCGGCACGGACATGCGGGGACTCCTTCGCATTACAAGGGAGCGAGTCACGAAGGCGAGGGCCTTCACACCCCATTAGTCGAACGAAGCGGGGGCGAATCGACAAGTGCCGGGAAAAAAAGCGCGGAGAGATTGGGAAATTTTCAGGGCAGCGTCGCGTTCCACACGAACGCCTGGGCGCCGCCCGATATCGCGGAGCTGGCACTGCTAAAGATCCGTTGGCCGTCGGCGCTAAAATGGACGCTGGTGACAGGCGCGGTGTGGCCCTTGAGCGTCATGGTTTCAAAGCCGGAAGCGGCGTCCCAGACGCGGACAGTGCGGTCGGCGCCGCCGGTGGCAATGCGTTTGCCATCTTCGCTGAGCGCGATGCAAAGGACGCCTTTGGTGTGCCCCGCGAGATCGCGGAGGAGGCTCCCCTCGTTCGCGTCGTAGATTTTTATGATCGAGGCAGAGCTGCCGACGGCAATCCAGTCGCTTCTGGCGCCGAAGGCAACGCAATGGATGCCTGGGTCATGGTCCCCGAAGTCGCGAATTTCGGCGCCGTTTTCTGCATTCCAGATTTTCACCTGGCTTCGTTCACCGAGCGAGCCGGCGCCGCTGACGATTTTCTTGCCGTCGCGGCTAAAGGCGAGGCAGCGAATGCCGAGTTTGTGTACCTTGAACTCAGCGACGACCTTGCGAGAATCGGCGGCGCATATCTTGACGACGCCATCGACGCAGCCGTAGGCGATTCGCTTATTATCGGGGCTAAAGGCAACGCAGACGACTTCCCGGGCGTGTTCTTCCAGGGGGCCGACTTCGTCGCCGGTGGCCGCGTTCCAGATTTTTACGACGCCCCGTTCGGTGTCGAAGTCGTTCGGGGCTTCCGGAGGACGCCGGCCGCCGCAGACGATGTAGGTGCCGCAATCGCTGAAACACGCGCAGCGCACTCCATTCGTCTTGCCTTTGAGGAGGCCGATCTTGGCGTTGGTATTGGCATCCCAGATTTCCAACTCGGCGCCGGGAGCGTCGGCCACGATCCACCTGCCTGCGCCGCACAGTGCGAGACTTTTTACTTTCGTGGGTTCCTGCCGCGGATTCTTGGATACATCCCACAGCTTGACGGTCCGGTCGGCACTCGCGCTGACGATCCGATTGCCGTCGGCGGCCAGCGCTGCGGCGACAACGGCGCCGGTATGCCCCTTGAGCGTATGGAGTTCCATGCCCAAAATCGCAGACCAAACCTTGACCGTCCCGTCGACGCTGCTGCTGACGATGCGCTGGCCGTCCGGGTCCAGGCTGAAGGCGACGCTTTTCACAGGGCCCTTGTGCCCTGGAAATTCGCGGAGGAACGCCCCTGTCTCCGAGTTCCACATCTTGACCCGTCGGTCGGAGCCGCCCGTAAGAAGGCGCTCCCCGTCGGGGCTGAAGGCGACGCTTTCGACTCCGTACGCATCCGCGCTAAAGCTCTTACCGATGGCGACGCCGGCGGCCGCATCCCAGACTATGACCGTTCCTTCGTCGCTGCCGGTGACGAATCGCTTGCTGTCGCTGCTAAAAGCGATGGCTGGGACGGCTCTCCCGTGCGTCAAGACGTGGTGGTATTCGAAGGTCTGAGCGCTCCAAATCGTCACCGTCGCGGCCGTCGCGGTCTCCTGGGCTTCATTCTCGACCAATCCTCGCGCCATGCCGCTGACGATCCATTTTCCGTCGGCGCTGACGGCGACGGCTCGGACGGGAAAAAGATGCGGGAGCGAGTCGATTTCACGGCGCGTGGCGAAATCCCACACCTTCACCGTACGATCCTCGCTGGCGCTGAAGAGGCGCGTCCCATCGACGCTGAAACAGACGCAGTGGACGTGACCTTGATGTCCTCGCAGTTTCGCGACCTCCCGAAGCGACGTCGCATCCCACACGACGACGTCGCCGTCTTCGCAACCGCTGACGATCCATTTGCCGTCGACGCTAAACGCGGCGTGGCCGACGGGCGCGGCATGAGTGAGGGTCTTTTGGTTCTTGTTGAACAAGGCTCGGAGGTATTTGTACTCCCAGCCGCGAAAGTCCTCACGCGTGTCTTCGAGAATCTTGTAGGCAAGCTCCACGTCATTGTCTTCGTACGCCGCATTCGACACAGATATCTGCGTAGCATAAAGTTGCCATTCGGACTTGAGCTGCGCCTTCCTGGCCTCTTGCTTACTTTTACGAGCTTCCTCCAGCTGGTGTTCCAGTTGCTGGCTGGTCCAGAGCAACTTCGCGGTCAGAACCCAGGAAACCAGGGAGCCGACCACGAGAAGCAGGCCGATCACGCTCGCTTGCAGCGCGGGCGTAGGATTGCGCTTGCACCACCTCCAGACGCGTTCGAGGCTCCCCGTCGGACGCCCGTGGATCGGTTCGTGGTTCAAGAATCGCTGGACATCGTCTGCTAACTCGCCGGCGCTGGCGTAACGCTTGTTCGGCTCCTTGTGCAGACACTTGAGACAGATCGTTTCCAGATCGCGCGGCACCTTGGGTCGAAGGCGCCGCGGCGAGACCGGTTCCTGCGTGCGGACCTGGTCCAGCACTTCCAGCGTCGTCGCTCCGCGAAACGGCGGCGAGCCGACCAACATCTGGTAAAGGATCGCGCCCAGTCCGTAAACGTCGGTCGCCCGGCTGACTTCCTTGATGCCCCCGGTCGCCTGTTCGGGAGCCATGTAGCTGGGGGTGCCCATGACCATGCCGGTTTGCGTGAGGCCCGGCTCATCGAGTTTTTTCGCCAGGCCGAAGTCGGTCAGCTTGAGCGTGCCGCTCTCGGTGAGGAGCACGTTGGCCGGCTTGAGGTCGCGGTGAATGATTTTTCGTTCATGCGCGGCGGCGACAGCCTGGGCGATCTGCAACGTCCAGCGCGCCGCCTCCAGCGGATCGGCGGGTTGGCCCTTCAGGTGGCTCGCCAGGTTGCCGCCCTCGCAGTATTCAAGCGCCAGGAAGGAATGGGCGCCATGCTCGCCAATCTCGAAGATTTGCACGATGTTGGGATGCTGGAGTTGCGCCGCCGCCTCGGCCTCGGCGCGGAAACGCGCCAGCGACTCCGCGTGTCGATCGAGGCCGGCGCCGATCATCTTGAGTGCGACGACTCGGCCCAGCTTCAGGTGTCGAGCCTTGTAGACGACGCCCATCCCGCCGCTGCCCAGTTTTCCAAGCAGCGCATAGCCAGGGACGTCGGGCAGACGCTCCGAGGGTTCTGCCGCCGGGTCGCCCTCCGCGCGCGTGACTTGATTGCCGAGATGGTCCGCGTGACCGCCACGGTCGGCTTGCATCGGCGGAGGCGGCATGAACTTCGAATCGGCCGAACGCACCAGTCGATCGACTCGGCTTTGACATTCCGCACATTGATCCAGGTGCGTCGCCGCCGCGTGACGCGCCGGTTCCTCCAGCTGGGCGCCGAGAAATGCCAACCAGTCGTGATCGGAGGGGCACGGCTTCATCACGGCTCGTGGGTTTCGAGTTCCTGGATCTCCGCGCGTACGTCTTGACGCACCCGATAGGCCGCCTGATTCACCGCCGAGAATGACATCTGCAGCGCCTCGGCCACCTTCACCGTGGGCAAATCGAGAATGCACGTCTGCCAAAAGGATTGCCAGGCGTTGGAGGATTCGCCCTTGCGCTCCTTCACCCGTGCCAGGGCGAGTTCGAGGTGACGTTGCTTGCGCTCGAGGGGTTCGTTCATGGAATTGACGAGATCGTCGACCGCGTCGGGCGCTTCCATGATCTGCTGAAACGCGACGCTATCGCCAGCCGCCCAATCCCCGGGCCGGCGCTGTCGGGCGCGAAAGTGATTGCAAATCTCGTTGTGCACCACCCGCTTGAGCCAACCGCGAAAGCCTCGCTCCGGATCGTATGCAAAATTGCCCAGCGAGCGCATCAAGCTCATGAGCACCAACTGAATCACGTCGTCGGCGTCGACCGGCGCCAACCCCTTGCGCTGCGCCCAGACGCGAATCATCGGCTGATACGACTGAAAGAATTGTTGCCACGCGCCATCGTCGGCGGAACTGCGCAGTCGAACGATCAGGCTCGCACGCGTCGGCATTTCAAAGGCAGGTTCCATGGCGACTTGGACCCCCGGAATGACGTTTCGCACGATTCTCCCCTAGATCCCCCGATTCGGCAAGCAAAAAATTTCCGTTATGTTCGAGGTTCCCCGGCGTACTTCTTGGCGAGAAGGAAATCATGTCGGTCTCCTTCACAACCGCCAACCTCAACCGGAGATGCATCATGTTCAGCTTGAAAACGAAAGTTTGCTTGGCCCTGGCCTTCGCCCTCTTGCTCGGTTCCAGCACGGCCGTCATGGCGAATCCGACCGCCGGAGCGCACGGCGGAGTACAACGGGCCCCGGCATACGGCACCGTGTTGCATACGATCCGCTACAACGCTTTCGAACGGGCCGACTTCGCGGTGAACGGCGACGGCGACACCAACCTCAACGTCGAGGTCTACGACGCCAACTTCCGACTCATCGTGCGGACGGTCGGCGCCGGCGACAAGTGCCATGTGAATTGGACCCCGAACTACACCGGAACTTTCTACATCTACGTGAGGAACTCCGGCAGCGTCTGGAACCGATACAACTGGCGCGCCTACTAACAACTGCCGACTCGCCGACGCCTCTGCGTCGGCGGGTCGCTTGCTTGCCCCGTTCGAACTTCAAGCCCAACGGGTGAGGCACTCCGAGCCCCTGGGATTCTCTTACGAACGACTTACCCCAGAGGTTCGGAGCCCCTCGCCTCTGGGCTTTTCATATTCTCCTCACCCGCGATGATGCGATGAATTCAGTAAAACAGAAGTACCCTCGAATGCCCAGGAACGCTTCTTATGGCGATGAAGTTCGACGTCACGCTGAAGACGCTCGTAGAGAAATACGCCCGCGATTTCGCGGCGACCTTCGGCCTGCCGACGGATGAACCGGTGACGCTGCTCAACGTCGACCTGTCGACGATGTCGGCCGCAACGGACTCGGCGTTCGGTTTTGGCAAGCCGTTGCGTGAGATCGCGGACGTCAATTTTCAGTCGGGCCCCGATGCGAATTTGCCTTCGCGTCTGCTCGTTTACAGCGCGCTGTTGCACGCTCGGCACCGCGTGCCGGTGCGGACGCTGGCGATCTTGTTGCGTCGAAAAGCGGATCATTCTTCGTTCACCGAGAAGTACGCTTACGCCGTCGGCGGTCGTGGGGTAGAATTCAGTTACGACATCGTCCGCATGTGGGAGCAACCGGTCGAGGCGTTCCTGGCCGGGAGCCTGGGATCGTTGCCGCTCGCGATGTTGTGCAAATTGCCCGGAGACCAATCGACGGTAACCGCCCTCCGCGAGGTGATCCGCGAGATTGACAAAAGGCTGGGCCGAGAGGCCACCGAGGCGGAGGCCGCCTGGATCCGGCAAGCGTCATTTCACCTGGCGTTTCTCAGGTTAAAGGGGCCCGAAGTCCGGGCAATTTTTGAAGGAGTGCCGAATATGGAAGATACGGATGAGATGACCGCCTACGACGAGCTTCTCGAAGAAGGACAACTTCGAGGAATTCAATTGACGCTGTTGCGTCAATGTCGAAATCGATTTGGACCGACTGACCTCGATACCGAAGCCGAGTTACGATCGATCCAAGATTCTGATCGTCTGGGCCGATTGTCGGACGCAATTTTTACAGCTAACAGCTGGGAAGAACTGCTCGCCACGCCCTGACGCTCACGCCCCCGCTTCGCCCTCGCCGCATTCTTGACGCAACTGCTGCAATACCGGTGCAATCCGGTCCGCAGCGGCGAGCGTCGTCAGCACGCTCCCCTCCAGCGGCACGAGATGCTCCTTCGCGAACTCGTCGCGCACCGCGTCCTGCCACACCCGCTCCAGCACATTCCAACGCCGACGCAGCTCCTCGAGATCCTTGAACAGCCGATTTCGGCCCATGTCGACGCTCATAGGAACGCCCCCGCGATCGCGCTCGAAATTCGCACCAGTCGGCCCGGCGCCCGGCTGCGCTGGCCCGTCGTCCAGATAATCGCGTAGCCCCCGGTGCGGGGGTCCATCCACACCAACGTGCCTGTCGCCCCGGTATGTCCGAACGCCTGCGGACCGAGGTTGTCGCCCCAGCTGTCCGGCTGGCCGACGGCGTTCAGCTTCCAGCCCAGGCCCCAGGGCTGCGTTCGGCGAATCGGCTCGGGGAGATCCGCGTAATCGTGCAAGCGGTTCGTCGTTGCCATCCGCGTCATGCCCGACGACAAGAGCCGAACGCCGTTCCACGAACCGCCGTTCAGCAACAATTGACAGAGGACCGCGAAGTCTTCCGGCGTGCTGAAGAGCCCGCCCCACGGCACACCCAGGTTTTGCCAGTAGGGCGTGTTCCAGTGATAGTTCGTGGTCTCCTGTTCGGGCTGTGCCTGGACGCGGACGAGGCGCTCGACCGGGAAATCGCCTCGGCCCAGCGCCGTCGAGCGCAGATTGAGCGGCGTGAAGATCTCGCGCTGCAGGAACTCGCGGATCGGTTGACCCGAAATCCGCTGGATAATCTCGGCTACCGCCGCCGTTCCCATGCTCTGGTACGAGAGCCTGGTTCCCGGCGTGAAGGCGAGCGTCGTGTCGCGCACGGCGCCGTCGAGGAAGCGCTGCAGCGGCACATTCTGGCTGCGCAGCTCGACGTTATTTTCCAGCATGTCCGGCAAACCCGACGTGTGCGTGAAGAGGTGCGAGACGAGCACCTTGTCCTTCTGCCCGCCCGTGAACTCCGGCAGATAACGGTCGACGCGTTCGTGCAGACGGAGTTGGCCACGCTCGACCAGGATCAGGGCGCCGAGGTAACAGATCGGCTTGGTGATGGAAGCGAGCAGGAACAGACCGTCGCTACGAATGGCGGGGGCGTCGGCCTCGGGACCCTGCTTGCCGAAGAAGCGCGGCGGCACGATCTTGCCCTGTCGGCCCACGAGGATCGTGCCGCCGGGGATCGGATTGTCGGCATCGCGCGTGTAGCCTTCGAGCAAATCGTAAGCGACCTGCAACCGGCGTGCATCGAAGCCGACCTGCTCCGGCGAGCCGTGCGCGAGTGCGGCCGTTCGCGGCGGCGCGGCGGGTTGTCGATGCGTCCAGGCGTACGTGCCCACGCCGCCGAGCGCGGCTCCGCCCAGTGCGAACAACGCGTCGCGGCGGGAGAAGGAAGATGCACTCATACGGCTCCTACCTGTTTTCGAGTAGATGCAAGCGGACGCGGTTGAGCGCCAACTTGGCGGTGCGATTCTGCACTTCTTGACGCGTTCCGGACCAACTGAACTGATGCGAGGCCACGCCCCCCGCCCACGCCAGGCCCACGAACACCAGCCCGACCGGATCGCCCGTCGGCCCCGCGTAGCCCGTGGTGCTCACCGCCAGGTCCGTACCGAGACGTTCGCGCACGCCCTGCGCCATCGCCTCCGCGACCGGAGCGCTGACGGCCGTGTGTTCCTCAATGAGCGCTGCGGGGACGCCCAGGAGCTTCGACTTCATTTCATTGGTATACGCGACGACGCCGCCGCGGAACCAGTCGCTCGCCCCGGGAACCAGCGCGATGCGGTTGGCGACGAGCCCCGCGGTCACGCTCTCCGCGGTCGCCAACGTCTTGCGGCGCAGATTGAGCAAGCCGACGACGACGTCGTGTAACTCTTCGTCGTCGCTGCCGTAGACGAGATCGCCCAGGCGTTCGCGGATGGCTTGCTCGATCGGCTCGACTTGCTGGAGCACCTCTTCCAGGTTGGCGCCTCGGCCGAAGATGCGGAGGGAGATGACGGCGTCGGACGCGGTGATGCCGACCTCGGGGACGTGGCCGCGGCGGGTGAAGTCGAAGAGACGTTCTTCGATGTGGGATTCGCCGCCGCCGAAGGTGTTGATCTTACGCTGCATCTGGATGCCGCCGGCGCCGCCGAGTTCGAGCAATCTCGGCTTGATCTGCCGATCGTACATGACGTGCATCTCGCTGGGGACGCCCGGCATGGCGCCGATCCACGCCTGGCCCGCCTGCATCCACACGCCCGGCGCCGTCCCCAGGATGTTGAGCACCGGCTCCGCGCCCGCGGGGAACAGCGCCTGCACGCGGTTGCGTTCGGGCATCACGCGGTTGCGCTTGGCGAACATCTGTTCGATGTGCTGAAACGACGGCTCGTGAAACACGAGTTCCACGCCCATGAGCCTGGCAAGGACTTCGCGCGTCAGGTCGTCCTGCGTGGGCCCCAGACCGCCGGTGGCGAGCACGAGGTCGGCCCGCTGACACGCGATCTGGAAAGCCTGGACGTTGATCTCGAAATCGTCAGCGACCGTCGTGTGCCAGCCGACCGCGATGCCGATCTCGGCGAGGCGCTGGCTGAGCCATTGGCTGTTGGTATCGAGGTTCTGGCCGGAAGTCAGTTCCGACCCGATGGAGAGGATCTCGGCGAGCATGGCTATCGTCTCTTGAACAACTCCGAGGCATGCGCGGTCGTCAGTTCCGCGAGCCGCGCCAGCGGGATGCCGAGCGCGTCGGCCAAACACTGTGCGGTATGCACGACGTGCGCGGGTTCATTGCGTTTGCCGCGCATCGGCATCGGCGCGAGGTAGGGACAATCGGTCTCGACCAGCAAGCGCTCAGGAGGCAGATGCTCGGCGACGTCGCGCAAGTTCTGTGCGTTTTTGTACGTCAGCATGCCGGCGAAGGAAATGGCCAGGCCCATTTCCAGACACGCCTCGGCCGTCTCGCGCGTGCCGGCGAAGGAATGGAGCACGCCGCGAATCGGCCCGCCGCGCTCGAACTCCGCGCGCAACATTCGCACGACGTCGGCCTCCGCCTCCCGGCAATGGATGATGACCGGCAATCCCGTTTGCCGGCCCAACTGCAGATGCCGGGCGAAGTAATCTTCCTGCTGCGGAAAGGGCGTGTCGTGCCAGTAGCGATCCAGCCCCGTCTCGCCGAGCGCGACGACTTCCGCCCGATCGACCAGTTGGACGACCTGGTCCCAGGCATCGGCCGGCTCTTGCGTGATGTGGTTGGGATGGATGCCAACGCTGGCCGAGAGCATGGCGTGCGAACGTGCCAGCTCGATGCAGCCGAGACTCGTGTCGGCGGACGTGGCCACGGCAAGGATGCGAATAAGCCCCGCGTCCCGGGCGCGGTCCAGCACCGCGGGAAGATCATCGGCGAATCGGCCGTCCGTCAGATGGGCGTGGGTGTCGATCCAATTCAATCTTTGCATGGCTCCACGCGCACCGCCAGGATGAGCCGCTGGTTCGCCTTCGTCTGGTAACGGGTGACGATCGGCAGAAACTTGCCGCACGAGGTGCCGTACACGATCTCGCCCTGATCGGGCGCCTTGACCGCAATGACGACGCGATTCTTGGGATCGACCTTGTGATGCACCACCACCTGGACGTTCTGCTTTTCGAGGATCTCGAAGACCTTTCGCTCCTTCTCGGCGAGCGATTCCCGATGTTGCGAGTGGATGACGAACTTGGTGAGGTTGGGGTTCTGCTTCTGCACTTCCTTGGCGATCGCGGTCAGGCGCTGGTCGACCGACGTGCCGTCCTCGCTGGCGAGGATGACGATGACCGTCACTTTGACCTTGCCGTTATCTTCCTTGCACTGCGTCCAGAGCAGCGTCGGCATCCCCAGCATCAAGGTCAGCGAGACGAGGCGAACCATCTATTCCTCCGAGACGAGCTTCGCCCAGATCATCGGCGTTCCAGAAACCACGTGCGGCACCATCTGATCGCGTGCGTCGGGTTCGATGCTGCGCACCGTAAACTCGTGCGTCTCGAGCAATTCGAGCAACCCGGCGAGAGGCAATTCGCCGACCGCCAATGAAAAGAGCGAACCCTCGACGCGCAAGATCTGGATCTCGTCGGGCGAAGCCACCGCGAAGACCTCTTCGGGCGCCGGGTGGTTCGCCACGGCCTCCGCGGGTTTGGGTTTCTCTTCGAGTAGCGACGGTTCGGAACGAAATAGCGCGAAGAAAGCAACGCAGGCGGCCAGTCCCGCGAACCAGACGACCGGTTGCCACCAGGGAGTCGGGGGGACGCGGGTTTGGATCTTCTGCCAGGCGACGTTCCATTCGTGCAAGCTGGGAGGCGGGGCCGGCGTCAGTTCGCACAGATCGCGCAGCGAACGATCCAGTGACGCCTCGTCGAGGGCGGCTGGATTTTCCTCGAGCCAGCGTTCGATGCGCTGCGTCATCGCCCGATCCGTCAGCTTCCCGGAGAGGTAGCTGGACCAGACATCGGGGTCGGGGCGCCAGGGTGGTTCGTGCGCGGGATTCATACGGGCTTGGACCAGCTTTCCACCAGCGAGCGGAGTTGTTGACGAGCGTAATAGAGCCGACTCATCACGGTGCCGATCGAAATGCCAAGCGTTTCGGCTATCTCACGATAGCTCAAATCGGCTTCCGCGTAAAGGACGAACGTCTGCCGCATCGCGGGGGGCAGCTTGGCCAGAGCCGCGTTGAGCTGGCGCCGAAGGTCTTGCCGATGCATTCCCTGGCCCGGATCGTCGAGCAGAACCGGCTCCCATTCGTCGCGTTGATTGGGCCCGACGCCGTCGAGGCTGACCATTTCCCGGCGCGCGCGTTGCCTGCCCAGATCCAGGGCCGCGTTACTGACGACGCGTAAGAGCCAGGTCCGGAAGGAGCTGCGACCCTGAAATCCCGCCAGATGCGTGAGCACCTTGACGAAACCGTCTTGCACGGCGTCGAGCGCGTCGGCCTCGTTGCCCAAAAGGCGATAGGCGACGCGGTACGCCAGGCCGCGGTGTCTATGAAAAAGCTCCTCGCGCGCGGGGAGTTCGCCGCGCGTGGCGGCATTCGCCAACTCTTCGTCGCTGGCCAGCTGGGCCAGCGCTGTCGTCATGTTGGGCATTGTGGTTGCCTTCCAAAGCAATAGACGTTCCTGGGGGAGGCTTTATTTGACCATGCCGGCACGCGGCACGCAATGGGGCGTGAAAATTTTCCCGGAAAGCCCAGGGATGGCGCTCCCCGGGGAGCCCTGAGGAATCAACATTCCAATCGGGCTGTCGATGAATCCGGGACAATTGCGGCGATTTCAGGGTTCCCCAGGGATCGCCATCCCTGGGCTTTCGGCGCCTTACCACCACCAGCCACGCGGGATCCATCGCTGCGCAATCTTGACCGTGGCGCTGCCGAGGACGGTCGTCGCGGTCGTGTCGGTCGCGGTTACGGTCTGTTTGCCAGTCGTGTTGAAGTTGACCGTGAATACGTGCGCGCCTCGATCGCTGGCAATGAACGTATAGTCCGCGGGCAAGAGTGCCGCGGCGTCGGTGCTCGTGAGCCTTACCGTGCCGGTATAGCCGGTGACGACGCGGTTGTTGGCGTCGAGAGCGACGACCATCAGCGCCGTAGGATATCCGGCCGCGCCGACGCCGAGCGTCACCACGCTGAAGCGCGTGGCAATCCCGACGGCGTTGACCGTGGTCGTCGATTTACCGATCACGCTTGCTTGGGCCACATCGGTCGCCGTAAGCGATTGGCTCCCGGCGGTGTTGAACGTGACCTGGAAGGTATGCACGCCTCGATCCGCAGCCGTGAACGTGTAGTCCGCGGGCAACGTGGCGGCCCCGTCGGTGCTCGTCAGGCCGATCGTCCCGGTGTAATTGGGCACGACCTGGCCCGAGGCGTCCTTGACCGCGATGCTGACATAGGTGGGCACTCCTGCGGTCGTCTGGGTCGGCATTTTGACCAAAAATTGGCTGGCGACGGGAGCCGGGGTGACGTTGGTGCTCGAATCGTCGGCAATGGTTGAAATTGCGAGGTCGTTGGCGGAGATGATCTGCGTCCCGGCGGTGGACAGCGTGACCTGAAAGACGCGGACGCCGCGATCGCGCGGCACGAAGGTGTAATCGGCAGGAACCGAAGCGCCGGCGTCGGCGGGGATGGAGAAGTGGACGGTACCGGTATAGCCGGTCGCGATCTGGTTGCTGGCGGTCTCCGCCTTGACGATGATGCTGAAAGTTTTGCCCGCCTGTACGTTGGCGGGGGTGATGATTTCGAGATGATCGGCCGGGCCCGAGGCGGGCTTCAAGAAACTGAGGCTGCCGAGAAAATTCGAGACGCTCGGAGCCGTGCGATCTTCCAGTTGGCCTACAGTGGGAAGGAAGCGTAGCTTGCGGGATTCACGCGATTTTTGCGGGTCGGGTCGTTTGGACCACATCCATGAAAACATGGGATCTCCTGGCGAGAAAGGCGAACGGGTGCTTGGGAGAAAGGGCGCTTCAGGCGAACGGCGGAGGGGCGTTTACTATCGATTCGTCAAATGACTTCCCAATCCTACGCTCCCCCGCGCCCGAGGTCAACACCGCTCGTCCGTCTCTCACGGCGAGGGTGCGCCAATGGATTCTGGCGAGCCAGGTCGCGTAAGCGCCTGGAGCACAGCATCCCGTGCGGTTACTCCAGGCGCTTACG
>JBBQPM010000175.1:0-14658 GCA_038217425.1 Gemmatales bacterium
TGTTTGCCGTTCGCGACGATCTTGAAGGTGGTCCAGCCGTCGGAGCCTTTGAAGGGATTTTCGCTGGGGGCGAAGAGGTCGTAGAGCGAACCGCCGCCGGTCTTGCCGATCTTGTCGCCGGGCTTGTGGGGCATCACTTGCATTTCAGGCCCGGTGGTCCAGGCGGCGCCCCCTTCTTCGCCCGCGCGGTAGATGATGCCGGAGTTGTTGCCGGTCTCGAAGCGCCAATCGATGGAGAACTCGAAATTCGAGTACGTCTTCTCGGTGACGAGATCGCCGGAGCCGGTCTTTTCCAGGTGAATCGTGCCGTCCTTGACGATCCAGCCGGCGGCGTCCTTCTGCTTGTATCGGCGCCAGCCATTGAGCGTCTTGCCGTCGAAGAGGAGCGTCCAGCCGTCCTTCTTCTCTTGCTCTGTGAGCGTGTTGGCCTCCTGGCCAGAAACGCTTGCGACGAACATCAAACTGGCCAGGATCTGGAGAAACGCTTTCATGGGATGCTTCCTTGGGTCAGGGGGTGCGTGAGGGGGCGGTGAATTGCCCGACGTCGTCCTTTTTGGGCTTGGAGTCGCCGAAGCTGGGCGTCTGCAGCGATTCGAGCAGAACCTTCTGGAACATCTCGGCCCGCTTGAGTTCTTCGTAGCTCTCGAACTCGGCCATGTGCATGATGTCGCCCAGCGGATACCAGACGGGGACGCCTTTGAGCCAGGTCTCTTCGGGCGCCAGGCCGGTCATGCGCACGCCGGTGATGAACGGGAGTTCGCCGATGAACTGGACTCGTACCTGTTCGAGGATCACCATGCGCTGCGGCGCGGTCTTCTGCTTCAGGACCATGATTTTGCTGAGCATGACTAGCGCACTCCGAATGCGGCGAGCTGCAGGCCGGCGCCGAGATTGCGAATCTCGACGTAGTGTTTTTCCTTGTCTTTCCCGGTCCAGCGGACCGAGAGGTCGCCCTGATCCTGCGAGGCGACGCAGTTGCCGTGGTCGTCGAAGACGTACAGTCCCAGACTGCCCGCCGGGATCTCCTCGGCGAGATCGTTGGCAACGTGAAACTGCTGAGGTTTGCCGGTTCCCTCGACGGCGATCGAGGCGCTGGCCAACGGCGCCAGGGGGAGCGATTGGGCTTCAGAGTCATGGTGCGTCGCGAAGCCGACCAGCGCCAGCAGCAGGCTGCAACAGACGGCGAGGGTTCGAGGGAGGTTCATGCGTATCTCCAATCGTTTAGCCGCCGCGCTCTCGCGGCGCGGCTGCGACGTTCAGGCGCCGCGAGGGCGCGGCGGCTAAACAACTAGCGCCGGCACAGCGGGTGCTTGAGCGAGCGCCAGGCGCCTCCGTCCTGGGAGCTGGCGACGCACTGCGTGATGAAGTTCATGCCGTCGACGCCGTCCGCGACGCTCGGGTAGCGCGATCCGGCCGCGTCGTGCTTCTGACCGCCGGCGCGGACGATCATGTCATCGTACGCGGCGGTGTAGATGTTGGCGAACGCTTCGAGGAACGCCTCGGGATGCCCGGCCGGGATGCGCGTCGAGGCGCCCGCAGCAGCGCCGAGGTACGGCCCGCCGCCACGCGTGTAGATCTGGTGCGGCTTGCCATTCGTGCGAATCGTCATCTTGTTCGGCTCCTCCTGATGCCACTCCAGGGCGCCCTTGGTGCCGTCGATTTCGACCCACAAATCGTTTTCCCGGCCATGCGAAATCTGCGACGCCGTCACCGTCCCCAGCGCCCCGTTCTGATACTGAATCAGCGCTGCGCCGTAATCGTCGAGGGGCCGACCTTCGACGAACGTCTTGAGCGTGCACGCAATCTTGTCGGGGAGCAGGCCGCTGACGAAACGGCCGAGGTTGTACGCATGCGTGGCGATATCGCCGAAGCAGCCCGCGGCGCCGGATCGTTTCGGATCGGTGCGCCAGGTCGCTTGCTTCTGGTTCTCGCCTTCGAGCTTGGTCCGCAGCCAGCCCTGGATGTAGAAGGCGCGGACGGCGTTGATCTCGCCCAACTCGCCCGCCAGGACCATGTCGCGGGCCTGACGCACCAGCGGATAGCCGGTGTAATTGTGCGTGACCGCGAAGACGACGCCCGTCCTGGCGACGACCTTCGCGAGTTCTTCCGCCTGGGCGAGGTCGAACGTCAGCGGCTTATCGCACAAGACGTTGAAGCCCGCCTCGGCACAGGCCTTGGCGATCTCGAAGTGCGTGTGATTGGGCGTGGCGACGGAGACGAAGTCGATGCGCCGGTCGGCGGGGAGTTTCAGCTCCGCGTCGATGAGTTCTTGGACGGAGCCGTACGCGCGGTCGGGCTTGATGTCGAAGTCGGCAGCCGAAGCTTTGGCGCGGGCCGGATCGCTGGAGAGGGCGCCGGCGACGAGTTCGGCGCGGTTGTCGAGCACGGCGGCGATCGAGTGGACTTTGCCGATGAAGGCGCCCTGACCGCCGCCGATCAGGCCCATGCGCAGTTTCCGATGGAGGGGGGCATTGGTTGGCATACGGGCTCCGCGTGAGACACGAGTTTGTTTCGGGACATGATAACGATTCGCGGCAGCAGTTGCGAGCAGGGAAACCTTGACATTTGACGATAATCTGAGAAACTTCAAGCATGTCGCGCATCCTCCTCGTTCCCGGGCAGAGCCCGGGAACGAGAACTCTTCTTTAAGAAACTGATGGACATGCTCAACAGACGCGATCTCCTGCGCATCGGCGGACTCGGCGCGTTCGGCGCCGGCGCTCTCGAAGCACTCGCCGCTCCCCGCCGCGGCGCCCGGGCGAAGTCGGTCATCTTCCTCCACCAATGGGGCGGGCCGAGTCAAACCGATACCTTCGACTTGAAGCCCGGCGCCCCGGAAGAAGTCCGCGGCGAATATCGGCCCATCCGCACCTCCGTCCCCGGCACCATCATCTGCGACCGCTTGCCGCGCATGGCCAAGGTCATGGACAAGGTGACGCTGATCCGCTCCGTCCGGCACGAAATGAAGAACCACAACTCGGCCGGCTATTACAGCCTCACCGGGACGGCGCCGCCGAGCGACGATCAACGCCTGCGCGACTCGCGCGAACTCTTCCCCGCGTTCGGCAGCGTCGTCGATCGTTTCGCTCCCGCGGGTCTGGGGACGCCGACGTTCGTGTCGTACCCGCACGTCATCGCCGACGGTTCCATCACGCCGGGGCAGCATGCCAGCTTCCTCGGCCCGGCGCATGATCCGTTCTTCATCCAGCAAGATCCGAACGCGGGCGACTTCCGCTTGCCGGAGTTGAGTCTGCCCGCGAACCTCTCGCTGAGCCGACTCGAGAATCGTCGGCAGGTGATGAACCTGATCGATCAATCGACGCGCATCCTGGAGACGTCCGAACGGGCCCGCGGCATCGACGCGCATTATCAGCGGGCGCTGTCGATGCTGACGTCGCCGCGGTTTCGCGAGGCGTTCGATCTCGCCCGGGAGCCGACCAGTGTCCGCGAAATGTACGGCCGAACGACGTACGGCCAGGGTTGTCTGCTCGCCCGTAGACTCGTGGAATCGGGGGTCAAGTTCGTGACGGTTTACTTCGCCCCGACGATCGGCGGGCAGGATCTCGTCAACGGCTGGGATACGCACGGCTTCAACGGCAAGAAGATGTATCCGATCCTCAACCAGCATCTGGTGCCGATCACCGATCAGACGTTGCCGACGCTGCTGGAAGATCTCGAAGTTCGCGGGTTGCTGGACGACACGCTGGTGCTGTGGATGGGTGAGTTCGGCCGTTCGCCGCGGATCAACGCGAACGCCGGCCGAGATCATTGGCCGCAGTGTTACACGGTGCTCATGGCCGGCGGCGGCGTCAAACGGGGAACGATCTTCGGATCGTCCGACCGCATCGGCGCGTATCCGTCCACGAACCCGGTGCGGCCGGAGGACTTGGCGGCAACGCTGTATCATCTGCTCGGCATCGATCCGCACAGCGAGGTGCGCGATGCGCTCAATCGGCCGCTGGGGATCTCAAGCGGCAGCGTCATCGACGGGGTGTGCGTCTGAGCGAGTAAAAGCGAGAATGAGGAGGCATCATGCCGATTGATATTTCGTGCAGTTGCGGAAGAACGCTCAACGTACCGAACACTTTCGCCGGAAAAAACCTGCCCTGTCCGGGGTGCGGCAAGCCAATCGCCGTTTCAATCGCAGGAGTTGTTGTTGGCAATGCAGTCGAACCTCCGCCCTTGCCTTCGGATCAAGAAACGCGTTCCCCCATGACCCGCAGAGCCCGCAAGAACACGGCAGGACAAGCGTTCTTGGCTGGCCTTGGATGTTTCGGATTTGCGGTGCTTCTCTTTCTTATTCTCTACGGCCTGGAACAATCCGGGAGTGGAGCCAACGTCCATTGGCTCATCGCCGTCCTCTACTACGTCGGCGGCAAATGGCTCGTCTCTGGCTTGCTGACGGTTCTTGGAACGATTTGCTTTATTGCCGGATTCGTCGAGCTATTCAGTCCTCGCAAGTAGCGAGTCTGATCGATAAGGGGGTATGCATTTGAAAGCCCAGGGATGGCTATCCCTGGGGCTTGAATTCCCAGGGACAGCCGTCCCTGGGCTTTCGCCGATATCTACGCACTCCCCATCACGTTCTTCAAATCCGCCCGCACGCCCGAGTAATCCTCCGCCCAGCCGGCCACCTTCGGATCGGGCGACTCGCCCCATGCCTTGCAGGCTTGCAGATAGATTGCCGGCCACCAGTTGGCGTGCTCGGTCAGGCCGTCGTCCTTCACGCCTTGCCAGTTGCTCAGGATCCGCGACCAACATTGATCGCCGTACGCCAGGGCCGCTTTGAGGTCGCCGAACTCGGGGATGTACCACTTGCGTCCGAGCTGGGCGTGCAGCACCTCGTCGGCCCAGTCGAAGTCCTGGATGGTCGCGATCAGCGGGATGCCCGATTCCAGGCCGACCTCCCACTCGTAGCGTTTGCCGGTCTTGGTCATCAGTCCCTGCTCGATGAAGAAGAGGACCGCGTGGCGCTCGAGCGGCGTGCATTCGGTGTTGAGGCGGTACGACCAGTTGAAGGTGATGCGCGCCTGCGTCCAGTCGACGCCGAGGGCGTGGAAGCCGACCTCGCCCATCATGGCATGGCGGGCCTCGTCCCAGAGTTGGCGGGACATATCGAGGTAGTAGGGCCAGGGTTTGCCCTTGGTCTCGATGAGGATGCTGGCCATCATCTCGGGGACGTCGATTTCGCGCAAGCGCTTGTAGAGCATCATGAGCGTCTTCGGCTTGGCGGGGAGATTCGCGTCGTAGAGAAACGCCTCCGCGTTGACGCCTTGGTTCCAGAGATCTTGCCAGCGTTCGTCGCGTTTGGGGACGCGTTCGTAGACGTAGGGTTTGGCCGAAAAATGTCTGGCCGGAACCTGATCACTCGGTTCGGAGATCCCATCAAGTCCGCCGGCTGCCCCGACGCAATCGTTAAGCATCAGGATCCACGTTTTCAATTCCTGCACTTTTGCCGAGTCAACAAGACAATCGACAGCATCGCTGCCGAACTTGTACATGTCTTCAAGCTCCATTTCGGCGAAGCGAATAATGCGGATCGATGGCGCGTCCGCTAGCGGGTTCGTGTCCTGTTGGTGGCGACCCAACCCGCCTAACAAGCTAAGTACCGCCACATTGTAGATGCCATACAACAACGATTCCGTCGTCGGCGCCGTGAGGATCTCGTCAAAGAATATCGCCAGCGCCTCGTGCGGAACCTCCTCGAGCCCCAGAGGCGGTTCGCGCATCTCACCGATGCGCGTCCGTAACGCCTGGACGTGCTCCGCACAGAGATACGCGTGATGTGCGAAGGCAGTCTTGATCTCGTAGATCGGCTCGGCCGTGAGACGAGCGGTGAAGATCTCGTGCAGCCGGACGAAGGCGTAGTGAAATCGCTTGAGGCGAGCGACGCAGGACTCGACGCTCATGCCGGGGCGGGCGGCGTCTTCGAGCGTCGTCAGGCCGGCGAGCGGGGGGATGCCGCGATATCGGTTCATGGTGGCTCCGTAACTCTCGACGAAAGCCCAGGGATAGCGATCCCTGGGAAAGCGGCAGTAAACAGTATCCAATCCGAGCTGCGGAAGAACGATACGCTTCGGGCGATTCCCCAGGATAGCCATCCCTGGGCTTTCCGGCCCCCTTGTGGTACAATGCCCGCATTCTTCGCGTACCCGGCGGGAACTTCACATGATGCGACCAGCCCTGGGCCGAGCGCTCGAACTTTCGAAACAGCGTCGGCTCTTCGCGCTTTTGTCCTGGACGTCGTCGCTCGCCTCCCGGTTCTTCTCGGTAGGGCTTCTGCTGATCGGCCTGTTTCTCCTGGATCTCTTCATTTACCAGGGAACATTGCCCTCGTTCGCCGACCTGCCCGAGCGCGAACGGCAGCATTTCTTGCAATCGCTCGACAAGCTCAGCGCCGAAACGATCGACTCCGCCGTGCAGCGCTTGTTGCCGGAGGATGCGTCGGCGAAGAAGGCGCCCGTCACGCCGCGCGAGATCGAGCTGCGTCGGGCGCTGCTCTGGTGGGCGCTGGTCCCCGATCAAGTCGAACACGCGGTCGACTATCCCGCCGCCGTCGTCCGCGAACGATTCCTCGATCATTATAAGCGAATCGGCCTGGACGGTGCGGTCGAACAAGATCTGCGCGACATGGGCGCCCTCAGCCTCGTTGTTCGCGGCCATTCGACCTGGCAGAACGCCCCGCTCGAATGGCTCGTGAGCTGGAATCCGTGGATGACGTTCAGCAATCTGCGCTGCCTCGTCGGACTGTGCCTGGCCGGGCTGCTGTTCGCCCTCTTGCGCTGGGGGCTTGCCTGGCTCGGTCAATGGTTCGCACACCGGGCGGCCATGGACATCGCCTCCAGACTACGAAGAAACGCGTATCAGCATGCCGCTCGTCTATCGACGCTCGGGTTCGGCGTCGGCGGCAAGTCTAACGTCCTGGTCGCGCTCGCCGAGATCGACAAGCTCCGCAAGGGGCTGGTCCTTTGGCTCACTCTCGCCCTGCCCGAAGTCGTTCATGCCGTGTTGCTCCTGTCGTTCGCCTTGTTTCTACAGCCCTCGCTCACGCTCATTCTCGTGATTCTCTCCGGGCTCGTCTTCTACGGCATGCGCTGGTTCCGCGCCATGCTTCGCAAACGGGCCGAGGTCGATCATCGCGCCAGTCTCAGGCAGTTCGGCTTCCTGCAGGAAAGCGTCGAGATGATCCGGCTCGTCCGCGGCTATTTCATGGACGCCTTCCATCAGAAGCGCATCGATCGCCAAATCGAGTCGCTCTCCGCCCGCCAGCTCAAACAAGCCTGGAGCGAATCGCTCGCGCAGCCCGCGCTGGCGCTCGGCATCCTCGTCGTCTTCTTTCTCGTCGTGTTCCTGGCCGGGCTCGTCCTCCTCCAGGGCTTTCTCGAGATCACCGCGCTCATCCTGCTCTTCGTCACGCTCGGCATCCTCGGCTGGGTCGTGCACCGGCTCCTGGCGACGTCGGCGGCGCTTGATGCCGGGGAAGCCTGCGCCCAGGCGGTGTTCGCTTTTCTCGATCGCAAGGACACCCTGGGCGAGGCGATCGACGCTCAATTTCTCGAGAAAATCGAGCGCGGCATCGAGTTCGTGCAGGTCGGGCTGCGCGATCCCGATACCGGCAAGGTCCTCCTGCGCAGCGTCAGCTTTCAAATCCCCGCGAAGCAAAAGATCGCCCTCGTCGGCTTCGACGACGCCGAGAAGCTCGCGGTCGTTTCGCTTCTGGGCCGATTTCTCGATCCGACGCAGGGCCAGATCCGCATCGACAAAAAGAACCTGCGCTGGCTCACGCTCGAATCGGTCCGCGCCCAGGTCGCCTTCGTCCTGCAGAAGGAACTCATCTTCACCGACAGCGTGAGCCACAACATCTCCTGCGGCGACCCGTCGTATGCGATGCCGAAGATCATCGAGGCGGCCAAGCTCGCGCATGCGCATCAGTTCATCTCGAAGCTCCCCAAAGGGTACGACGCACTGTTGGGGGAGGGGGGCCAAACGCTTAAGGCCGGGGAACAGTTTCGCATCGCCCTGGCCCGCGCCATCCTGCGCGACCCGGCCATGCTCGTCATCGAGGAGCCCCGGACCGCGTGGGACGACGACACCAAGGCCCTGATCGACGACACGCTGCAACGTTTCCTGCCGGGCCGAACCGTGCTCTTCGTCGCCCATCGGCTCTCGACCATTCGCAGCTGCAATCTCGTGGTGCTTCTCCATCAGGGGAAGGCGGCCGAACAGGGAGAGCATCGCGAGCTGATGGTGAGCAGCGATCTGTATCGACACTTGCAGTATCTGGAGTTCAACGAGTTCGCGAATCAAACGGGGGGAGCGACATGAAGTTTGCCGCCGAGTTCGAAGCCGCGGAGGGTGCGGTGCAAAAAGCGAGCGCGTATCTCGTCGAGGAATACGCCCGCTTCCAGGCGATCGCCGACGCCCGCGCCGACATCTCGACCGCCGCCGACCGCGGTGCCCAGGAGATCATCTTACGGCATTTGCGTGAGGCTTTCCCGGACGACGCGTTTTGCGCCGAGGAAGCGACCGATTCGCTCAAGACGTTGCCACAGACAGGGCCGCGCGTGTGGGTGATCGACCCGATCGACGGTACGCGCGGCTTCGCCAAGAAGGTGGGCGAGTTTTCGATCATGGTCGGCTTCGTTCACGAAGGCGAGATTGCACTGGGCATCGTGGCGCAGCCGGCGACCGAGCGCGTCACCTACGCCGTCCGCGGTTCGGGGTGTTGGCGGCGCGACGGGGCGGAGTCGGCGGTTCGCTGCGCGGTCACGAAGGTCGCAAGTCTCGGCGATGCGACGCTTACGCAGAGCCATTCCAGTCGGCGCTCGGCGTTGGCCGAGAAGCTGGCGCCGGCACGGGTGATCCAGACGTATTCCGCGGGCATCAAACTGGCGCAGGTCGCGCGTGGGGAGGCCGACCTGTATCTCAACGATTATCATGAGTTCCACGACTGGGACATCTGCGCGGGCCATATCTTGGTTACCGAAGCGGGCGGCCGCGTCACCGGCATCCGCGGCGAGACGCTCGTCTACGGCACGCCGGGCGCCTGGCAGCGTCAGGGGTTGCTGGCGAGCAACGGGCTGCTGCACGAGGGAGCGGCGGCGCGTTTGGCATGAGGCCACGCTACGAGGCGTCGGCTAAACTACTTTTCATCTATGGGTTGATATCGAGACTCTGATTTTCGCCCCGGATGGGGCGACGGAAGGTAGCCACGGGTGGAGCGTAGCGCAACCCGTGGTCGCCGAAAGGAGTCCGCCTGCCCCGATAGGGGCAGAGGAGATTACCGCTTTACCGGATAAGGTCTCCTTCGCTCCTCCGGAGCGATCCACGGGACGCGTCTTCCCACGGGTTGCGCTACGCTCCACCCGTGGCTACCTCCCTTCGCCCCTCCGGGGCTAGTTTCCTAAGCGAAATTACGTAGAAACGCGTGGGCCGCGCGGGCCGTCGCCACCGCGTCGTAGCTGTGTCGGCTCAACTCCACGTACACGCCCGCGTCGTAACCGATCTGATGCAGAGCCGCGAACACCTCCGCGAAGTCGATCTCGCCCTCCCCGAACCGCAGATGATCGTGCACGCCTTGCTTCATGTCTTCGAGATGGACGTTCAGCAGACTCCCCTTCGATGCGAGGATGGCCTCCCCGACCGGCAGTTCCCCCTGGCATTGCAAGTGACCGACGTCGAGCGTCAGGCCGAAATTGGGCCGATCGACGCGGGCTCGCAGCTCGTAAAACTTGGGCATCGTGTCGATGAACATCCCGGGCTCGGGCTCGAACGCCAAGCGTACGTCTCGTGCCGCCGCGTAGTCGGCCAGGTTCTGGCATTCGCGGGTCAGTCGCCGCCAGAGGGTCGATTCCGCTTCCGCCTCGAACGGCGTGCCCGACCACAGGCTGACCGTTTGCCATTTCAGATCCGCAGTCAGATCGACGCAGCGCTGGAGGAACGACTGCCGAACGAGGCGCTGCGGCTCATCGGGCGAGAGCAGCGTCGGTTGATGTTTCCGCCAGGGGTCGAGCAGAAAGCGGGCGCCGGTCTCGAGCACGCCGGTGAGGCCGAAGCGCTGGAGCCGCGAGCGAATGCTTTCCTTGCTGCACTCGAAGCCTGGATCGAAGGGATTGAGGACGCCGTGATCGACGGTGAGGGCGACGCCGCGGTAGCCGAGGCCGCCGAGGATTTCGAGGGCATCCTCGATGCGGTGGTGGGCGAAGCCGTTGGTGTTGTAACCGAGAAACATGGGAGGCATCGGTAAGGATTTAGGCGCAGCGTGGGTTTATTCCCGGGGGTTCGGAGTACCTCACCCACCGGGCTTACAGACCGTATAGAATAGTCGAAGCGGCGGCGACTCGCCCGGTATTTCTTGGAGCATTGAATATGAAGCAGTTGAGCATCTTGGTCCTGGCCCTCTTCACGACGAATCTCTCGGCCGACGATTGGCCGCAATGGCTCGGTCCGCAGCGCGACGGCGTCTGGCGCGAGAAAGGCATCCTCAAGGAGTTCCCGGCCGGGGGCCCGAAGGTGCGCTGGCGCGTCCCCGTCGGCGGCGCCTACGCCGGGCCCTCCATCGCCCATGGTAAGGTCGTCGTCACCGACCGCATTCTCGCCGGCGGCACGGACAATCCCGCCAATCCCTTCTCCAAAGAAAAAGTCGGCGGCAAGGAACGCGTCCTCTGTCTCAACGAAGTCGACGGCAAACTTCTCTGGAAGCACGAATACCCGTCCGACTACACCATCAGCTACCCCGCCGGCCCGCGCTGCTCCCCCGCCATCGACGGCGATCGCGTCTACACTCTGGGCGCCATGGGCGATCTTTTCTGCTTCAACTTGAGCACCGGCGCCATCCTCTGGTCCAAACAACTCGCCACCGCCTACAAGACCGACGTCCCCTTCTGGGGCTTTGCTGGCCATCCCCTCGTCGACGGCGATCTCCTCATCTGCCTGGTCGGCGGCAAGGGGAGCGCCGTCGTCGCCTTCGATAAGCGCAGCGGCAAAGAAGTCTGGAAGAACCTCAGTGCCGAGAACCCGGGCTACGCGCCCCCCTTCATCCAGACCATCGACAACGTCCGCCAGCTCATCGTCTGGACGCCCGAGGAAGTCGCCTCGCTCAACCCCCGAACCGGCGAACAATACTGGACGCATCCCAACGTCAAGAAATACATCAAGGCCGGCCTCACCGTCTCCATGCCCCGGCTCGAAGGCAAGCAGATGTTCTTCACGTCGTTCTACGAAGGCCCGATGATGCTGAAAGTGGACGGCGCCAAGACTCCCACGCTCGACTGGCGCGGCAAAGGCCGTAGCGAACAGCCCGACGAAACCGACGGCATCCACAGCATCATGCCCACGCCGATCTTCAAGGAGGGCCACATCTACGGCATCTGCAGCTACGGCGAACTCCGCTGCATCGACGCCAAGGACGGCAGCCGAAAGTGGTCGACCCATGCCGCGACGACCGGCAAATCGATCCGCTGGGGCAATGCGTACCTGATCGATCACGAAGACCGCACGTTCATCTTCAGCGAGACGGGCGACCTGATCCTCGCCAAGTTGACCCCTGCGGGATACACCGAGATAAGCCGGGCGCACCTCATCGATCCGACGAACACGATGGCCCGCGCCAAGACCGATCCGAAGCGACTGGTCAACTGGGCGCATCCCGCCTTCGCGAATCGTTCGATCTACGTGCGCAGCGACAAGGAGCTGATTTGCTACTCGCTGGCGCAGGAATAGCGCCGGCCCATAAAAACGCGGCTCGCTCTGGTCTATTCCCGGTTCGGTCCGCTACAATAATGCGTCGGGTTCCGCAGCGAGGCGTTTGGCCTTCGCTGCGGTTTTGTTTGTCGCGAAAGGGGTACGTAGTATGGCGGAAGATCGCATTCCCATGACGCGCGAGGGCTACGAAAAGCTCAAGGCCGACCTCGACCGCATGCAGAACTCCGAAATGCTCGAAGTCGCCAAGCGCATCGCCACCGCGCGCGAACTCGGCGACCTCAGCGAAAACGCCGAGTATCACGCCGCCCGCGAGGACCAGGGCATGCTCCAGGCGCGCGTCGATTCGCTGCGTGACAAACTGAGCCGGGCCTACTTCCTCGAAAAAAGCAACCTCCCCAGCGATACCGTCGTCTTCGGCTCCAAGGTCAAAGTCAAGGACGTCAAGCACGGCGACGAGGAGGTCTACCAGATCGTCGGCCCCGGCGAAGAAGATTACAACGAAAACCGCATCCTCACCTCCAGCCCCATCGGCCAGGGACTGCTCGGCAAGAAGATCGGCGAAACCGCCGAGATCGCCGTCCCCATGGGCAAGCTCAAGCTCAAGGTGCTGGAGATCTCGTTCTGATGCCCGCTCCGATGCTACAAAGCACGGTCCTAGGCGTCCCGTGCCGGCGCGGCAAGGTGCGCGACGTCTACGACCTCGGCGACCGCCTGGTCATCGTCGCCAGCGATCGCATCAGCGCCTTCGACTGGGTCTTGCCGACCGGCATCCCCGACAAGGGGAAAATCCTCACGCAGATGACGCTATTTTGGCTCGACTTTCTTCAAGTCCCCAATCATTTTCTGTCGACCGATCTCAAGGAGATGGGCCCTGCGTTCGCAGATCAACACGAGCAGCTGGCGGGCCGCACGATGTTGGTCCGCAAGACGCAGGTCGTACCCATCGAATGCGTCGTGCGCGGCTACCTCGCCGGGTCCGGCTGGAAAGAGTACCGCCAATCGGGAACCGTGTGTCGTCAGAAGCTGCCGGCGAGATTGCGAGAAGGCGAGCGTTTGCCGGAACCGATCTTCACGCCGGCGACGAAGGCGGAATCGGGACACGACGAGAATATCCCCTTCGAACAGATGGCTGCGGAGGTCGGCGACCTGGCGCACGAACTCAAGCGGCGCAGCATCGATATTTACGTAAGAGCGGCGGAGTATGCGGGTGGGCGAGGAATTCTGCTCGCGGACACGAAGTTTGAGTGGGGTCTACTGCCGTCGGGCGAGGCGATTCTGATCGACGAGGTGTTGACGCCGGACAGTTCGCGTTATTGGCCGGGCGAGACGTATGTGCCGGGCGCGTCGCCGCCGTCGTACGACAAGCAGTTTGTGCGCGATTGGCTGGAGCAATCGGGCTGGGACAAGAACAGCCCGCCGCCGCCGCTGCCGGAAGACGTGGTGACGCGAACGGGGGCGAAGTACCTCGAGGCGCTGACGCGTCTGACGCAGTAGCAATTTCATGTTCGACATCCTGGAACACTACCCGCGTCCCCTCGCCGCCGGCGTGCTCACCCCCTGGCCGGGCGGGTTCAGCGGCGCCCGGTTGTGGCGACTCCGCACATCCCTCGGCGACTTTTGCCTTAAAGCGGCGCCGGGCGACGTTCGGCATCTCGCGTGGATCCACGAACAGCTGGCACGCGTTCGGGCGCTCGACTTCGTGCCGAAACTGATCGCGACTCGCTGCGGAGTGACATGGGTATGTCACGACGGCCTGCTCTGGGAGCTGCAAACGTGGATGCCGGGCCGGGCGGACTTTCATGAGGCGCCGAGCGACGCGAAACTTCGGCACGCGTGTCGGGCGCTCGCGGAACTCCATCGCGCCTGGGGAACTCGCGGCGAAGTCGGCCCCTGTCCCGCCGTGCGCCGGCGCGTCGAGATCTTGAGATCCTGGCAAGGGCTTGGCGATTCCCCGTTGCCAATCGCGCGGATCTTGCCGCAGCGGATCTCTGAGGCGCTCACGGAACTCCAGCCGTGGCTCGCTCGCCCCGTGCCGTTGCAAACCTGCCTGTGCGACGGATGGCACGACCATTTCCTGTTCGAGGGCGAGCGCCTCACCGGCGTCATCGACTTCGGCTCCGTGAAACTCGATCATCGCGCCGTCGATCTCGCCCGACTCCTGGGGAGCATGGTCCCGGACGGACCCTGGCACGTCGGACTCGGCGCCTACCACGAGGTGCTGCCGCTGTCGGCGGAGGATCTCGAACTGATTCCGCTGCTGGAAAGGACGGGGCTGACAGTGGCCGTGCTGCGCTGGCTCGACTGGCTCACCCTCCGACCGCGGACGTTCGCCGACCCGGCACGGGCCCGGCGCCACGCGGAGCGCTTGTTCGCGCGGTTCCTCAAGCCCAGGCGGGTGAGGTACTCCGAACCCCTGGGATAGTCCCATGCGTCCGCTGGATCCCAAGGGTTCGGAGTACCTCACCCGTTGGGCTTAATGCAGCTCGGCGATGACTTCGTCGTCGGGGAGGATCGGAATGGGCCGACCGGTGCGGTCCAGGAGATGGTCGTTGGGGTCGATGCCGAAGCCGCGGTAGATGGTGGCGAGCAGGGCGTTGCTGTTCATGGCCCTTTGCGCGGGTTCCTCGCCTCGGGGATTCGTGGCGCCGACCGCCTGGCCCATCTTGAGACCGCCGCCCGCGACCAACACGCTCATCGCGCGCGGCCAATGATCGCGCCCCGGCCGTCGACTCGCGTCCTGGTACGCAATCCGAGGCGTTCGGCCGAACTCGCCGCAAAACAGGAAGAGGACGTGCCGATCGAGCCCGCGTTGCCCGAGATCCTCGCCGGCCGGCGCACTTTGAAGCCTTCGATCTCACGCGCGAATCGCTCGCCACCCGCCAGCGCTATGGCGACACGCATCTGGGCAAAAGCCTGCTCACCTGCCGACGACTCGTTGAAGCGGGCGTTCGTTTC
>JBBQPM010000176.1:0-14547 GCA_038217425.1 Gemmatales bacterium
GCCGTCATCACGAGGCGAATGACCTCGATCTTGCCCGTTTTGAGCAGAGTAGCGGTCTTCGCCGTCGCCAGGGACGACCCCAATGGCCGAACGTCAATCACATCGCCTGGGTTCGCATGGGTAAACGCCATGTTTCGCTCCTCCGTTGTTGGGGGTAAGTGTTCCTGTGATTCACTTGGGCTGTCATCATGCTTGGCGGCGAGACGGTGATGCAGCTTCTCCAGAACTGCTGCTGCATTCAGTCCCCGCTCCCGACACGCATACCCCATCGACTTTCCGCCGCAGGAATAGTCGATGCCCAACTCCTGAAACACCGCCAGCGATTCGGGATGCTCGATGACCCAATCGGGGACGGGCGTATCGAGGTCGCACGAGGTCATGACGCTTCCGCCTTGCGGAACGAGTGGCCCGTCTTCAACCCGGCGACGAAGACGACCAGTGCCACGGCTCCCAGGAAGAACACCGTGTCGCCCGGCACTCGCATCCAGCGTAGCCATTGCATCGTCGGCGTCTGCATGAACTCACTGCTGCGGGCGTACCAGTAGCCGTGGTCCACCGAGGCCCACGTCTGCATCAGCCCCACGGGGAGCAGGCTCAAGATGCACATCGCCATCAGCCCGCCGTTGAGCGACCAGAACGAGAACTTGAGCAGCCCGTCCTTCCACTCCCGTCCGGGGATCAACGCCCGCAGGCAGACGAGCATCAACCCGATGCCGAGCATCCCGTACACCCCGAAGAGGGCGGCGTGGCCGTGCAGCGGCGTCGTGTTCAACCCCTGCATGTAGTACAAGGCGACGGGCGGGAACCGTCAATGAAAAGGGCCACGCTGACCTGTCGGAAAGCGTGGCCGCTTGATGTAACGATGTCGAGCCAGCGATGCACCTTAAATGCACCGTATTCGGCGAAATGCACCGTATTCGGCAACTTTTTCCAGATTTATCAGTCGCCGTAACCTGTTGATCCACAAGCACATTGCGGCTATCGGCCTCACCTGTCTATCTCACCCATGACGATGTCGATGCTGCCGACGATTGCGGGGACGTCGGCGATCAGGCAGCCTCGGCTGAGCGGGTTCGTCACGCTCAAGTTCGAAAAACTCGACGAACGCGCCCGCACGCGCAGCGGCACCATCGACTTCGCCGGGCTGCCGACCACGTAAAATCCCATCTGCCCACGTGGGCATTCCGTTTCCACGTACGCCTCCCCCGGGTGAAGATGTTTCGGCAACTCGACGCGGTGCGACCCGCTGGCCGACGGATACTTCTTCAGACCCTGTTCGACGATCTTGATGGCTTCGAGCACTTCGAGCATGCGGACGTAGAAGCGGTGCCAACAATCGCCGATCACCGCTTCGGGCGGCTTCTCGGGGAAGGGGGGCAGGATCGCTTTGAAGTCGTACTGTTCGTAGCCGCAGTAGGGTTCGAGCTTGCGGAGGTCCCAATCGGGATCGCCCTTGGATCGGTCGAGCGAGCCGCGCAGCATGGGGCCGGAACAGGCGTAATCGAGGGCCATTTCTTTCGACATGACGCCGATGTTGGCGGTTCGCTGGATGAAGATGGCGTTCCGCGTCAGCAGCGTGTGGTACTCGTTGATCCGTTGTTTCAGGTAGTCGAGGAATTGCTGGCAGCGTCCAAGCCAGCCTTCCGGGAAGTCGTCATGGACGCCGCCGACAGTCACGTAGCTGTAGGTCAGTCGGGCGCCGCAAACTTCCTCGAAGAGATCGAGGATCATTTCGCGTTCGCGGAAGGCGTAGAGAAACGGGCTGAAGGTGCCGAGATCGAGGCCGTAAGCGCCCATGCCGACGAGATGGCTGGCGATGCGATTGAGTTCGCCGATGATGACGCGGATGACGCTGGCCTTTTCGGGGATCTTCATGCCGCACAGCTTCTCGATGGCGAGCGAGTAGCCGAGGTTCATGTTCATGGCCGCGAGGTAGTCCATGCGGTCGGTGTAGGGGATGTACTGGATGGGCGTGACGTTCTCGCCGATCTTCTCGGCACAACGGTGCAGGTAGCCCAGGTGTGGAATGACTTCGGAGATGACCTCGCCGTCGGTCCGTAGCACGAGGCGGAGCACGCCGTGCGTGGAGGGGTGTTGCGGGCCCATGTTGACGAGCATCTCGTCCGTGCGGACGTCGAACTCGATGACGGTGGGATCTTGCGGCGGTAGGGTTGCTGTAGCCATGATTTAGAGTTGATCCAGATTAAGATTGCGAGAGCCGTGCATGATACGGACGATTTCAACCTCATTGCCATCGAATCGGTAGATGATTCGATATTGATACGCCAAGATCTCTCGAAGGTTTGTCGTTTCCAGATCTTCGATGACCCAACCGGTCTATGGAAATCTACTGAGCCTTGCCATGACTGCCTCGGAGTT
This sequence comes from Gemmatales bacterium, assembly GCA_038217425.1. Lineage (GTDB taxonomy): Bacteria > Planctomycetota > Planctomycetia > Gemmatales > Gemmataceae > JAIEPT01. The sequence goes on from JBBQPM010000176.1 coordinate 2,380, forward strand.
AACGGCCGCGGATACCGTGGTATTCTAGCGGAAACTCGTAATCCTTTCGCAGCGGATGGCCGATCCAATCCTCGGCCAACAAGATGCGGCGCAAGTCGGGATGGCCGGTGAACCACACGCCGCTGAGGTCGTAGACTTCGCGTTCGTGCCAGTCGGCGGCGGCCCAAACCGACGATACTGACGGGATCTCGGGAATCTCGCCCGCCTTGTCGTTCTTCCAGCGCGGCAAGATCAGCTTCAGCACGATTCGGTGCCGATGGGCGAAGCTTTGCAGGTGGTAGACGACTTCGGTATGCGGCTCGAAGCCGGACTTGGCGACCTTTTTGGGATCGGGTTCGAGGTAGTCGACGCCGGTAATGCAGCTCAGGATGTCGAACTTGAGCCGCGAATCGTCCTTGAGGAATCGGCACACGGCCACAATGTCGGCCGGGTCGAGGGTGACGAACGGATCGAGGGCTTCGAGGTTCTTGGCCTTGAGCTTGGCCGGGAACTGCGTTTCGAGAGCGGCGATAATGTCGGCGGCGGTCATGATGGTCTCAAGGGTTACTTAGGAAGGTAAGACTCGTAACGTTGATCCAGGCAAGTTCGCAGGTACGTTTCTTCCAGATCGACGCGCAGACAAATGAAGTCGCGAAGCCACAGAGGCAGGGTAGGCAACTTACGTCCGATGGCCAAGTCCTCGCGCCAAACATCGAGAAAAAAGGCGCCGTTGCGTTTGACCGGTCGATAGGCAGAAGCGTAGAGCGACGAAGGTTTGCTGACGGATTCGGTATGGTCCAGGTGCACCAACAACTCGGCGTGGAGGTCGGCGCGTCTCTCGGTCACGATATCCACGATCGCCAGGCCGATTCCTCGCTGCAGAAGCGCCTGGCATTTGACGACAAAAGCATCCCGAGACGCCGGTCGGTCTTTGTTTGCAGGGCTTATCAACTCAATCGCGCCCACGAGATTTGGGCCTTCGCGGGTGTCGAAAATCTCAACTTCCACCAAGTCGGTCGTCATGGTCAAGGGAATGGTCATTGTCGGCGCGGGAATGTCCCATTGCTCGAGCCCCAAACCGGCATCCGTCGTCCCGGCGTTCTCGAACGTCGCAACATCGATTTCGATCCCGAACTGCACATTCGGAGCAGCGAAATAGCCGACGGGGAGTTTCGCGTTGATCGCCGTCGAGATCGTCGTCGCCCAGGCGTTGTCAAACGAATGCCAATAGCGTTGGTCTTCGAGCGGCGGCGAAAAATGATCGAGCAAAGCCATGGCTGTACCTGATTCTCGACTACTTTCCACTGATCTCGGTGTAGATGCGTTGTTTCTTGACGAAAATTTCAGCCGCTTCGACTTCTTTGGCCAACACCAATTTGCCCCGGCGAAAACCGAGCCGCCAATCCTCTTTGGCCGGGTCAGCGGAAAAGGCAGTGAAGCGCTCGGCCACCTCGTCGCCTTTGCCGTCATTCTTCCGATCAAAATATTGCTTGGTCCGACTGGTACAGTGCATCGTCCAATGCCCGGCGGATCGAAAATCTCCGAGATCTCGCATCTAAAATTCGGCAAGCCGCGGAGATTGGCGATCTCGTCACCATCGCCCAGAACAAGCGGCAATAAGCTGTCCCACCACATTGTGACGCTACGATTCTTGGGATCCACCATCCACACAATCGATACGCCCGCTGCCAGAAAACCGGCGAGACGGTCCATTATCTGCACGTGTTCATCTTCTGGCGACAGAACCTCGGCCGCGAGATATGGCAATGAGTCCGCAGATTCCACAGTTAGTTCGCCGTAGGACTTCGAATCAGTTCAAAGTACTACGTCCGGGCAAAGCACCGTGTCTGGGTCGCGACCGAGAATGAAACCGGGATTGTTACAAGCGACTCGCCCCCGCTTTGCTTGCCGCACGTAGATACTCAAGAGCCCAGTGATGTTCCCGCAAACCATACCGTGTCGTCGACCGTGTAACGGCGTTTTAACAATCTGGCCATCAGCTGGTTGTCGCGGATTTCATGTGAATCACGCCTTGGCCGGGGCGGCCTTTTCCTTCGTCATTTTGGCGTACGCGATCTGCTTTTCCAAGGCCGTCTTCGGATCGACGTCGCTCAGTTCTGGCGGCAGCAGCACATACCCGGTGCGGGCGGGGATCGGCAGTTCGATCGGCTGGTTCTTCGTGAGATACTTCATGCCGCGGACTTTGTCCTGCACGCGCATCAGACCCTCGAGCAGCGCTTCCGGGCGCGGCGGGCAACCGGGGACATAGACGTCGACCGGCACTACGAGATCGACGCCCTTGACGACGTTGTAGCCGTACTTATAGTAAGGCCCGCCGCCGCAGGTGCAGGCGCCCATGGCGATCACGAACTTCGGGTCGGGCATCTGATTGTAGAGCCGACGCACCCGGCTCGCCATCTTGTAGTTGACCGTGCCGGCGACGATCATCAGGTCCGCCTGCCGCGGCGTGGCGCGAAACGCGCCGGCGCCGAAACGGTCGATGTCGTACCGCGACGCGCCCGTCGCCATCATTTCGATGGCACAGCACGCCAGCCCAAACGTCATGGGCCACATGCTCGATTCGCGCGCCCAGGCGATGCCTTGTTCCAGCGTGGTCGTGATGACGGTTTCTTCGAAGCGACCTTCCAGCCAACCCATGATGCATCTCCCGTTGTTCTACACTGGACGCAGCGGCAACTCCGCGGCGCCTTCGTTCTTCTCGGGCAGCGCGCGAACCCAGTCGATGTCGCCCCGCTTCCATAGATAGGCGAAGCCGACCATCAAGACGCCGAAAAAGACAAGCAAATCGAACAGGGCGACCCAGGCCCAACTCTTCGCCATCGCCGCGGTCGGTTCCGGTTCGGGGGTCCGCAGCGGATTCCCCAGCACTTTGTCGTAGTAGTCCCGACGTAGTTCCTTCTCATTAAGGTCGGCGACCCCGTCGATTTTGCGCTGCCACTCGGCCTTGGCGGCGGTCGTGTCGCCGTGCTTTTCCTCGTACTTGTAGAGGCGTTTGAGTTCTTCGCGCAGATCCTTGACTTCGCCGTCGAGGTTGCGGGCGACTTCGTTGGATTTGCCGAAAACGACGGCCCAGGGGAAGAAGAAGGCGACTTCGACGTCGAAGACGACGAAGAGCAGGGCGACGACGTAGTAGCGCAGGTCGAACTGAATCCAGGCGGAGCCGACGGCGGGTTCGCCGCACTCGTAGATGGTGAGCTTCTCGGCGTCGGGGCGCGAGGGGCGGATCATCTTGCCGATCAGCATGTGAAAGAGCAGGAAGAACGAGCCGACAAAGAGGAAGACCAGAAGGGCGAAGACCAATTCCGACATGCGTTCGCTCGCCAAAAGGGTTAGTTGCCGACCAGGTTCCGCGCCAGTTTCTTGCGCCCGCCGAATCCGGTGTTGAGTTCGTGCCAGTGTTCGATTTCCGCTTCATCCTGCTTCCAGCACAAATAGACCTCTCGGCCATTCATCATGCAGCGGAAGTCGACGAGGCCGGTGAAGAAGTCCTTGAGTTCGACGCCGAGGTTCTCGAGTTCGGTGACGTACTCCTGAAGTTTACCTTGATCGCGGTCGAAATCGCGAATGCGTTCGTCGATGATTTCCTGACGGCTGGCGTCGCCTTCGCCGTCGGTTTGCAGCTGAACGATTTCGTCGTGCCGGCGGCGCAGGTCGTGGGCGAGCGTGGTGATGTCGCGCAGGATGGAGCGCAGCAGCGGCAGCATGGCGTTGGCTTCGCCGACGGTGAACAGGATCTTGCGGGGACGTTTCGCGGCCATGAACTTTGTTCCCTTTAAGTAGACGGAGCTGGAGCGGGCGCCTTGGGTGCGGGAGCGGGTTTCGGCGGGGGGGGCGGATCCGGCGGCTTGGTCCAGACCGGGTCAATCACCAGCTTCGAAGCGGCGACCGCCGTCGGGTTGAGCGTCGATTGCCCCCAGGCGATTTCCTCGGGGAGCTTGGCGAAATCGACGATGCAGCCGTCTCGGCTGTAACTGGAGATGTCGTGGTTGGAGCCCATGAAGATGCAATCGACCGGGCAGGGATCGACGCACAGGGCGCAGAACATGCACTTGGAATAGTCGATCTTGAAGCCGTTGACGCGGAAACCTTTGCCGACGGGATTCTTGATCTTTTCGATGTAAATGCAATCCACGGGGCAGGCCTTGGCGCACTTGTCGCAGCCGATGCAGGTGGTGAGGTCGAAGCGATGGAAGCCGCGGTAGCGCGGTTTGACGGCGACGGGGAGTTCCGGATACTCGAAGTGCTGGGTGAAGGCTTTGCGCTGGTAGGTCTGCAGGAAGTACCAGATGGTAATCCACAATCCTTCGCCGACGGTTTTGACGGCGACGACGACGTTTCGGAGCCACTGACGCATGGGCCACCTTGCTAGAAGAGAACCGTAGCACCCAACCCTGTGATTATAGGAAACGCCGAGAGGTCGGCGAGTCGCTCCCCGCCTGGCTGCAAGATTCAAATCGGGCCGCAGAGGTCACAGAGAGCACGGAGAAAAAAATGCGAACGCTCAGAATCATGTGATTTGGCCCCTGTTTCACTTCTCCGTGTTCTCTGTGACCGCTGTGGCATGAACGAATTTGCCGTGTCGAAACTAATACTCGAGCTTGCAGTTGGGCAGCGACTCGCGCAGATGTCGGAGACTGAAATCGGTGACGCTGGCGCCCCAGAAACGCAAGGTCTGCAGGCCTTTATTCTCGGCCAGCACCAGCAAGCCGATGTCGCCGAGCGGCTCGCCCGTGGCGCGGATCGAGAGCCATTTCAGGTTTTTCAGCCGGCTCAGATGGCGGAGTCCGGCTGAGGTGAGCTTGGCGCCGTCGAGGTTTAGCTTTTCCAGCGATTCGAGGGCGGCCAGTTCTTTCATGTTGGCGTCATTGATTGAGGTGTTGGACAGGTCGAGATCGCGCAGGGTCTTGAGATTCTGCAGCACTTTGAGCTGCGATCCGTCGACGGGAGACGTGCTCAGGCGGAGCGACTCGAGGTTTTTGAACGTGGCCAATTCGCGGAAAGCGTCGTCGGAAATGCCGGTCTGGGCGAGGTCGAGCGCTTCGAGGTTGACGTTGTGCCGAAAGAAACGCAGACGCTGGTCGGTTACGGGAGTCAGGCGCAGGTCGAGATGGCGCAGGTTCGTCATGCCGGCGAGGGTTTTGTAGCCGTCGTCGGAAATGGGGCAGCGCACCAGGATGAGCTTCGTGAGTCGCTTGAAGTCGCCCAGACCGACGCCCGTGACCGATCCGTAGGTGAGCGTGAGCGAGTTGAGGTTCGGCAAGGATTTGAGCGCCGCGAGGCCGGCGTCGTCCACCGGGTTATGACTGAGGTTGAGCGTTTCGAGCCGATCGAGCGTTGCGAGGGCATTGACGTCGCTGAGACCGCACGCCGTCAGGTTCAGATGCTTGAGGCTTCGCAACGCGCCGAGTTGCTTCAGGCCTTCGCCAGTGACCCTCGTGCCAGCCAACGTGAGCGTTTCGAGGCGCGACAGGGCGACGAGTTCCTTGAGCCCGGCATCGGTGAATTTACCGTAGTCCAGAGTGAGCGTTCGCAGGTTCGTCAGGTCTTTGATTTTTTGTAGATGTTCGTTTTGGGAGCGTCGACTCATCATGAGCGTGTGCAAGTGCGGCAATTTCTGGAGGGCCTGGAATTCCTGAGGCGGGGGGGACGACTTCCAGACTTTCGAGAAATCGACCGTGACGACGGGATTGCCCGTGATGGCGGAATCGCGAATCACCCGGCCGCCCGATTTGTCGACGGCGTTCACTACGGAGTCTTCGGATTCGTCGGCTCGCGCCGCGAGGCCCAGTGTCAGCAGTGTCAAGAGAGCCCAGGATCTCGTTTTCATGGATTCACTCCGGAGATGGGGGTATGAATCATGGTATCATCTACCTCGCACTCAGTCGACGTACATGAACTCGTTCGTATTGAGCAGCGCCCGGCATAACACTGCCAGGCTCACGTGCTGGGCGACGGAGATTTCCTCGGGCCGCGGCGCTCGGCCCAGGGTCAGTTGATAGACCCGCTCGATCTGGGCGGCGCGCGACGGGCCCGCATCCTTCGCCACACGCTCCGCCAAAGCGTCGGTCATCGCCAGCATGAATTGGCTGTTGAGCAGCGACAGCGCCTGCAACGGCGTCGTCGTTACCGCGCGCCGCGGCGTCACCGTCGACGGGTCCGGACAGTCGAGCGTGTCCAAAAGCGGATTGCGCCCGCCGCGAACCCAGGTCCGGTAGATGCTGCGGCGCATCGCGTCGGGCTCGAGCGTCTCCTTGGCGACGTAGAAATGCGTGGCGCCGCGGATGGTGAACGTGAAGTCGTGAAACCCCGGCCCGCCGGCCTCGAGTTTCAACTTCCCCGCGACGGCGAGGACGGCGTCGCGCGTCGCTTCCGCCTCCAGACGCATCGGACTCTTGCGCCACAGAAGGCGATTGCCCGCGTCGAGCTTGGCAGCGTCTGGCCTGAATCCCGACTGTTGCCGATAGGTCGCGGACGTGACCATGAGTCGATGCAGATGCTTCATGCTCCAGCCGGATTGGCGAAACTCGTCGGCCAGCCAGTCCAGCAGTTCGGGATGCGAAGGCCGACCGCCGCTGAAGCCGAAGTCGCTGGGCGTGTCGACGAGGCCCACGCCGAAGTGATGGTGCCAGAGGCGGTTGACCATCACCCGGCCCAGCAGCGGATTGCCGGGGGACGCGATCCAGCGCGCGAGTTCCAGGCGGCGCTGGAGGTCGTCGGCCTGGGACGGCTTGCTCTCTTTTTGGCCGGTGATGGCCTGGACTCCCGCGGGCCCGATCTCGGCGCCCTTGCGCGTCGTCTCGCCGCGTAGCAAGACGTGCGTCGCTTCCGGCGCCGTCGAACGGACCGCGTACGCCTTGGGCCGAACGTTCTCCGCGAGCGTCTTCCGCAGATCGGCCGCTTGCTCGAGCTTGCGCTGCCGCGCCGCCTTGGCTTCCGGCGTGAGCCTGGCGACGAGGGCGTTCTCGGAAACGAAGCCGCTGGCATCGCCGGAGATCGCCGCGGCTTCCTCGGCGGACAGGGGTCTGTCGTAAACTTCCGCCTGCAAGATTCGGCCCAGCAGATGGCGATTGCTGCCAATGGGCGAGTGCCGCAGGCCGAACAGCAGCTGCGACTGCTCGGCGAGGAACGACGTCGGCCCGGAGGACTTGATCGCGTTGCCGTAAGACTTGCCGTTGCGGTAGGCGAGGATCGTGCCGTCGTCGCGGTAGACGTAGACGAGATGGATCGGCTGGGTTTCAGTCTCGGCGGGGCCGGCGAACGGCGTGCTGCGCGCGAAGTTCTCGCTGCCGGCAAGCCATCGGCCCGGCTCGCGCTCGCCGAAGACGACGGCGTCGAACTGCGTGCCGTCGAGCCGCTGCAGCGATAGCGCCGCGCCGCCGCGTTGTTTCAAGTTGGCGAGCTGTACGCGGACGGCGAAGGTGCGGGCGGCGAGCGTCGTCTTCAGCTTCGCCGTCATCGCGTACCCGGTCGTGCCCGTGAGAACCAGGCCCTCGGCATTCTGCTGAGCGTCTCCCTTGAGGGCGGCGTGGAGCGTGCCGATTTCGTCGTTCATGCTCTTGGTGAAATCCCAGCGTGCCATGGGCCTGGGAAGATCGCCGACGCTGCCGTTCTGGCGCTGGGCGAGTATCGCAGCACGGACCGGAGCTTCGATCCGTTCAATCTCTTTCAAAATGTCGCCGAGTTGCTTCAGCTTCTGGGAGCGGCGAGTCTCGAGGTCGGCGTCCTTCCATTCGCGTTCGCCGTGCTGCACGCCGGCGAGGGCGGCAGCGAGCCGGTAGTAATCGGTCTGGCGGATCGGGTCGAACTTATGATCGTGGCAGCGGGCGCAGTGGATGGTGAGGCCGAGGAAGGTCTGACCGACGGCGCCGATCATGTCCTCGAGTTCGTCTTGCCGGACGATGGCGCGCTGTGCGGCGCTCTGCTGTTTTTGGCCCACGGTGTCGAATCCGCCGGCGACGAGGAAGCCGGTGGGGATGACGCCGCGCGGTTCGCCAGGGTAGCGCGCGTCTCCGGCGAGCTGCATCGTGACGAACTCGTCGTACGGCATGTCGCGGTTGAGCGCCTGGATGACCCAGTCGCGGTAGTGCCAGGCGTTCTTGCGGAGTTCGTCGAACTCAAAGCCATGGCTCTCGCCGAAGCGAACGACGTCGAGCCAGTGCCGCGCCCAGCGTTCGCCGTAGGCGGGGGATGCGAGCAGGCGGTCGACGAGCCGTTCGTACGCATCGGGCCGGGCGTCGTTCAGGAATGTTTCCGTTTCTTCCGGCGTGGGCGGCAGACCGACGAGATCGAACTTCACGCGCCGCAGCAACGTGCGACGCTCCGCGGCGGCCGACGGCGCGAGTCCGTGACTCTCGAGCTTGACGAGGATGAAGCGGTCGATCGGATTGAGGGCCCAGGTCGAGTTCTTGACCTTCGGCGACGGCGGACGCTGCACGGGCCGCAGCGACCACCAGTCGCTGCCGGCGCGGACGTCGGTGGTGTGTTCGAGCAGATCGAGTGGCCCTTTGCCCCATTTCGCGCCGGCTTTAATCCAGGCCTTGAGCACGTCCTTCTCCGCCTTGGCGAGCGGCTTCTTGGGGGGCATCTCGTCGTCGGCGACGCGTAGCCAGAGGGCGCTATCGTCGGGGTGGCCCGCTTCGATCGCCCTGGCCGCCCCTTTCGGATTCGAGAGGTCGAGCTTTCCTTTCGGCTCGAGTCCACTGTGGCAATCGAGGCAGCGGCGCAGGAGGATCGGAGCCACGTCGCGCTCGAAGTCCTGCGCGGCGAGCGCCGAGCACGTGAACCAGACGAGAAGGAGAGGACGATGGCACATCGAGAATATTCCTGGAAAATCGCGGCCGCGTGACCGAACGGGGCCCGAGATTCGGATAATATACTCCACGGGGTGAAGAATGATGCAAGCCCAGTGGGTGACGTACTCCGAGGGTGCGCCAATGGATTCTGGCGAGCCAGGTCGCGTAAGCGCCTGGAGCACAGCATCCCGTGCGGTTACTCCAGGCGCGTACGCGACCTGGCTCGCCGATTATGCCGGGCCGTGTGCCGGAAACCATTGGCGCGCCCTACTCCGAACCTCTGGGTTACACGCCTGCGACCGCTGGATCCCAAGGGTTCGGAGTACCTCACCCGTTGGGCTTTTCTTGCCTGCATGATAACGAAGTCCGTCCGAGGATGCGATATGTCCGAAACACCCAAACGCGACTGGCGGCAACAAGCCAACCCCTCGGCCAGCGTCCCCGCAGGCGTCGGCAGCGGCAAACGGGGCTGGCAAACCTCCGGCGGCGAAGCTCCGGTCAAGAAGCCCTGGTCGCGCGGCAGCAAACTTGTGCTCGCCGCCCTCGCGCTCTCGAGCGTCCTCGCCGGCGTCGTTGCCGTCATCCTTTGGCTGCGCCCCGCCAAACCCGCCACGCTCATCCTCCTCGGCGCCTCGTACGACGACAACCTGACCTTCCGCGCCAACCTGCTCGGCTGGCGCAGCCTGCTGGATCTCGAAGAACTCGCCGGGTCTGCGTCGCTCTTCACCAAGTCGGGCAACATCAGCAGGGCTCACGGCCCCGTCGACCTACGCGCCACCACCTGGGACAAAGAATGGGCCAAGGTGCCCAAGAATATCAAGGAAGACTCCGCCCTGATCGTGCTCGCCTGCCACGGCAACGTCCGCGACAACAAGGCGTTTCTTCACTTCGACGACGATCAAGGCAAGGAAGGCGTCTTTCTGGAGCAAGTGCTCAAAGACATTGCCGCGTCGCCGCTTGCGCAGAAGAACGTCGTGCTCGTGCTCGAGCCGGCCCTGGCGCGGACCAACGTGCCGACCGGAATGCTGCACAACAACTTCGCGAAAAAGCTGCGCGAACTCGAGGGGAGCCTGCCCGCGAACCTGCTCATTCTGTGCGCCTCCGACGTCGACCAGGTCTCCTGGGATTCGGAAGAATGGCGGCGGACCGCGTTCTTCCATTATCTGCTCGAAGGCCTGCAAGGGGCGGCCGACGTCGATACCAACCAGCGCGTCACCGCGTTCGAGCTGTTCGAGTACGTTCGCCGAAAGGTGCAGACGTGGGCACAGGCGACGAAGGCGCGGGCGCAAACGCCGATCCTCCTGGGCGCCGAGTCTCGGGCGCGGGAGATCGAGCTGGTGCAGGTGACGACGCGCTATCAGGAGCGCGGACCGGACGACGCGCCGGGCAAGTCGTTCGCGCCCCCTGCGGAGTTGGAGGAAGCCTGGCAGATGCTGGTTCGGCTGCAGCAGTCCGCGCCCCCTCCCGCGGTCTACACGCCGGAACTTTGGCGGCAATACCAGGAGATGACGGCCCGCTTCGAGCAGATGCACCGGACCGGGCACGTCGCGCCGCGCGTCGCCGATTACAAGGCGCGTCTGACGGCTTTGGACAAGACGATCCGCGGCAAGGCGTTCCTGGAAGCGACGCAAGGCACCCTCACGCAAACGTTGACCATGCCCTCGGCCCTGGGACTGCCGGCGCCGTGGAAGGCCGCCGATCTGCAAGGGCACTTTCAGAGCCTGTGGGAAACGACCAACGCGGAGAAGACCGCCGAGGTCGTGGCCAAGCTCAAGGAACTCGCCGTCGGTCAGGCCGAAGCCCTCGGCGAAAAACACGCTCACGCCCTCGTCGGCCTCGAACTCCATCGGCTCCTGCTCGCCCATCTCACGGGGAGCAAGGCGGTTCGCGACGACATCGTCCACGCCGACGGGCAGCCGAAAGCCAGGCGGATGATCGAGTTGATCGAGGCGCACTTCCGCGCCGTTCGGCCGGCCGAGGTCCATCTGTTACGGATGATGATCGAGGATCTGGACCGCACCCATCCCCCTGTATTTAAGGACATCCAAACCGCCCTCGAGGTTCGCATGCAGGCGGAACAGGCGGCGCTGGGCAAGGGCCCGGGACATCCCTACGCCGAGGCGATCGCGCCGCGCGTGCAGGGGTTGATCGACAAGGCGGATTCGCTGCGCCGACTCGGCGAAGATTGGCTCTTTGCGACCAAGACCGACGACGTGAAAGAAGCGGGCGCCAAGCTCGAAGCCGCACGCCAAATTTACAAGCAGGCGCTCGAACTGAGCGGCCGATTGCAGGAAGGACACGCGGTGCGCGATCGCGCACTGCAGACGCTCGCGTTCCAGGCGCAGTGGCTCGCCAGGATCCCGACGAACGATCCAGCCCGCGAAAAGGAGATCGAGCCGTACGTCGCCAAGCTGAAGGCGGTCGCCGAGAAAGCGAAGGAACTCGGCGACTTGTTGGCGTCGAGCACGAGCACCCCCGCGGCGCTGCAAGCGGCGTCGACCTCGCTGACGCAGGACGACAAGGATCTGCACGACGCGTTCAACCTGGAGTGCGAGAAGCTCGCCAACGAGATCCATTTGCCGCAGCGCTGGCACGAGATCGAGGCGATCCTGGCGACGCCGTTGCTGGTCGACGGCGACGCACCGGCGCAGCGCATGAAGCTGCTGCGCACGAGCCGAATCTTGTCCGCGAAGTTCCACCGCGAAGGCTCCGCCGAGCAACCCGCGATTCCACAGCCGGCGCAGGTCACGGAAGGCATCGCCCGGCAACGGATGTTTGCGACGCTGCCGTTGCGGCCCTTCTTGCTGGTCGGCGAAAACGAAGCGCTCGAGGGAGTTTATCCCAAGATGTTGGCGCTGGTCCGTGCGGGGCTGCAAGAGAGCCGAACCGCTGGCGATCTCAAAAAATCGACCGAGGAACTGCTCGCGGCCGACAAACTCGTACGCGGGCTCCCCGGCGGCTTCGTCAAGGCGCTCGCTTCAGAGTCCATGGGCCCGGGCGAGGCGCTGCGGCGTCTGCGCCTGCACGAACTACTGCTAACCCAGGCCGAGCGCACGCTGCGCGATCACTGGTTCGCGGAAGAAGGAAGCCTGCAGCGAACGTACTACGAGCCGGCCGGCAAGGCGCTCGCCCAGGCGGCGCAGCAACTGGTCGGCCAGGGAATCGAGGAGCAGGAGATTCGCACTGCCCGGCAAACGGCGAGCACGCAGCTGCTGGGCCGAATCGGGCTCGTCGGCCTGACGCAGCCGGCGGAAGCGGTCTTCCCGTGGACGACCGAGACGGAGCTAACGCTGCGCTGGCAGGTGTCGGCGGAACCGAACGAGTTCTTCCAGCCGCTGGGCATTCCGATGTACTGGGTCGATGCCGACGACGCGAA